>SXNL01000038.1 GCA_005777185.1 Myxococcales bacterium
GGCCGCCGCAGCCACGGCCGCCGCCGCCGCGCCCGCCGCCGGCGCGAAGGACGCCAAGGCCGCCGCGCCGGCCAAGGACGCCAAGGACGCCAAGAAGAAGTAGGGCGTTTGATCCTGCTGGTGGGCCTCGGAAACCCGGGGCGAAAGTACGAGAAGAACCGCCACAACGTCGGCTTCTTCGTCGCGGACGAGGTCGCGCGCGCGACCGGGCTCCCCGATTTTCGGGAGAAGTTCTCGGGCGTCTTCACGAAGGGGTCGGCGTGGGGCGCCGACGTCGTCGTGCTGAAGCCGATGACCTTCATGAACGACTCCGGCAACTGCGTGCAACCTGCACAGTCATTCCACAAGGTCGCGGTGGGCGATGTGGTCGTGGTCCACGACGAGCTCGACCTGCCCTTCGGCGAGGTCCGCGTGAAGGTCGGCGGCGGTCACGCTGGGCACAACGGCCTCCGGAGCATCATCGAGCGTCTCGGCAGCCCGGACTTCGCCCGCGTCCGCGTCGGCGTGGGCCGTCCCCCGCCCGGATGGAAGGGGGACGTGGCCGATTTCGTGCTCTCCGACTTCGACCCGGTCGAGCGCGCCACCGTCCCCGACATCGTCGAGAAGGCGGTCCGCGCGCTCGAGCGCGTCGTCCGCGAGGGCGCGCCCGCCGCCATGAACGCGGTGAACCCGAAGGCCCCAATCCGGAACGCGAAACCAAGAAATCCCGCTTGAGGGGCGCCGCTGTGTGGTAAGTAGCCCGCCCCCGCTCGTGGGCACCTGTCCCACGGGCTAAGCGCTCCCCCCGCGAGGGCCGACAGGCTCTTCACGGCACCGAGCGCGCAACCCACGGAGAAGCATGGAAACCACCCACACCCTCAAGTCGAAGGAGTACGAGACCATCTACATCCTTCGCTCCGACGTCGACGCGGACTCCGCCGACAAGGTCCAAGGCCGCGTCGCCGAGGTCATCGCGCGCGACGCCGGCAAGCTCGTGAAGGTCGAGCAGTGGGGCCGCCGCCGCCTCGCGTACCCGGTCGCCAAGCAGCGCAAGGGCGTCTACGTCTACGTCAAGTACGTCGGTCGCGGCCCGCTCGTCTCGGAGCTGGAGCGCAACCTCAAGCTCCAGGACGCCGTCCTCAAGTTCCAGACGGTGCAGACCGGCGACGCGATCGACATCGCCACCGTCACCGTCGACCCCGAGGAGGTCAAGTTCCAGCGCCTCGACCTCGGCAGCGAGCCCGACGAGGTCGAGTCCCGCGAGAAGCAGCTCGGTCTCGACGTCCAGGCCGAGGAGCGTCGCCCACGCCCCGAGCGCTCGCACGAGGAGGACTTCGTCGAGCCCGAGGAGGAAGAGGACCCCGCGACCAGCGCCCGGCCCGTGAAGGAGGACGAGTGAGCGCCCTGCGCTCCTCGTGATGAACCATGTCGAACGTGATGATGGATGATGACAAGGACTTCGGCCGCACGCCGGACCTCAACCAGGACGCGCCCGGCCGCCGCCGCGGCGGCAAGAAGCGCGTCTGCAAGTACTGCGCGGACAAGGCGCTGGCCATCGACTACAAGGACCCGCAGGCGCTGAAGTACTTCATCAGCGAGCGGGGCAAGGTCGTCCCGCGCCGGATCAGCGGCAACTGCGCCCGCCACCAGCGCAAGGTGACGCTCGCGATCAAGCGGGCGCGGAACATCGCGCTCCTCCCCTTCACCATCAGCGGCGGCTGAGGAGGACGACCACCATGCCCGCTACCATCCAGGTGATCCTGCAGTCCGACGTCTCGAACGTCGGCAAGAGCGGCGAGCTCGTCCGGGTCCGCCCCGGCTACGCCCGCAACTACCTGTTGCCCCGCCAGCTCGCCGTCCCGGCGACCGCCGCGCAGGTCAACCGCCTCGAGCACGAGAAGGCCGTGGCCCTCGCGCGCGCCGAGAAGAACAAGAAGGAGTCCCAGGATCTCGCCGAGAAGATCAAGGGGCTCCACGTCAAGATCGCGCGCCCCGTCGGCGAGGAGGACCGCCTCTTCGGATCGGTGACCGCGAAGGACATCGAGAACGCCGTCCGCGCGGCCGGCCTGTCGAACTTCGATCGCCGCAAGATGACGCTGCCCGAGCCCCTCAAGGTGCTCGGCCTGGTCGAGCTCGCGGTTCACCTCATGCCCGGCGTGGACGCGACCCTCAAGGTCGAGGTGATCAAGAAGTGAAGTCGTGGTAGATCGCGGGTGACAACACCCGCTGTCGTGAGAACGAGGCGCTCTGGTCCTGCCGTGGACCAGGGCGCTTCGCCGTTTTGAAGGAGGGAACTGTGGACAACATGCGGTCTTTCGGTCGGAAACCGGTGGACAACAACCCCATGCCGGTCGACGGCAAGGTGCCGCCGCACGATCTCGACGCGGAGGCGGCAGTCCTGTCCTCGGTGATGATCGACCCCGACGCCTTCGACAAGGTGGTCGACTTCCTCCGGCCCGAGCACTTCTACGCCGAGGCCCACCGCCGCATCTTCGAGGCGTGCGTGGAGCTCGCCGCGGCACACCAGCCCATCGACAACGTGCAGGTGGCCTCCTGGCTCAAGTCCCGCGAGCGCCTCGCGCAGGTCGGTGGCATGGGCTACCTCACGGAGATCCTGAACGCCGCCCCCGCGATCATGAACGTGGCCGCGTACGGGCACGTGGTGCTCGAGAAGTTCCGCATCCGGCAGCTCATCCTGACGTGCCAGCGCGTCACCGGCCAGGGTTACTCCGACTACGGCGAGGCCCAGCAGTTCATCGACCAGGCCGAGCAAGCGATCTACAACATCGCCCGCGCCGGCGCGCAGGGCAACACGGTCGAGAAGCTCAAGGACGTGATGATCAAGTCGTTCACCACGCTCACCGAGGCGGTGAAGCGCGGCGATCGCATCACGGGTGTCTCCACGGGCTTCGAGCGCTACGATCGTCGCACGGCCGGCCTCCACGACGGCGACCTCACGATCGTTGCGGCGCGCCCCGGCATGGGCAAGACGAGCTTCGTCCTCAACGTCGCAGTCAACGCGGCCAGCCCGAAGTCGCGCGAGTCCGCGACCGATCCGAACCAGCGCTCGGAGGAGGGGGGGGTCGGCGTCGTCGTCTTCTCGCTCGAGATGCCGCGGGAGCAGATCGCGAACCGCATGGTCTGCTCTGAGGGGAGGGTCGACGTCGGCAAGATGCGGACGGGTCACCTCACGCCGCAGGACTGGACGCGGCTCACGCAGGCGGCGTCCTTCCTGGGCAGCCTGCCGATCTGGATCGACGACTCGTCGACGCTCAGCATCATGGACCTCCGCGCCAAGGTGCGTCGCCTCCAGTCCGAGTTCGACCAGTATGACGCGTCAGGCCGCCGCACGCGCCGCATCGGCTGTGTCGTCGTGGACTACCTCCAGCTCATGAAGGGCCGCGACGGCGCCCAGTCGCGCGAGCAGGAGATCAGCGAGATCTCCCGAGGATTGAAGGGCCTCGCCAAGGAGCTCAAGGTACCCGTCGTGGCGCTCTCGCAGCTCAACCGCGCCGTCGAGACGCGCAGCGAGAAGTCGAAGCGCCCCATGATCTCCGACCTCCGAGAGTCCGGCGCCATCGAGCAGGACGCCGACAACATCGTCTTCATCTACCGCGACGACTATTACAACCGCGAGGAGTCCGCCGAGCCCAACGTGGCCGAGCTCATCATCGCCAAGCAGCGAAACGGCCCGACCGGCACGGCGCGGGTCCGCTTCGACCAGCAGTACACCCGCTTCGACAACCTCGCGGAAGGGGAATACGAGGACATGGGGTGATCGCGCGAGGGGGCGCCCCACCGCCGGGCGCATCGGTCACGCGAGAGGCACGCCGTCAGAACAGCGGGATGTGGCGGGGCTGCCCCCGAGCAGGGTCTCCGTGCTACAAGCCCGAGGTCCATGCCCCGGTTCGAGACCATCGCGGAGCTCTGCATGTCTCGCCGGGTGCTCATCACGGCGGGGGCTGGCGGCGTCGGGAAGACGACGACCGCCGCCGCCCTTGCCGTCGCCGCCGCGAAGCGCGGGCGCCGCGTGCTCTGCCTCACGATCGATCCCGCGCGTCGCCTCGCGGAGAGCCTCGGCCTCTCCGAGATGAAGTCCGAGGCCGCCCTCGTGGACAAGGCGCGCTTCGAGAAGGCGGGCATCGCGCTCGAGGGCGAGCTCACGGCGATGATGCTCGACACGAAGCGCACGTTCGACGAGATCGTCGTCAAGTACTCCTCGTCCCCCGCCAAGGCCGAGAAGCTCCTCGCCAACAAGCTGTACCAGTACGTGTCGACCTCGCTCGCCGGGACCCAGGAGTACATGGCGATGGAGAAGCTCGTCGCCGTCAGCAACGACCCCGCGTACGATCTCATCATCCTCGACACGCCGCCGACCGCGAACGCGCTCGACTTCCTCGACGCGCCGGAGCGCATGGTGGCCGCCCTCGACTCGGCCGCCATCAACTGGTTCGTCGAGTCGTTCGAGTCGTCGGGCAAGTTCTCGCTCAACCTCCTCGCGCGCTCCGCCGCCGCCGTGCTCAAGGGGATCAGCAAGATCACGGGGGGCGGCTTCCTCGAGGCGATGGCCGAGTTCGTGCGCGAACTGAACGACCTCTTCGGCGGCTTCAAGGAGCGCGCCGAGCGCGTGAAGAAGGAGATCCGCTCCGAGAAGGTGAGCTTCGTCCTCGTGACGTCGCCCGCGCCTCCGAGCATCCGCGAGGTCCTCTTCTTCTCCGAGCGCCTCGTCGAGCACGACATGCCGCGCGGCGCCTTCGTCGTGAACCGTTTCCACGTCCCGCCGCCGTTCCCGGGCACCCCGAGCCCCGAGGAGGTGAAGGCGGCCCTCAAGGCGAAGAAACTCGCCCTCGACGACGACGCGGAGACGCGCATCGCCCACGCCCACGGCGACGCGGTGAAGCTCGCGACCCTGGACGCGATGCACGTGCGCTACCTCGAGCAGGCCGTCGACCCCGGCGTGCCGATCGTGAAGGTCGAGGCGATGGCGCGAGACGTCTACGATCTCGTGCTGCTTGACGCGGTGGCGGAGCGGATCATGAGCGGGGGGATCTAGAGGCAAGGCCTCAGCCCTTGCCCCGCTTCTCTCGCCGCTTCTCCTTGTAAACTACACGTATCGGTACCCCCTCGAACCCGAACCGCTTCCTGAGCTGGTTCACCACGTACCTCCGGTACGAGAAGTGGATCGCGTCCGGCGCGCTCGCGACGACCACGAACAGGGGCGGCCGCGCCTCGGCCTGCGTGACGTAGTAGAGGCGCGGCGCCTTCCCTCCCGAGGTCGGCGGCGAGCGCGTCTCGATCACCTGCTCGAAGAACCGGTTGAGCTCGCCCGTCGTGACGCGTTTCCGGTACGCCTCGGCGCACGCGTCGATCTCCCGGAGCAGCTCCGGCACGCCGCGCCCCGTCTTCGCGCTGATGCGCACGATCTTCACGAACGGTGCGAACGTGAGCTTGTCGCGGGCCTGCGCCTCGGCGCGCACGAGCTCGTCCTTCTTCAGGAGGTCGCACTTGTTGAGCGCCACGATCATCGCGCGGCCGCGGTCGTTGGCGAGGCCCAGGATCTTCGCGTCCTGCTCGGCCACGCCCTCCTTCGCGTCCGCGAGCACGACGACGACGTGTGCGCGCTCCATCGCCTTCACCGCGAGGAAGACGCTCATCCCCTCGATGTCGTCCCCCGCCTTCGTGACCTTGCCCTTCTTGCGGATCCCGGCCGTGTCGATGAAGACGTACGTCTTGCCGTCCCGCTCGACGAGCGAGTCGATCGCGTCGCGGGTGGTGCCCGGCCGGTCGTCGACCAGCATCCGGTCGTCGCCGAGGAGGCGGTTCAAGAGGCTCGACTTGCCCGCGTTCGGCCGCCCGCACACGGCGATCCGCGTGATGCGCGCGTCGTCCTCCGCCTCATCCTCGGGCTCCGCGTCCGCGACGGGGAGGGCGTCCACGATCTCCGCCTCGAGCTCGCCGATGCCCCGGCCGTGGAGGGCGCTCACGAAGAAGAGCCCCTTCACGCCGAGCCGGTACATCTCGGACGCCTCGGCGTCGACCTTCGGGGAGTCGGCCTTGTTCGCGCAGAAGAACACGGGCTTGTCGGCGCGGCGCAGCAGGCCCACGGCCGCGCGGTCCGACGTGGTCAGCGCGCCGGTCGCGTCCGTGACGAACACGATCACGTCGGCCTCGGCGATCGCCGCCTTCACGTGCTCGTTGATCCCCTCCTTCATGGGATCCGAGCTCTCCGGGTCGAACCCGCCGGTGTCGACCAGCGTGTAGGCCCGGCCGAACGCCGACGTCTCCGCGTAGTGCCGATCGCGCGTCACCCCCGGCTCGTCGTGGACGATCGCGAGCTTCTGCCGTGCGAGGCGGTTGAACAGCGTCGACTTCCCGACGTTCGGGCGCCCGACGACGGCCACGACGGGCAGCCTCCGCGCCGACGCGGGCACCGTGCGCGCGGGCCTGGGCCTCCTGTGCTTCGTCATGTCGCCACCTCCCCGTAGCCGAGCTCGTCGAGGAGCCTCGGATCCTCGTACCACCCAGGGGTCACCTTCACGCGAATCTCGAGGTGCACTTGCTTTCCGGCGAGCTCCTCGAACCGGGCCCGCGCGAGCGTGGCGATCTCCTTCATCCGCGCCCCCTTCCTCCCGAGGACGATCGGCTTGTGGGACTCCTTGTCGACGTGGACGACCAGGGCGATGCGCGGGACGCGGCGCGACTCGTCGTACGATTCCACCGTCACGGCCACGCCGTGGGGCACCTCCTGGCGCGTGGCGCGGAGGATCTGCTCGCGCACGTACTCGCTCGCGAAGAAGCGCAGGGGGCGGTCCGTGATCTCGTCCTCCTCGAACGCCGGCTCCCCCTCGGGCGCGAGCGCCTGGAGCGCGCGCCCGAGCTCCGCCACCCCGCCCCCCCGCTTCGCGGAGATGGGGAAGATCCCCGCGAAATCGCGCGCCCTCGCGAGGCTCTCGAGCACCGGGAAGAGGAGCTCCTTGGGCTTCACGCGGTCCACCTTGTTGAGCACGAGGACCACGGGTACGCGGGTCGGGATCCCGTCGAGGATGGCGCGGTCCTCCCGATCGAGCTCCGGCCGGGGCTTCGCGGAGAGCTCCACGACCAGCAGCACCGCGTCGCACGCGTCGAGGCTCCCCCGCGCCAGCGCGTTCATCCGGGTCCCGAGCCGCGTCCGCGCGCCGTGGATACCGGGCGTGTCCACCAGCACGACCTCGACACCCTCGCCGCGGACGACGCCGCACAGCCTGTCCCGTGTGGTCTGCGGGTGGTGGCTCGTGATCGCCAGAGGCTCCCCGAGCAGGGCATTGAGGAGCGTGCTCTTGCCCACGTTCGGCCGCCCGACGATCGCGATCTTGCCCGCGCGAGGGGCTGGCCGGGTCGCCGCGGTGGACCCGGGCCGTGGGGACGTCTTCGCCATGTGGACGGCGGACCCATACCACGAGACGGAGCGAAACCCGCGGCCCACGCCGCGCGTTTCCCGGGACGGCCTCGCGACCGGGGCCCTTGCGCTCGCGCGCTCGAAAAAGTAAAGGTCCTCGGGCCTTCCCTTCGCATTTCCTCGGCAGATCACCGGATGGACGCAAAAGACGAGACGACGAGCGGCCACGCAGCCGAGGAGACCCGCGATCCTGCGCCCGAGGACTCCGCCCCGGCCGTCCGTGCGGCGCCCGAGCAAGGCGAGGCCGAGAAACGCGATGCCGCCCTCCCGCCCTCCGGGCTCGCGCGCGTCCTCTCGGATGGTCGCCTCCCGCTGGTGCTCGCGACCTTGGTCCCCATCCTCCTCTTCATGGTCCTCCCGCCGCTGTCCCGGAGCGGCCTGTGGGATCCTCACGAGCTCAACGTCGCGGACCTCGCGCGTCGGGTTGCCCTGAACCTCCACCACGCGGACACCCTCGCGCTCGACGGCGCCGACAACTCGCTCCCCCACCTGAACGATCTGGGACGCCCCCAGCTCCCCTTCACCTCGATCGCGCTGGGCTTCGCCGCCTTCGGGCTGCACGAGTGGTCCGGCCGACTCCCCCTGGCCGTTTGGGGCCTGATCGGCGTGCTCGCGACGTTCGGCTGGGTCGCGCGCCTCGTGGATCGCCGCGCGGGCCTCTTCTCCGCGGTCGCGCTGACGACGATGCCGCTCTACTTCGTGCACGCGCGGACGATGCTCGGCGACATCGTGACGATGAGCGCGCTTTCGATGTCGTTCGGCGGCCTCGCGGTGGTCGTGTTCGATCGTCGGGAGGACGGCGCGCGGCCGCTCCGGTTCGGCTGGCTCCTGGTCGCGCTCGTGGGCCTCGCGTGCGGGTGGTTCAGCAGGGGCGGTCTCCTCGGGGTCGCGGTGCCCCTCCTCGGCGTCGGCGCCGCGTGGCTGGTCGCCATGGCCGGCGGCTCACGCAAGGGCTTCTTCGCCGCCGACGCGGTCGCCGCCGCGGCGCTCGCGGTCGGGGTCGTCGTGGCCTACAAGGGCCTCACCGCCCTCCACGCCGATCGCGCCGGCGATCTCGACGCGTGGGTCGGCGCGATGCTCAGGCCCCAGTCGCGCTACCCGACCTTCGACTATTTCATCGGCCACCTCGGGCCCGCCCTCGCGCCGTGGAGTGCCTTCGTCCCGTTCGCCATGGGCCGCCTGTACGTCGCGCCCGTGGGTGTCCGCGGGTTCGCGTACCAGCGCGAGAGCGAAGCCCGCATGGCGATCGTCGTCGGCGCCGCCGTGTGCTTCCTCGCCCACGGCCTGATGGCCAGCAAGACCGATCTGATCGCCTTCAGCGGTCCCGCCATCCTCGCCGCCGCGTGCGGCCTCGCCCTACGCGACTACGAGCGCGGAGCCCACCCGTCGATCGCGGTCGGGGTTGGAACGGCCGTGTTCCTGGGCGTCTTCCACCATGATTTCCACCAGTTCCCGGAAAAGGCCTACCAGGCCTTCTCCGTCGTGGGTGCGAGCTTCCCCGAGTCGTTCAAGGAGCGCTCGCTCCTGCTCTGGACGATCGCCCTGGTCGGGTTCGCCGGCATCGCCTTCTTGACGTGGGTCGAGCGCGACGCCGATCGGTCGCCGTTCGATCCGGATCGCTACCTCGGCGTCATCCGCTCCCTGCGCGACGCGTGGGACGGGCTCCTCTCGCTCGCGTACTTCGCCACGGTCGCCGGCGCCTCGCTCGCCGGTCTCGCGATCTGGGTCGGGACGCGGACCCACGCCAAGTGGCTCCCCACCCTCTCCGGTCAGATCCGCGACGGGGTCCTCAACGCGTGGTGGATCACCGCGATCGTGCCCCTGGGTGCGATCCTCGCGACGTACTTCTGGTGCGACGTCTGGCTGTGGGCGTTCCGGGGTGGCGCCCACAGGCGCCTGAGGCCGGGGCGGGGCTTCGAGCCCTTCGAGGAGGTCGTCCGCCAGCTCAGGACGACGAAGGGCGAGGCGTTCTGGGTCACCGCCCTCGTCCTCCTCCCGCTGCTCTACCTGCAGGTGCCAGGCGCGATCTTCGTCGCGCTCTACAAGCACGGCACGAAGCCGCTCATCGCGTGCGCCCTCGCGCTGCCGTCCGGCATCGCGATCATGCTGGTGCTCGGCATCCTCGGCGATCTGCTGAGGGGCAGCCGTGCGGCGTTCCTCGTCCTCACAGGCGTGTTCACCGGTGGGGTCCTCTGCACGTCCTACTACCCGGCGCTCGCGAATCAGCTCTCCCCCAAGGAGGTCTTCGAGAGCTACCAGCGGGTCAAGCGTCCCGGCGAGCCGCTCGGCCTGTATGGCGTAGGTGGCCGCACGGCGGCCTACTACGCGGGCGGCCAGCCGCCCACGTTCCGGGACAGTCAGCAGGCCTTCGACTGGTTGAACGGTGCGGGCGAAGGACGGCGGTTCATCGCGCTCGCGTCCGGCGAGCTCGCGCGCCTGAACTTCACCTGGCGCGGCAAGCACCGTGGCCAGAACCTGCCGATCCTCGACGCCCGGTCCAGCCAGATCCTCCTCGTCGCGTCGTCCCTCGCCGAGGGCGAGCGCGACCAGAACCCCCTCGGGCGCATCATCCTCGCGGCCCCGCCGACCCCCCAGCGCCGACTCGACGCAAACCTCGAGGACAAGCTCCTGGTCCTCGGCATCGATCTCGTCGACTCGGCGACCTCGCGCAAGGTCGAGGTGGTTCGCCCCGGCAAGAAATACCACCTGAAGACCTACTACAAGGTGCTCGCCAACGTCGGCGCCGAGTGGGAGGCCTTCATCCACATCGACGGCTTCCACCGCCGTCACAACGGGGATCACAAGCCGATGGAAGGCAAGTACCCCATGAGCCTCTGGCTCGAGGGCGACTACCTCCTCGATGACCACGAGTTCACGCTCGAGCCCAACTTCTCCCCTGGCGCGTACACGATCTACTTCGGTCTGTACTCGGGGGAGACGCGCCTGAAGGTGAAGAGCGGACCCGCGGACGCCGACCACCGGATCATCGGCGGGACGCTGAACGTGCAGTAGCCGAAGCGCCGGAAGGGCTACGGCGCCGGGAAGCGGCGCGCGATGACGCCCGGGCCGGGCGAACCACCGTTCGTCCGGTCCTCCCACCCGAACGCGACGAAGGGCCCCGAGCCCCCCGCGGCCACGACGGGGTTGCCGCGCACGCGGCCGTCGACGGCGCTCGCGCGGAACTCCGTCGCTTGCCCCGTCACGTTGTTGAAGAGGAACCCCCCCGAGCCACCGACGAACCGCCCCCGCACGTGGTTCGACGAGCCGTCGAGCCACGCCACGGCGTACGATCCCGTCTTGGCGGGCAGCCCCGCGATGGCCGGCGTCACCTGGTCGCCGTCCTTCACCACGTCGTTGAGCGGCGCGCCCTGGTCGCCGGCGACCTTCTTGCCGCTCGCGTCGAAGCGCTGGAAGAAGATGTCCGAGTTCCCGCTGCTCTTGTCGGCCCACACGACGGCGTAGCGTCCGTCGCCCAGGCCGGCGACACGCGGCCGCTCCTGCACGCCCGCGGTGCTTTCGTTGACCGTCACCTCGGCCCCGTCGGGGGTGCCGTCCGCCTTCAGCGGTCGGAGCTTGATGTCCCCGGCGCTCTCCCACACACAGACGAAGCCGCCGCCCGCGATCGGCGCGAGCCCTGCCTGCTTGTTGCCGGTGCCCGAGCTCACCTCGGTCTCCGCGCCGACCGTGCCCGCCTCCGTGAGCGAGCGTACGTAGATCTTGCCGTTGTCGGTCGGGCTGTCGTCCTGCCACGCGACGAGGAGCTTGCCCGCGTTCACGGCGATCGTGGGCGCGGACTGGATCCCCAGCTTGCCTGCGCCGCCGGGGCCGTTCACACCCGTCGCCGCCGTGCTCAGGAGAACGAACTGCGGATCCACGGTGCGGAAGTGGATGTCACGCCCGTTCCCCGAGTCGTCGTCCTCGAAGACGATGACGTAGTTCGTCCCCGACAGCACCGCGCTCGCTGCCCCCTGCGCGAAGGGTGCGGGCTGCGACGGGAAGACGCTGTTCTTGTTGGTGAGGTTGATGCTGGACGTCCGCAGGATGACGGGGTTGGTGGCGGCTTTCAGGTCGCCTTTCTTCATCGTCTCGCTCATCACCGCGAGCGCGACGTCGTCGGTGCCGGACGTCTTGTCCGTGAACAGAGCGAGGAGCCGGCCGGCGTCCCCCCCGAGGTTGGGCCAGAGGAAGAAGGGGTCGCGCTTGTCGCCGGCGCTGCCCGTCGACGTGTTCGCCGCGGCGCTCCCCACCGAGAGGCGCAGCTCGACGGAGCGGCACTCGGCGTCGCAGACCTCGGCGTCCCCCTCGCACTGCTCGGTCGCCTCCACCGCGCCGTTACCGCACACGGCCGGTGTGATGAAGCGCACCATCTTGATGGTGAGCGGCAGCGCGTCCTGGTTCACCTTCGCCGTGGCGCACCCCGTGGCGACGACCTTGTCACCCGACGTCCCCTGGGCGAGAAAGACGCGATCCTTCTCGCTCTTGTCGATCGACAGCTCGCCGCAGAACTTCACGCCCGGCGTGCACCCCGTGCCGAGGAGATCCTTCGTGGCGATCGGCTTGTCGGCCGCGTCCGACGTCGCGATGCCCGTGGCTGCATCGCAAGAGACCGTGCCGCTGGGATCGAAGACCGTCACCGTGAGCTTCTTGACTTCGTCCAGCACGCCGCGCGGGAACACCAGGGAGGGGCTGACCCGGACCTCCACGCGCTCCTCGTGGGGCGACGCGCATGCGGCGACGACGACGAAGATCCCCAACAGGCCGCCCACGGCATGGCGCATCGGCCGGACTGTACCAGACAACCTCGTCAACGGAACGGCCAAAACCCTCGCCTCCCCGGCGCGGGCCGCGGCGGGGTCTCCATCCCCGACCTCTGCCCGTCGCGCACGACGATCCCGCGCGCGGCGAGCGCGCCGCCGAGTTCGTCTCGTGCGGGCCCTGGCTCCTCGCAGATCACCGTCCGTACGCCGCGTTTCGCCAGCGCGCGGGCGACATCTTCGGCCCAGTCGGCGAGCTGCTCGCGGTCCTCGAAGGGAGGCAGGCACACCGCCGCCTCGTCATGACGCGTCTGCACCACGCAGCGCGGAGGCTCCCATGCACGATCGGCGGCGGCGCGTTCGCGTTCCCTCACGACGGAGAGGAACCCCTCGAGGAGCGGTGCGCCCCCGGCGGGCAAGGCGGCGACCTCGGGGAGGACGGTCGCGAGCGATCCGGTCGTGGCGTCGACCAAGGTCGTCGTCACGTCCTCCTCCGCGAGCGCCCGCCCGTAACGCAGCCAGGCGGTGAACCACTCGTGGAGGGGCGCGCTGGAGATGGCGCGCTCGACGATGAGGGCGCGCGCGCCATCGGATCGCTCGATGCCGCGCCGGTCCGCACCGTCCAGGACGTGCGCGCGATCGGCGTCCTGCCAGGCTGCGACGAGAGCTGCCACGCGCGCGTCGGCCACCACAGCCGCAGGATACCTCACCGGGCGGCTCGCCGCCCGCGCCGCTCGCCGGTCAGAACCCGCTCTCGAGCGTCGCGCGGTCCACGGGAGCGGCCTGAGCCGGCGCCGACTTCGTCGTCGCGGCGGGCGCGCCCTGGTCGCTGTCCTTGACCTCCGCAGCCGCGGCGGCCTTCGCCGGAGCCGCGGCGCGCTTCGCCGCCACCTGGGCCATCGCGTCGAGCCCTGCCTGGGCGCGGGCGGCGAAGGACGGGACCGCCAGCATGCGCTGGTACCTCGGGCGCGCCTGGTCGTACTGCCCCATCACGCGATAGCAGTCCGCCGCCTCCATCATCGCTTCCTGCTGCGGGTACGTCCCCACGCCGCCGACGCTGTCGAACCTTCCAACCGCGACCTGGCAGCCGCTGTGGGCCTTCACGCTCCGCCCGGCCCACAGGGCGGCGTTCTTGTCCCCGGACTTGGCCGCGTCGTCGAAGAGGCGCGTGGCCTCGGGGTAGCTTGCGCCACGGTACGCCGCCATGCCACGCGTGAAGGGGTCGTCGCCGACGTTGCCATCGCGGCGGCCCTGGTGCACCCCGGACCCCGACTGCACCTGCGCCATCGGTGGCGGCGCGGCCGTGGCCATGGCCCGCGGTGGAGGCGACGCGGGGGTCGCGCCACGCGGCGCCCCGGCGTACGGGCCGGCGTTGGAGGGTGCGATGTCGAGGGGGTCATCCACCTGCGCGAGCGCCTTCCCGAGCGCGGGGCTCTCATCCTCCTTCTTCAGCTTCGCCGCACCCCCCCGGTCACGCTCGGCGCGGTCGTCGGCCGTCGCGGGGGAGGCGACCGCGAGCGACGCGGCCGCCGCCGCCGTCGCCGTCGCCGTCGCTGTCGCGACGCGTGCTCGCCCCTCGTCGACCCCGTGCGCCTTCGAACCGGCGGGGAGATCCAGCCTGTCCGTCTCCCGCACTTGGGCAACAGGCTCGCCCCGCTCGCTCACCGTGACGACCGAGCCGCCGCTCGAGTGGCGCTTCTGCAGGAAGAGCGTGGTCGAGCCCACCATCAGCAGGAACAGCGCCGCCATGGCCGTCTGCGGTCGCATGGCCCAGGCGCCCGCCCACGAGACCGTGCGCGAGATGCGGCTGCGGATCGGGATGACCTTCTGCGCCTCGGCGGCGGCCGCGAGGATGCGGGCCTCGAGGTCGGCCGGCGGCTCGAAGAGCGGAAGGGTGGCGAGGCGCCGCGTGGCACGAAGCCCCGCGAGGATGGCCGCGCACCGCGCGCACCCCGAGACGTGCCGCCGGACCGCAGCACTCGTGAGCTCGTCGAGCTCCTCGTAGAGCTCGTCCAGTAGCAGCGGTTCGCACTTCTCGCAGTCCATGATCGTCGGCCTGGTTCCTAGAACTTAAGACGCCCTAGCGGAGCGCGCGCGCGTATTCCTCGTACTCGCTCAGCGCTTCCTGGAGCCTCTCCAGAGCGTAGCGCATCCGGCTCTTCACTGTGTTCTCCGGCACCCCGGTGATCTCGGCGATCTCCTTGAAGGGCATGTTCGACGTCTCTCGCAAGAGGAAGACCTCGCGCTGATCGTCCGGCAACCTGTCCACGGCCTGCACGATGCGCTCCTTGAGCTCCGTGCCGATCGCCTCGCGATCGGTGCTCGCCCGCGTGTCCGCGGTACGTTCCCCGAGGGTGGGACCGTCCTCGTCGCCCGTACGGGAGTGATCCAGGGAGGCGTGTTTCCTCAGCGCGTTCTTCCTGAGCTGGTCGATGCAGAGGTTTCTCACGATGGTGTAAACCCAGGTCAGGAAGCGCGCGTCGTGCTTGAAATCCTGCGCGCTCTGCACCACCCGGACGAAGGCGTCCTGCACGACCTCCTCGGCGACCTGCGGCGCGCGGACGTGGCGGATGGCGAAGTTGTAGAGGGCTCCCTGGTGCCGCCGGACGAGGAGCGCGAACGCCGTCTGGTCGCCGCGCTGGTAGCGGATCATCAGCGCCTCGTCGGAGACGTCGCCGCGCGGGGTGGTCATCGCGATCGCCCAGGCGGGTGGAGCCACGCGCGCCCCCGGCGAGCAGCGATGCTGGGGCGAACACCGTGAACCGCATTTTCTTGGGGCATGTGACGCGCCAGCTCGGACAAAGTTCTTCGGCCCTCGTTTGGGATCGGGTGGCAGGGCCGGGCCTGGTGGCCAACGTCCGGCAACCTCACGGATTACAGGGGGTTAAGCGGTACGCGAGCCCCCGGCTCCGTGACACGCGCAAACGCTACCTTCTTCCAGCGCAGCCTCGGCGTGCCCACCGTTCATACAACACAAGGGGGTGGGCGCGCGACGAGATCAAGGCCGTCTCGAAACGCGAAAAGCCGGGGGGGGGTCGCGTGGGTGGTTGCCATCCCCACCTCTGGCAAACTACACTCCCTGCCGCAGACGCTTTGTTTTCTGCGCGGGCGATCGCCCCGCGAGGCTCCCGGTCTTCCGAAAGGGGAACGTTCACATGCGACGTCAAGCTATCACCCTGGCCCTCCTCGTGCTCTCCGGTCTCGCGCCCGTCGCCCTCGCGCCGGTGGCGCTCGCGCAGGACCCCAGCGCGGCCGCGCCCCGCCTCGAGGGGAACGAGATCAAGATGCCGGGCGAGATCGAGTTCGAGAACGGCAAGGCCACCATCCGCGAGGCCGGGGCCTCGGGCAACGTCCTCAAGACGGTCGCGAAGGTGATGAAGGACAACCCGAGCATCACGAAGCTCGGGGTCGAGGGACACACCGACAACACGGGCAACGCCGAGGCGAACAAGAAGCTCTCCCAGCAGCGCGCCGAGGCCGTCGCCAAGTGGCTCGAGAAGAACGGGGTGACGAAGGATCGGCTCGCCATGAGCGGCTTCGGTGCGGACAAGCCCGTCGCGCCGAACGACACGCCCGCGAACAAGCAGAAGAACCGGCGCACCGCCTTCCAGGTGCTCGAGATCAACGGCAAGGCGCCCGGCTCGGCGCCGATCGTGCTTGCAGGCGTCGCCGCGGCGGCCGAACCCCCGCCTCCCCCGCGGCCGGCGTCGACGGGCCCCGCCGTACCCATCCCGGAAAAGCAGATGGATGGCGCGACGTACGCCGTCCGCCTCCGCGATCTCGAGGCACGCGTCGACGAGCTCAAGGACCAGATCCGTCGCAGCCACACGCGCCTCGCGCTCCTCTCGGACACGATCCTCTCCGGCGGCGCGGCGGGAACGCGATCCGAGGTCATCTACCGGAACCAGATGTCGAGCGCGTTCCGCCTCGTGAAGGTGCTCTTCGTCATCGACGGCACCGTGCAGCTGAACAAGGCCGACGACACGGGCCTCCTCGCGGACCAGAAGGAGATGTCGATCTTCAACGGGTCCATCCCGCCGGGCGATCACACCGTGCAGGTGGTGCTCAACTTCCAGGGTAACGGGTACGGGGTGTTCACCTACCTCCGTGGCTACAAGTTCGAGGTGAAGAGCGCGCACTCGTTCACGACGGCGGAGGGCAAGACGCTCGTCCTCACGGCGACCTCGCTCGAGAAGGGAGGCGTCACCACGCCGATCGAGCAGCGCCCCACCATCGAGTGGAACGAGAAGTTCGCGCCGCTCAACGCCGGCCCATCCACGGGTGGCGGCGGCGGAGGGGGCGGCGTGACGACGACGCCTGCACCTGCGGGCTCGGTCGGCGGTGGCTTCTCCATCGGAGGCGGCAAGTGAGCGAGCGCCCGGGGGACGAAGGATCGCGGAGGCGAACATGAAAAAAAAGCTGCGAACCGCCCGAGTCGCGGCCGCCGCCGCGATCGCGGCCGCGTACCTCGCGGCGCCGGGCCTCGCCCGTGCCGACGCCGCCACCGCGCAGGCCGAGATCTCCGCGGTCGCGGGCGAGACGGGGTCGATCCAGGCCGCCATCGAGAAGGCGAAGAACACGAAGGTCACGGTCGAGGAGCGCATCGTCGCGGGCGAGTTCCTGTTCCACAGCAAGGACTACGTGCGCGCGAGCATCGTCTTCGGCGAGATCGTCGAGGAGTTCCCGACGACGACCCAGTCCTACCCCCACGCGCTCTTCCGCCGCGGCGAGACGTATTACGTCACGAGGGAGTACCTCTCGGCGCGCCGGGACTACCGGGCCATCGTCGAGAAGGGCAACGAGCCAAACTTCAGCCCGTATTTCGGCAAGGCGCTCGCGCGCCTCGTGGACGTCTCGCTCCGTGTCAACGACATCAAGGGCCTCGACGAGGTCTTCGCGAAGCTCAGCATGGTGCCGCCGTCGCAGGTCGACACGGCCCTCACGTACGCGAAGGGCAAGGCGTACTACGCGAGGAAGGACTACTCGAACGCCACGAGCGCCCTGGCGAGCGTCCCGAACGGCACCGACTACACCCACCAGGCGCGCTACTTCCAGGGTCTCGTGGCCCTCCGCACGACGCCCCCCGGCACGCCCGCCAGCCCCGACGGCAAGACCCGCGCGGTCCCCGCGAACTACAAGGAGGCCGTGGCCGCGTTCAAGGTCGTTACCGACCTCCCCGGCGACACCGAGGACCACCGGCACGTCATCGACCTCGCCTGGATGGCGATCGGGCGCCTCTTCTACGAGATGGAGAGCTACACGCAGGCCGCGGAGGCGTACTCACGCGTCGGGCGCGAGTCGCCCGAGTTCGCGACGATGCTCTACGAGCTCGCCTGGGTGTACGTCCGCCTCGGCGATGTTCAGCGCGCCGAGCGGGCCCTCGAGATCCTCCAGCTCACGGATCCCGACGCGTCGTCGGTGGGCGACGGAGCCCTCCTCCGCGCCGACCTCATGCTGCGTGCCGGAGCCTTCAACCAGGCGCTGCAGGTGTACGAGGGGGTCAAGTCCACCTACGACCCGATGCGCGCGAAGCTCGAGGCGTTCATCGACGTCACGAAGGATCCCGCCCTGTACTACGACCGGCTGAGCCAGCAACAGCTCGAGGTCCTCGACCAGAACGACCAGATCCCCCCCCTCGCGGTGCGGTGGGCGCGGGAGGCGGAGGACGGGCCGCTCGCCTTTGCGGTCATCGACGACGTCAACCACTGCAAGAAGCTCATCCGGCAGTCGTACGTCCTCGTCGATCGGCTCAATGTCATCATCACCGCGGCGAACCGGGTGCGGGCCTTCCCGGAGCTCCGCGCGGGTGAGGAGCGCGCGCTCGCCCTGCTCAACCGCGTGTCCAAGGCGCGGCTCGACATCGCGCGCGGCCTCGACGCAGCGGAGCCGGGCGAGCTCGGGGGCGAGATGGGGGAGGTACGCAGGCAGCGCCGCGCCCTCATGAGCGTGATCGACGTGCTGCCCGTGACGGACGCGAATTTCGCCGATCGCGACTTCCAGGGCACCAAGCAGTGGAACACGCTTTCGCAGGACCTCTCCCGCCAGGTCATCGAGCTCGATCGGCTGCAGGCGCTCGTCAACGGCCTCCGCCGCGTCATGCGCGAGGGTCCGCAGCACGGCGTGACGCGAGACCCAGCGTCGATCCAGAAGTTCAACGCGGAGATCGACGCGAACGAGAAGGAGCTCAAGAAGCGCCAGGCCGAGGTCGTCGAGCTCCGCCAGCGGATCGACAACGGGCGTGCGCAGATCGGCCTCGGCGACGCCAGGTACCAGTCCGACGCGCTCGCGCGCATGCAGTTCCGCGACCTCCTCGACAAGGAGGTCGCGCTCGCGGCGCAGGGTAGGGCGGGCGGCGGCGCCCAGGGTTACGCCACGAGCGTCCAGCCGGTGCTCTCGCAGGCCCGGCAGGTCGAGGACCGGCTCATCGCCAGCTTCGCGCAGCTCGAGGCGGAGGTCGCACGTCGCATCCAGGGCCTCCGCGACAAGATCGAGGCGGAGCGCGTCAAGATCAACGGGTACAACATGCAGCTCGGCGCGCTCGACCGCGAAGCGCAAGACCTGGTCGGCCAGGTCGCCAAGAAGAACTTCGAGCTCGTGCGCGACCGCCTGCGCAACATCGTGCTCCGCGCAGACGTGGGGATCACGGAGCAAGCGTGGGAGGTCCGGGAGGAGGCGCTCGAGCGCGTCCGGATCCTCCAGACGGAGCGTGCGCGGGAAGAGAACCTCCTCGACGAGGAGCTGCGCGAGGTCCTCGACGACTCCGGCGGCGAGAAGACGAAGTGAGGTCCGCGTGACAGGGTGTCCGGGCCTGGGGGCTCGACGGAGATTGAGACGATGGAAAAGGTCGTGAAGAAACTTGGCTTGATGGCGCCGCGACGGAACGCTTCGCCCATGCAGGTGGCGCTCGCGGCCGCCGGCCTGCTCGTCGGCCTCGCCCTGTCCGGTGGCGATGCGGCGGCCCAGGGCGCGGACGCCGGCGCCAAGCCAGCCCCCGCGGCAAGCGGCAGCGCGGGCCCGGCGACCCCTCCGACCAGCCCGCTCGGCGCTCGCAAGCTGGCGCCCCCCGCGCCGCCGCCGTCCAGGGAGCAGGTCGCGGCCCTCGAGGCAATGAAGACGGAGATGGATGCCTACGAGAGGGGCGCCAAGGACTATCGCGACACGGTCACCACGATCATCAAGCTGCACTACGAGGCCAAGAAGCGCGAGATCCTCTCCGGGCTCGATCGCGAGATCGTGATCGAGAAAGGCGAGCTGAAGAAGGCGCGCGAGACCGCGATCAAGCGCCTCGAGGAGTTCATCGCCACCTACTCGGGCCCCCGCGCGCAGCCGGAAGCGACGCCGGACGCCATGTACCGCTTGGCGGCGCTCTACGAGGAGCGGGCGCGCTCCGAGGACGCGACGGAGCCCCCGGAGCAGGGCCTCCGGCCCGCGATCGCCCTCTACAAGCGCATCATCGTCGAGTACCCGAAGTACCGCGAGCTCGCCGGCATCTTCTACTTCCTCGGGCACGCATACGTCGACTCGGGTCGCATGGACGAGGGACAGCAGGTGTGGCGCTCGCTCGTGTGCCACAACCGCTTCCCGTACCCGACGCCTCCCGACGCGAAGCGGCCGGATCGTGACAGCATCACTCCGCTGCCGCAGGATCACGACGAGGAGTACTGGAACGCCTGGCGAAACAAGTACCGGGATCCGAAGTCGATCCGCCGCGGCAACCCCGACACGACCTACACCGAGGTCTATCCGAAGGACTGCGAGGCCATCCGGCAGCCTGGGCTCCGGCCTGGCGAGGATCCCCGGTACGTCGCCGAGATCTGGTGGCAGATTGGCAACTGGGAGTTCGATCAGCTCGACTTCGGCAGCGGCGTGACCAAGCTCGATCCCTACAGCGTGTGGGGCTACAACCGCGCTGCGAGCGCCTACTCGCAGGCGATGAACTTCAAGAGGCCGCCCCTGTTCGGCGTGGCGCTCTACAAGTACGCGTGGGCGCTCTTCAAGCAGCAGCGGTACGAGCTCGCGACCAAGGAGTTCATCAAGCTCCTGAACTACACCGACGAGCAGCAGAAGCTCACGGGTGATCCGGGCGCGGACTTCCGCGCGGAGGCTTACACCTACATCGCTGGCTCGCTCACCAACGTCGACTTCGCGGGCCCCGGGCCCGATGAGCCGTACATTCTCCGACCGGACATCATCGACACCGAGCCCCGCCCCGACGTCGTCGAGAAGAAGCTCCACATCGCGATCGACCGCGTGAAGGACCCGGCGCTCATCCCCCAGGACAAGCCCTGGACGATCGAGATCTACCGCTCGCTCGCGATCGAGTACTCGAGCTTGAACCAGTACTCGAACGCGGTCGAAGTGTACGAGATGATGCTCAAGAAGTGGCCGATGGATCCCACGGCCCCGGACATCCAGAACGCCGAGGCGGAAACGTTCGACAAGATCCTCATGATGAAGAAGCCGGGCACGGCCGATCACGAGGCCGCGGCGGCGAAGGCGCTCGAGGCGCGCACGAAGCTCGCGAACTACATCGGCAACACGCCGTGGGTCGACGCGAACAAGGACAACCCCCCGGCCCTCCAGAACGCCGAGCGCCTCGTCGCGCGCGGCCTGCGGCAGGCGGCCGCCCAGCACACGAACAACGGTCGACGCGACTACCAGGCCGCGAACGAGACCGGCGATGCCGTCCGGCAGCTCGATCTCCTCAGCCGCGCCGCGACCGAGTACCGGCTCGCCGCGATGGGCTGGCAGGGCTACCTCAAGCAGGACGAGAACGCGCCGGACGCGTACGAGAGCCGGTACTGGCTGGCCGATGCGCGGCACAACCAGGTTCGCATCCAGGTCATCCTCCACAAGCTCAACAAGGACAAGTTCCCCGAGCCTACGCGGAAGGAGATCGACGAGGCCCTCACCTCCGCGATCGACGTGCGCGACTCGAACGAGGACGACCGGTTCCTCGACAACGCGGCGCTCTTCGTCGTGGACGTGGCGGACGTCGATCGCGACCTCGCCTACCAGCGCTTCGAGGACACGAAGGGCTCCGCGGGCGTCCAGAAGCGGGACGAAGTGAAGTTCGACTCCGAGCCGGTCGCGACCCGCAAGGTCGTGCGCGAGGAGGTGCCGCCGGTCGTTCTGCAGAGCGTGACGGCCCGTGACGAGTACGTGCAACGCGTTCCGTCGCAGCTCGATGTGCAGAAGCACGCGCTGGAGTACCAGTTCTACGCGGCGGCCGTGTACTTCGTGTACGGGCAGTTCGACGTGGCGCGCTCGCGCCTCGAGCCCATGTGGAAGGAGCACTGCACAGCGGACGAGTACGGCTACCGCGCCTGGGAGAAGCTCATCACGATGAGCAACATGGAGCGCGATGCCGAGCGTTCGCGGCAGCTCGCCGAGGCGCAGAAGGCGAAGCCGTGCTGCGTGTCGGCGGACCAGTGCGCCAAGGGCACGGTCATCATCAACCCCACCATCCAGGAAGCCGCCTACATCGACGCGCGTCTCAAGTTCGAGGCCGCAAAGAAGGCGCCTCCGGGGCCGGAGCGGGAGAAGCTCTGGCGCGAGGCCGCGGGCCTCTACGAGGCCGCCCTCCAGGCTGCGCCTGCGCGCGACGAGGCCCCCGAGGCCGCGATGAACGCCGCGTTCGCCTACAAGCAGGTGGGCGAGTACAACAAGGCCATCGACCTCTACAACAAGTTCATCAGCGAGTACGGGAGCGAGGCGCTGCTGTCCAAGCTGGAGAAAGGCGACAAGAACGCCAAGGTCGCGCCGGACCCCGCGAAGTACGAGGAGCGGAAGAAGTTCCTGCGCGACGCGTTCGACGCGCTCGGCAGCACGTACTACAGCTTCTTCAACTACCAGCGCGCGGCCGAGACGTACGAGAAGGTCGCGGCCAACGAGCGCTTCCCCGAGGACTACCGCCGGACGGCCGCGAAGAACGCGATGACCTTCTACGCGAACCTCGGTCAGAAGGAGAAGATGATGGCGCAGTACCGCCTCCTCCTCAAGCTCAAGCCCGGCGCCGAGGAGAAAGCCGGGGCGGACTACCTCGCTGCCGACTACGACCACAAGCAGTGGAACCCGACGGGCTCCGATACGGGCCAGAACCGGAACTTCCGGACCAACGGCGCGGTGGCCCTCATGGGTTACTACCAGAACAACAAGGCGACGGCGGGCGCGGGCAAGTACATGGTCGAGGCGGCCTACTCGGTCGCCAAGATGCTCAAGGCCGGCGGCGATACGACGTACCGCATCTGGCTGCGGAACACGATGAACACCTGGGACGCCTACAACCGCACCGCGCCGCAGAAGGACGGCAAGAGCGAGGCCCTCCTCCCACCGCTCGTCGACTACGCGGCCGAGGCGGCGTTCACGCTGCTGGACGACGAGATCAAGGCCAAGTACGACACCGACGCGAAGCACAGGTACGCCGGTGCCGTCGCGGACGTCGTGGGTGAGACCGACGCGAACGGCAAGCACATCCGGGATGGCAAGTACCAGGCGAACGCGAAGGACGCCGACCGCTGGGACAAGGAGCTCGAGCGCATCGCGAAGCAGTACCCGTCGCTCGAGTGGACGCCGGCCGCGATCGCCCGTCAGGGGTCGCTCTTCGATACCCTGCGCACGGGGCTGTACAACACCGTTCCTGTGCCCGCGGGCTCGCTCAAGCTCTTCACCGCGAAGGAGGAGGGCTTCCTCAAGCAGCTCGAGAACAGCGGTCGCGACGACCTGATCGAGAAAGCCGACAACCTCAAGATCGCCAAGAAGGAGTTCTGGCGCGGCAAGAAGGAGAAGGAACTCGTCGGCGCGGACCAGGTCATGACCCAGCGTTACGCGCAGGCGATCGCCTACGCGCGCAAGTACAACGTGAAGAACGCCGCGGTGCAGCGCGCCGTCGCGCGTCTCGCGTACTTCACGGACATCATCGGCAACGCCAAGCTGAAGGACTACGTCACGGCCACCAAGGATCCGAACGATCCGTCGCGGACCCTCGACTACAAGGACGACATGTACGTCCAGATCCGACCGGGCCTGGTCGCCATCCCCTCGGCGAATGGTGGCGCGTCGACGCTGCCCCCCTCACCGTGAGATCCACCATGCGAAAGCTCGTCTCCATCACCGTACTCTCCCTCGCACCGCTGCTTCTGTCGGCCACGCTCGCCGCGTGCGGTGGCGACAAGCCCGAGGCCAAGGCGCCCACGGCGGGGACGGAACCGAGCGCCGATACGAGCGGGGGCGGTGCGGGGCCCGCTCCCGCGCTGCCCGCCGACCCCATCGCGGGCGGAGGAGGCGGGGGTGGCGCGACCACCGTCGTGGATGTGAACCAGTCGGGCCTCACGGGTGCCGCGAAGGAGGCGTACCAGCGAGGCTTCCGTGCGTGGCTCGACGGCGACCTGCCGAGCGCGAAGAAGGGCTTCGCCGAGGCAGCCTCCGCGGACCCGAAGTCGCCCGTGCCGCGGTATGCCATCGGGCTCGTCGACCAGCGAACGGGTGATCTATCCGGGGCGCAGCAGGAGTGGCGGACCGCCTTCACCATGGCGCCCGACTTCGAGGTGGCCATGGGCGCGTACGCGCTCTCCCTCGCGTCGGCGGGGCACCTCACGGAGGCGGAGACCTTCATCAACGAGAAGAAGGGCAAGGCTCCCAATTCGCCTCGCCTCCTTACGTACGCCGCCGAGGTGAAGTCGCTGCAGGGCGATCACGGCGGCGCGCAGGCCATGGCGCAGGACGCGCTCCGCCTGAACCCGGACTTCAAGGAGGCGATGGTCTGCATCGCCCGCGATCACTGGCGCGCGAGGAAGATGGATCTCGCGGAGTACGCCCTCAAGGCCATCCTCGAGGGCTTCGACGCGTCGAACCCGGCGCGCGACCCGGACAACGCGGACGCGCACCTCGTCCGCGGCCTCATCCGGCGTGACGCGGGCAAGCGGGCGTTCGCGATCAAGGACTTCGAGGCCGCGAACGCGAAGCGCCCCGACCTCGTGGAGGCGCTGATCAACCTCGGCGCGATGCGCCTGGAGGCGGGCAACGCGCAGGACGCGCAGCCCCTGCTCGAGAAGGCGGTGCGCTACGCACCCAACAGCGCCAACGCGCACCTGAACCTCGGTGACTGCTACCGCCTCCTCGGCCGCGTCGCGGACTCGAAGAAGGAGCTCGACACGGCGCTCGCGATGGACGCCGCGCTCGCCCAGGCGCACTACAACCTCGGGCTCCTCTACCTCTTCTCTCCGAGCGTCCCGGGCGCGAACGCGAACGAGCAGGTGGCGACGGCCATAAAGGAGCTCGAGACGTACAAGACGATGCGCGGTCCGAAGGCCATCGCCGTGAACGACGACATCGACGATCTCCTGAACCGCGCCAAGGCGAAGCAGGCCGAGCTCCGCGGGGCCGCAGCGCTGCCGCCTCCGCCCCCCCCCCTCCCGCCAGCGGAGGTGCGACGGCGCCGCCCGCGGCCGCCGCGGGGGATGCCGGGGCACCGTTCTAGCGCGAGGGGTGGTGAGAGGCCCTCGCGCTGCCCGTTTCTGTGTCAACATGTAGGTCGAGGTCACGTCATGAAGAAGCTCGCGTTCGCTGCTGTCGCGCTCGCCGTCCACTCGCTCTCCCCTGCCGCAGAGGCGCAGCAGAAGGGGGGTGGCGTGATCACCATCAACGAGGTCACGATCGTCGGGCGCGTGCAGAAGCCAGTCGCCTCGGTCGACGTGAGCAAGATCCAGCCGAAGCTCACGCTCGCCGAGCTCAGGCAGCCCTTCATCGATCGGATCGAAGAGGCGACACGCTCCGATCCGTTCTGACCACCCAGGATGCGAGGGGCTGAGAAGGCCTGTTCGCGCTCCCCGAGAAGGTCGCGAGGCGTTGTGATCACTGTTCTGGCGATCGTCGTGGCCGTCCTGTGCGTCGCCGCGAGCGTGCGCCGGCTCCTCTTCGTGCTGCCGCCCGACGGGCTCGACACCGGTGAGATCGTCGTCGCGCTGCGCGGGGACGCGGGCCGGGCGCGCTTCCCGGGCGTCGCGTCGCGTGTGGCGAAGCTGCCCGCGGGAGCGTGGGAGCGCGAGATCTTCGCGGCGGCGTCCGAACGGCCCGCCGAGGTACGGGCCAGCTTGCTGAACGAGCAGCTCCGTGAGCGCGACTTCGACCTCGCGCGGTGGAGTCGCGTGCCGCGCGTGTGCGCGAGCATCGCGACGTCGAGCGGCCTCCTCCTCGCGACCACCGCGCTCCGCGCCGGGCTCCAGGATCCGGACGCCCTCGCCGCGGACGTCGGGCAGCTCGTCACCTCCGGAGCCGTCGGCCAGGCGCTCGACGTGGCGATGGTCGGGCTCGCGGGTGCTGTCGCGTGCCTGGCCCTCCAGGCGAGCGCGAACCGGCTGGCCAAGGCGGAGCTCGCGGCCACCGACGAGCTCGTCGGCCGCGTGGAGGCGCTGACGGACTCAAAAAAACCACAATGATCTTCGAGGTGTGGCGGCGCGATCGGCCAGAAAAGCGGCCCGACGAGCCCGGTCCGTGTTATTTTTCGCCTCCCTTCGATTTAAGGGAACCCGCGCCCAGGTCCGGTAGTCTAACGACCTCGGTGCTCTCGTCTCGTGATCCTCACGGCTGACTCGCGCACCGGGTCACCGTGTCTGCTGGAGGAATGGCCTTGAACCAAGGAATGGGCGTACAGCCGCCGAACCGTCCCGGGCAGATGACCGCCGTGATGCGCGCCATGAGCGTCGTCGCGGGGCCGAAGGTGCTCCGCATCGGGCTCGTGCAGCGCGGGCGCATCGTCGAGGAGCGCGTCATCAAGCAGCGCACGACGGTGACGGTGGGCTCCAGCGAGAAGAACATGTTCGTCGTGCCGGTCCCCGCGAACATGCTGCCGGCGCAGTTCAAGCTGTTCGAGCTGATCAACAACGACTACTTCCTCAACTTCACCGACGGCATGCAGGGACGGGTCGCGCTGGCGACCGGCATCACCGACATCGCCGCGCTGCGCGGACAGGCGAAGCGCGTCAACAACGTGGCGCAGGTGAAGCTGAGCGAGGAGGCCCGCGGAAAGGTCGTCATCGGCGACTGCACGTTCCTCTTCCAGTTCGTCACACCGCCGCCGATCCAGCCGCGGCCGCAGCTCCCGCTCGCCGTCAAGGGGCTCACCAACCAGATCGACTGGGCGCTCACGATCATCGCGGCGTTCAGCTTCCTCCTGCACTTCGGGTTCGTCGGCGCCATGTACTCGGACTGGTTCGACTCCGTGGTCAGTGACGGCATCGATGTGGGCCTGCTCGTCGACCGCAACCCGAACGTGCCGGCCGTGCAGGTCAACGAGCCGACCGACGCGACGGCGACTGCCGCGGCGACTTCGACGGCCGCGCCCACGGCGACGGCCGGGAACACGAAGAGCACCGGCGGCGCTGCCGGCCCGAAGGGTGCCGTGAGCGAGGCCAAGGCGGCGGCGCTCGCGGCGCAGGCCGACGCGATGCAGATGGCGATGCTCGCGTCGCTCGCGGGTGGTAGCTCGGTGCAGGGCGCGCTCAACCGCAGCGACATCCCGCCGGTCGACCTGAGCGGCGCGGCCGCGTCCGGCGCCGGCGTGTCTCCGGGTTCCGGCGACCTCCGCTTCGGATCGGGCGGCAGCCCCGTTCAGGGCCGTGGCAGCGGCCTCGCGGGGCTCGGCGGCGGGACGGGCGGCGGCGGGACGGGCGGCGCGGGCGTGGAGCGCCGGATCGAGGGGCCGCGCGGCGACGCCCAGGTGGGCGGCAGCACGGCGACCGTGCCGATCTCCGACGCCGATCGCGTGATCGCGGGTCTGCGCGGCAGGTTCCGCCAGTGCTACCAGCAGGGGCTCAACTCCGATCCCACCATGCAGGGCCGCGTGATGATCGTCGCGAAGGTCCAGCCGAACGGTGAGGTCGCGAGCGCGGACATCGGCTCGAACACGGGCCTCTCCGCCGGCGTCGCCGCGTGCATCGCGCGGCACGTGAAGAACGCCCAGTTCTCGGCCCCCGGTGGCGGCGGCTCGACAATCCAGATCCCGGTCACGTTCGTCCAGCAGAACAAGTAGGCAGCTGGACCGCCCGACCGCCGGTCGCCCGCCCACCAGGCAGGGCGGACCGGCGAGTCGGGACCTGCGGAGCGCGGGACCGGCCCGGATGGCGGGACCCGAGCGTGATCGCGGACCGGCGACGCCGACATTTTTCTGAATGTCACGGCCTCCCGTGCACCGAATGGACCAAGCGAGAGAACGCCTGTCTGGCTCGGGGCCCCGTTCCCGTCCCGAAGCGAGACGCAAATCGACAACCTATTGAATTAACTCAGTAAAATATGTTCCGCTCCGCTCCGGTGATCGTTGACACGGCCCCGGCGCCACAGTAGAGTGGATCGTCGCGAAGGCAGGAGGCTTGAAGCCATGCGATTTCGGACCAGCCTGAAGTGGATTCTCGGTGTCGCGATCATGGTGTACGCCGTCACGCCTGCAGGCGCGCAGACGGTGCCCGCGGGTGGTCAGTCCGTCCCGTTCAAGGGTAAGACCGCGCTCAACCCTCAGGAACAGTCCGAGCAGGCTCAGATGGTGCTCAGGCGCATGGACGACCAGCGCGCGGCCGTCAACAAGCAGTTGCAGACGGCGAAGCAGCAGCGCGACGCGATCAAGATAACCTGCCTGGAGGACAAGCTCACCCAGATGGACGTCACGAAGAAGACCGCAAAGCAGGCAGGCAATGACCTCGCGAACGCGGTCCGCACCGGCAACAGCGAGGCGGCGGGGCACCACTTCACCATCGTGACCATCTCGCAGGGTCGGGTCGACGAGCTCGCCGCCGCCGCAAACCAGTGCATCGGCGAGGACACAGCGTTCGTCGGGGCGACCAACGTCACCACGACCATCACGGACGTGCCGCCCACCGAGGACGGCTATCCGCCACTCGATCCCACGCTCGTATCGCTTCCACCGGCCTGTACGAGTTGTCAGCTGTAAAACGGACGCTTTTCGGGTCGAAATTCTTGTAGAACCCTGGTAGGTCCGTCCTCACAACAAGGCAACGATGGGGAGCGTTCGTGGCCCACTCGTCGCAGGGCACGAATTCCCTTCAGCGCTCCAGAGACAATGAACCGACGACGAACAGATGGTGTGGGCGGCCGCGGGGTTCAACTGAGCGTCGCTGCCATGGTTCGCGTCGGAGCGGGCGCGGGTGCGCTACTCGCCGTGCTCGGCGTGACGAGCTCGGCAGAAGCGCAGGAGTGGCTCAAGGATCGTCGATACTCGGAGGGCTCGGGCGTCAAGACCGGGGACTTCGAGATCCATCCCGGCATCGCCGCCGAGATGGGGTACGATTCGAACTGGTTCCTCCGTACCGACAAGGACTGCAAGACCCCTGCGAACCCGACGGGGGGCTGCCTCAACGGCCCGCCTTCGGCCGAGGTGCTCGCGGCGGGGATGCTCCGGGTGACGCCTTCGCTCAGCATAAACTCGGCGCAGGCCCTGCAGCGGACCGAGGGCGGACCTGCACCGGATCCGTCCGTCCGGTTCCGCGCGGCCGTCGACGCGACGTACCGGCAGTTCTTCGGGCCGCAGGACGTCAGCCGGCAGAGTAACCTGGGCGGACACGCCAACGCGCGCGCGGACATCCTGCCCGGCAAGCCGTGGGGGGCGGCCGTGTTCGCGGGCTACACGCGCACCATCCAGCCGCAGGCGCTGGGGAACCCGGATGCCTCGTTCAACCGGAGCGACATCAACGCGGGAATCGACCTGATCGCGCAGCCCAACAGCGGTACGCTCGACTTCAAGGTCGGCTACGCGTTCTACGCGGCGCTGTTCGAGCAGAGCGAGGGCGTGCCGTTCACGAACTACACGCACGAGATCTCCGCCGGCGATCGCTGGAAGTTCACGCCGCGCACGTCGATCTTCCAGGACACGCAGGCTCGTTTCACGACCTTTCCGCACGCGGACCGCTCGGTGAACTTCCTCAACGACTCCACCCCGTTGAAGACGCGGTTCGGGCTCAACGGTCTCATCACCTCGCGCATCTCGACGCTCGTCGCCGTCGGCTACGGCACGACGCTCGCGGGCAACGGCTCGTCCCCGGCGACGCGGCAGTTCGACAGCGTCACGGCGCAGGCCGAGGGTACGTTCTTCCTGTCCCCGAACCCGGCCTCTGCCGAGCCCGGCTCGGTGTCGCTCGCGTTGTCGTCCTTCACGCTCGGGTACTCGCGCGACTTCTCGCAGAGCTACTTCGGCAACTTCTACGGATCGGACAAGGGCTACGGCAAGCTCTCGTACTTCTTCGCGGGCAAGGCCATCCTCTCCCTGGGAGCCTCCGTGTCCGCGCTCCAGTACCCCGACGTGTTCGTGGTGCCCGCGAAGGGTGCACCCCCCGTGCTCGGGCAGACGGCGTTCACGAACATCTTCGTGTCGTCCACGCTCTTCGGCGAGTACCGGCTGACGGATGCCTTCGGCATCAACGCCACCATCGACTACGGCAAGATGATCAGCGACGTCCAGCTGAGCCAGGGCGGGCCCTTGCCGTTCCACCTGAGCTGGCAGCGGTTCCAGGGCTTCCTGGGCGTTCGTTACTTCCTGTGATCGACGAGATCGTCGCCTCGCGACGGTCGCTCGACACACTCCGGAAGGACGGACGCGACCGTCGGCATGATGCTGGGTGAACGATCGGGAGCCAGGACGCCACCAATGGGCGTGATCGTGAACCGCTTGATCGAATCGCCACGGTGGCGTATGGAAGTGCCCGTGATGCATCGTGTTTTCGCTCGTTTTCTCGTGCTGGCGCTGGTCGTCGCGATGGTGGCGTGCTCGTCGAAGCGCCCCCCGCCTCCGCGCAACCTGCCCGTCGCGACGCCGAGCACGACGGTGGGACCAGGGGACATGTTCGAGGTCCACGTGATGGGGGAGAACCTGCCGAAGGACTTCCGGGTCCAGCCGGACGGGAGCATCAGCTTCCCCTACCTCGACAAGCTCCAGGTCGCGGGGCTCGAGCCCCAGCAGATCGAGGAGCTCATCAAGACCAAGCTCAAGGCGGCCAAGATCCTCCTGGAGCCGCAGGTCTCGGTCGTGGTTCGCACCTACACCTCGAAGAAGGTCACCGTGATCGGCCAGGTCACCCGGCCGGGCAACCTCCCGTTCACCGAAGGGATGAAGCTCGTCGAGGCCATCTCGCTATCCGGCTGGTTCACACCCATAGCCGACAGCAACCACATCATCCTGACGCGGCAGGTCGTGGACAAGAAGACCGTCACGGCCATCATCAGCGTCGACGCCATCACCGACGGCGCGCAGCAGGACATTCCGCTCCAGGCCGGGGACACGATCAAGGTGGAGCAGAAGGTCTTCTGAGGCGTCGCGGGGGCTGGATGAGCTAGCCTGCACCGCACCATGCGGGTGCTGCTCATGCTGACGGGGGGGACGCTCCTCATGCGGCCCCGGTCGGACGCGGCCGTCACGCTGGCCGTGGACGACGGCGCGCGATCCCGCGATCTCGTCCGGGAGTTGCCCGCGCTCGGCAGGATCGCGGAGATCGAGACGCGGTCGCTGCTCAACATGGACTCGGCCGATCTCCAGCCGACGCAGTGGATCGAGATCGCGCGCGCGCTCCACCGGGAGGTCTCGTCCGGCGCGTACGGGGGCATCGTCGTCGTCCACGGGACCGACACGATGGCCTACACCGGGAGTGCGTTGTCGCTCATGCTCGGGCCGCTGCCGTGCCCCGTCGTGCTGACGGGGGCGCAGCGCCCGCTCCACGAGCCGCGCACCGACGCGCGGCGCAACCTCGTCGACGCCGTCGAGGTCGCGACGATGGGGATCCCGGAGGTCCAGGTCGTCTTCGCGTCGCGATCGATGCGGGCCGTCCGCGTCACGAAGAAGGACGGGTGGGCGTTCGAGGCCTTCGAGTCACCGAGCTGCGCGCCGCTCGTGGAGCTGGGCCTCGACGTACAGGTCGGACCCCACGCGCGGTGGTCGAAGGCGCCCCTGTTCCCGCTCGACGACAGGCTCGATACGCGCGTCCTCTCGGTGCGCGTGTTCCCGGGGCTCGACCCGGCGCTCGTGACGGGCGCGCTCGAGGCCGGCGTGCAGGGCCTCGTGCTCGAGGTCTACGGCACCGGGACGATGCCGCGCCTCGAGGGATCCCTGATCGGCGCGCTCGAGGTCGCCCGGGACAGGGGGGTGCCCGCCTTGCTCATCTCGCAGTGCCTTCGCGGGCGCGTGGAGCTCGACCGGTACCAGGGAGGCGTGGAGGCCGCGGCGGCGGGGGCCATCTCCGGTGGGGACATGACCGTCGAGGCGGCGCTCGCCAAGCTGATGATCGGGCTAGCGCGGTTCGGGCGCGGCGCCGAGCTCCGCACGTGGCTCGAGACCGATCAGGTGGGCGAGCGGTCGGGCTGATCCTTGCGCGCGTAGAACTCCGACGCGAGGTACGCCTTCACCGCGCGCTGGACGAAGATCTTGACGACGGCGCCCAGGGGGACCGCCAGGAGCACGCCCATGAAGCCGAACAGCGATCCCGCTGCCATCATGGTCACGAGCACCTCGAGCGGAGCGAGGCCCACGGAGCGGCCCACGATGCGGGGTGTGATGACCAGGCCGTCGACGATCTGCACGCCGATCATCACCAAGAGGACGCCGATCAGCGTGCCCGCGCCGTGCCAGTCCAGCACGGCCATGGCCACCGCGAGGGTGAGGCCCGTGGCGAAGCCGACGTACGGCACGAAGGCGAGCATCCCCGTGAGGACACCGATGGGGACCGCCAGGCGGATGTCGACGATGCGGAGACCGACGGCGTAGAGCGCGGCGAGCACGATGTTGGCCGTGACCTGGCCGCGGACGTACCCGCCGAGGGTCTTGTGGATCTGCGCGGCCACTTCGGAGACGGGCGTGATCCAGCGGCGGGGCACGAGCTCGCCCACGCGGGTCACGATCCGATCGAAGTCGATCAGCAGGTAGAGCGCGAAGACCGGCACGATGAGGGCGGACAGCGCCACGGCCACGTAGCTCAGCGTCCCGAAGATCGCCGTCACGCCCGCCTTCGCGACGTCGGGTATCTCTCCCTGCGCGCGATCGCCGACGGCCTTCCCCAGCTCGCTCATCGTGTGCGGGAGGCGGACCTTGAACGTGGCCAGGAGCCAGGGCTCCAGGCGCGCCTGCAAGCCAGCGACTTGCCGCGGGAAATCGGCGGCGGCGCCGCGGACCTCCTCCACGAAGACGGGCACCGCGTACGTGACCGTCACCACCACGAGGCCGCTGATGCCGACCATGACGATCACCGCGCCGAGCGCGCGGGGGATGCGGATCACCTCGAGCTTGTCGACCATGGGATCGAGCGCGTAGGCGAGGAGGAACGCGAGGAAGAGGGGGACGAGCACCCCGCGGAGCGTGTACGCGAGCCACACCGCGGCCGCGAGCCCGAGGGCGATCATGATGCGGCGGAACGTCGTCTGCGGCGGCGGCTGCGCCGCGGGCCCCGTCTCCTCCATGAGCCGAAGCATACAGGACCCCCCGTGGTGGTCGAATCTTTCGCGGCTCCGGGGGCCAGGTGCTAATCCCGAGGCGCGATGGATACGTTGCCCCGCTTCGACGAGGACGCGCCGCGGCCCGTGCCCGCGCTGGCCGTTCAGGACGGATCCACCCTCGCGCGACTCGTTGGCGTGATGCGGCGGCTCCTGGCGGACGACGGGTGCCCGTGGGATCGCGAGCAGAGCCCCGAGACCCTCCGGAAGTACGTGATGGAGGAGGCGTGCGAGGTGCTCGACGCCATCGACGCGAAGGATCGCCACGCGCTCCGCGAGGAACTCGGTGACCTCTTGTTGCAGATCGTGTTCCAGGCGGAGCTCGCGCGCCGCGAGGGGGCGTTCGCGATCGACGACGTGGTCGCCGGGATCGTCGACAAGCTGGTACACCGGCACCCGCACGTGTTCGGGGACGCCACCGCCGAGGACGCCGAGGAGGTCCTCCGGAACTGGGAGAAGATCAAGGCAGCCGAGAAGAAGGGCCGCGGCATCCTCGGCGGCGTCCCGCGCAGCATGCCGGCGCTCGTCCGCGCGCAGCGCATCGGGGAGAAGGTCGCGCGCGTGGGGTTCGACTGGCCGGACGCCGCAGGCTCGCGCGCAAAGGTCGCCGAGGAGCTGCACGAGCTCGATCGGGCGATCGCGAGCGAGGACGCCGCGGCGGTCGAGGAGGAGCTCGGGGACGTGCTCTTCGCCCTCGTGAACCTCGCGCGGCACGTCCGGGTGGACGCCGAGAGCTCCCTGCGGGGCACCATCGACAAGTTCACCCGGCGCTTCGCCCACGTGGAGCGGCGCGTGGCCGAGCTGCACGGGGGGTGGGGCGATCCCGAGGATGGGGCTTTGCCGCTGGAGACGCTCGATCGATACTGGGAAGAGGCGAAGGAGATGAGGGTGACGCGATGAGAAGGTTCGTCCTGGTGGTGGGGGCCGCGTGCCTCCTTTCGGCGTGTCCGAAGCCGAAGCCCGCGGTGGTTCCGCCGCTCACCACGACCGGGCGAGCGGGGGGCGAGTTCGTACCCGGGGAGTACCGGTCCGTCATCGACGCGGTCCTCCAGGCGTACTTCAAGGCGGATCCGCCGACGGCCACGCGCACGGGCGAGCACGCGTGGGACGGGGAGTGGCCCGCCATCGGCGCGGACGATCAGGTCGCCCTCGTGGCGGACTTCCGCGCCCGCGCGCAGGCGCTCCGCGACATCGAGCGGCTCGCGCCGGAGACCTGCGACCCCGCGGCGTGCGGGACCGATCGCCCGAGGCTCGACGCGCGCCTCCTCGCGGATCGGCTCGAGGGGCGCGCCGAACACGTGACCCTCGTGCGGCCGTTCGAGCGGGATCCGTCGATGGTGCTCGGCGTCGTCGGCGTCGGGATCCACGGGATCGTGGCGCACCCCTACGCGCCCAAGCACACGCGGTACTATGCGCTCCTCTCGCGCGTCGAGAAGATCCCGAAGTTGCTCGAGACCGCGCGGCCCAGGCTCGTGGATCCGCTCCGGGCGGGGCTCGAGAACATGGCGGTCGTCTCGCAGGGGCTCGCCGCCATGCTGCGGGGTGAAATTTTCAAGGTCGATGCGAAGGACGTCGAGAACGACAAGGAGCTCCCTCCCAGGCTGCGCGCCGCGGCCGACGCCGCCGCGAAGGCCATCGAGGCGTACACGGCCGATGTCGCGAAGGCGTTCCCGCTCGACAAGGCGAAGAACACGCCGATCGGCGCCCCCGCCTGGCAGAAGCTCGCGCGCCTCAACGAGGGGGTCACCGACTCGCCCGAGGACGTGAAGGCCCTCGGTGAGAGGGAGATCCTTCGGCTCACGCGCGAGCTCGACGTTCTCGTCGAGAAGACCGGCCAGCCCTACGAGACGCGCCAGTCCTTCATCGGGCGGCTGCAGGCCGACGTCCCTGTGGCCGACAAGGTCCTCGACGAGTACCGGAAGACGAACGAGGGGGTCGAGACCTGGATCAAGGGCGCCAGGTTCGTCACCGTGCCGTGGGAGCGAAAGAAGATCGAGATCGTGCAGAGCCCACCGCATCTCCGCGGCGTCAGCTTCGCCAGCCTCAACGTGGCGGGCCCGCTCGACGCGATCGAGGAGGCCCATTTCGAGGTCAACACGCCCGACGCGCGCATGCCCAAGGAGCGGCAGGACGCGCTGCTCGCGTTCCACGCGCGCTCGATGATGGAGAACATCAGCGTCCATGAGGCGATCCCAGGGCATTACCTCCAGGGCCTCTACAGCCGGCAGGCGCCGTCGAAGGTCCGGCGTGTCCTGTGGAACGCGACGTACGGGGAGGGGTGGGCCCACTACTGCGAGGAGGCCGTCCTCGAGGCGGGCTACAAGGGCAAGGACGCGACGGCGGCGCGGGGCGCGATGCTCCGGATGGCGCTTCAGCGCGCCGTGCGCGTCGTCGTGGACGTCGGCGAGAACGACGGATCCATGACCGAGGAGCAGGCGCAGAAGCGGCTCGAGACCGACGCGATGCTGCCGCCTCACGCGGCGAAGATCGAGGCGCGCCGCGCGATCGTCTGGCCCGTGAACATGTTCGCGTACACGTACGGCAAGCTCCAGATCGTTGCGCTGCGCGAGGCCGTGAGGAAGCGCGACCGGGACGCGTTCGATCTCGTGAGGTTCCACGACGCGTTCCTGGGCGTCGGGCCCGCGCCCGTGCGGGAAATCGGCCTCGTGGCGTTCAAGCTGGACGTCGACGCGCGGGGGCCGTGACGCGGCCGCGCCCCCCTTTGGCCCCCCCGCTCGCGCGCCTCCCGGAGGAGTGGGAAGGCCCGGCGAGGGCGCTCGGGGGTCGCGCGTTCCACGGCCGGCAGATCTTCCGGTGGATCATGGCGCGGGGAATCACCGATCCGGGGAAGATGACCGACCTTCCCTCGGGCCTTCGCACCAAGCTCGGCGAAGCGGGCGGTCTCTCCGTGCTCGAGACGACAGCCGTGAGGCGCGCCGCGGATCACACGCGGAAGCTCCTCGTGCGCATGGCGGACGGCGCCACGGTGGAGACGGTCCTCATCCCGGGCGTCACCGGCCCACGCCGCAGGGGGCACGAGGCCCCCGCGAGCGTCGCCGAGCCTGGCGTGGAGGAGGACGCGGACGCTGCGGCGGCCGTCGACGACGAGGAGGAGCCCGACGCCGAGGGCGGACCTGTGCGCGTGACCCAGTGCATCAGCACCCAGGTCGGGTGCGCGATGGGTTGCGTGTTCTGCGCGAGCGGTGTCGCGGGTCTCGCCCGGCAGATGGGGCCGGACGAGATCGTCGCGCAGGTGCTGTGGGGTCGTCGTGAGCTCGACGCCGACGAGCAGCTCCGCAACGTGGTCTTCATGGGCATGGGCGAGCCGCTGCACAACTACGACGCGACGGCGCGGGCCCTGAGGCTCCTGTCGCACCCGGACGGCATCGGCCTGTCGTCGCGCCGCATCACCGTGTCGACGAGCGGGCTGGTGCCCGAGATCGCCCGGCTGGGAGCGGACTTCGGCGGGCAGGTCGGGCTCGCGATCTCCCTGCACGCCGCGGACGACGAGACGCGGACGCGGCTCATGCCCATCAACAAGAAGTACCCCCTCGCGACCCTCATGGAAGCGCTCCGCGCGTACCCGCTCCCGAGGCGGCGCCGCATCACCATCGAGTACACGCTGGTCGCGGGGAGGAACGACGATCCGTCCGAGGCCCGGAAGCTCGGGCGCCTGCTCCGCGGGCTGCCCGTGAAGGTGAACCTCATCCCGATGAACCCCATCGAGGCCTCGACGCTGGGGCCGCCCGACGCGGGGCGGATCCTCGCGTTCCAGGGCGCGCTCATCGACGCGGGGTACTCGTGCTTCATCCGGCGTCGCCGCGGTGACGACGTGGACGCCGCGTGCGGGCAGCTCGCGCTCCTCGGCGCGCGGCGCAAGGTGCGGGTGAACCGGGAATGAGGACGCGCCCGCACGTCGGCCTCCTGTCGCTCGCGGCGGCCCTCGTCGCGAGCCTCGCAGGCGCGGAGGAGACCCCTCCCGCGACGGAGGATCGCGCCCATGTCCCCCCCGCTGCGACGGATCCGTTCGCCGAGAAGCCCGGGTACTGGCACCTCTTCGCCTCCGGGTTCGTGGGATCGGGCCTCCGCTTCAACAACCCCTACCGGCTGCCGACCCCGCTCGGGAGCGACGCCGAGAGCGTGTCGCGCACGGCCGTCTACACGGACCTCGGCGTCGGCGCGACGATCGGGCGGCCCCGGGGCCTGCAGCACGGGATCGCCCTCCGCACGAGCATCGCGCTCGAGGGGATCCAGCAGTCCGTGATCGCGCCGGGGTACATCGCGTACCGCAGGTGGCGCGCGCTCGCGGCCTACGGACGCGTCGCGATCCCGATCGTGCTCCGTCCGGATCCGGGCGTGGGCGCGGAGGTCGGCGTGGGGGGGATCTGGTTCTTCCGCGCCGGCCTCGGCGTCGCGGGCGAGATCGTCGGGGATCTGTTCTACGGCGCCGGGACGACCGAGGTCGCGCGGCCGGCGTACCCCATGCTGTCGGGGCAGCTCGGCCTGCACGTGGACTACGAGGTGCTGCCGTGAGGGAGCGTCGCGCGACCGTGGCCGTCGTCATCGTCTCCGCCGTCTTCCTCGCGGCCCCCACGCCGGGCGACGTCGGCGCCTGCGGGAAGACCGCCCAGGAGATGTCGTCGGCGAGCTTCGCGGCGGCGCGCAAGAGGGCCGACTGCGCGGGATGCACCGCGTGCGGCATCGTGTCCGATCGGTGCGTCCGCGCTTGCAACGAGAAGCTCCCGCCGGAGATCGCCCTTCCGCCCACGTGCAGGCCGCTGATCCACGATGGCGAGGTGTGCCTCCGCGCGATCAACGACGCGCCGTGCGATCGGTTCGCGACGTACGTGGACGAGTTCGCGCCGGCGACGCCGTCGGAGTGCACGTTCTGCCTCGTCCCGCCCCCGCCGCCGCCCGGCAGCTTCGCGGGCCCCGACGCGGGCGACGGGGGGGAGGCGGGGCCATGATCTCCACGCGAGATCTCGCGCCTCCCCTGGTATATGTATTATGCATATACATGGGCCTGGCGCAGCTCGGGTGCGCCGCGACGCGCCCCCTTCTCGCGAGCCCGGGCGATTACGTCGACTACCGCACCTACCGCATGACCCAGGACCGCGGCATGCGACTCCGCCGGGCGCAGGCCTACCTCGCCGCGCACCCCGGTGGGAGCTGGGCCGCCGAGGTGTCCCGGGACTTCGAGGAGGACGAGCCCCGGTACTACGAGGCCTGCCAGGCGTCGCGCGCGGGGACCAGCGAGTATCTCGCGAACCTCCCCGCCGGTCCCCACGCGCAGGCTGCGATCGCGCTGCTCACGGCGTTCGACACGAAGATCGAGGAGCTCGACACCGAGGCCGAGGTTCGCGAGGCGCGGCGCACCGAGGCCACGCTCGAGAAGGCGAACATCGCCCGCAAGCAGGTCGGCGCGGCGATCCTCGGCGCGCTGGGCGTGCTCCTCGATCCGGGTGTGTACGGGCGGTCGCTCGCGGACGCACCGGAGCCGCTGCGCCGGCGCTTCGCGCCTGTCTCCACGACGTGGGGGGGGCCCCCCCGGGCGATCGAGGAGGACCTGTTCTTTCTCCTGCCGACGCGACCCGAGCGCACGTCTCGCCTGCTCACGCTGTCGACCGAGGTCGTCGTCGTGGACGGCGTGGTGCGGGGCGCGCGGTTGAGCGGACCGGACCTCTTCGTGACCTGGTACGAGGCCGCGAACATCGCCCTCCTCGACCCGACGGACGACGCTGACCGCAGGAAGGCGCAGGCGCACGCCGTCGAGATCCTCGACGGGGCGCTCGAGGCGTCGTTTCCGAGGAAGAGCTGCGGGGCTCGCCTGTTGGAGGGTCAGATCCTCGCGCGCGCGTGCGACGGGCGGACCGTGGCGGTCACGGCGGGCGCGCGGGCGGGCGAGGTCGACCGGGTCGAGATCGCGGAGGGTGTGAAATAAGGCTCGGCGCTGGAAGCCGGGGCGCGGAACGGATAAGAGGCTTCTCGAATGATTCCCTACATCCACGTGCAGGACCTGAAGATCGGCGGTCTCACGTTGCACCCGTTCGGGCTCCTGGTCGCCACGGGCGTGGTCGTCGGTACTTTCCTGGCGACGAACCGGGCGCGAAAGCGCGGGATCGACCTCGACAAGCTCAACTCATTCATCACGTGGATGCTGGTCGGCGGCTTCACGGGCGCTCACATGTTCGACGAGATCTTCTACCACCCGTCGGAGATCGTGAAGCGGCCGTGGTCGCTCCTGTTCCTGTGGGAGGGCCTGTCGTCGTTCGGGGGCTTCCTCGGCGCGCTCATCGGGATCGTCCTCTGGAAGTACTTCGAGGCCGTCCCGTACAAGCAGCTCGGGCCTGTCGCGACGATCCCGAAGTTCCGGCGGCGGAAGGAGCCCATGCCCGTCATGCCGCTCGCGGATCTGATCCTGTCCGTGTTCCCCGTGGCGTGGATCTTCGGGCGGAGCGGGTGCACGGTGGTGCACGACCACCCGGGGATGAAGGCGGATCCGGGCTCCATCTTCGCGGTCGCGTACGGGCCGTACAAGACCGCCGAGGTGCAGAGCTACGGCCCCGTCCTCGACGGCCACGCGCTCATCGAGCTCCGCCACGGCAGCACCCCGCAGTTCGATCTCGGCTTGCTCGAGCTCCTGTTCACGATCGTCCTCGCGCTCCTCTTCGCGACGACGTGGTCGCGGCGGCTCACGACCGGCACGTACATCGCTGTCGTCTCGCTGTCGTACGGCCCGGTGCGGTTCGTCATGGACTTCCTGCGCATCAAGGACGTGGAGAACGCCGATCTCCGCTACGGCTCGCTCACGTTCGCGCAGTGGTGCTGCGTCGCGCTGACGTTCTTCGGGCTCTACATGGTCAAGTGGGTGCTGGACATCAAGAAGTCCGGCAAGGACCCGCTCGAGCCGCTGCTGAGAGGGCCAGAGGAGCCGGAGACGCCCGCGCCGACGGAAGCTCCCTCCTCCTGACGCGTCAGGCCGGGGTCATGTGGCGGGCGAAGAGCTCGCGCATCTCGTCCGAGAAGGGGACCTTCTCGAGCGCGCCGAGGCGCGCGTGGACGCAGACGTGCTCGGCCTCGCACACGCGCGTGCCGTCGTCCTTGACGAGCCGGTAGCGGAAGATGCAAGACGTCGTCCCCACGCGATCGATGGTCGTCTCGATGTCGAACACGTCGCCATAGCGGAGGGGGCCGAGGTAGTCGCACTTCGTGTGGACCGCGGGGAAGCCGAGCCCCTGGCCGACGACGATGCCCGCGTACCCGCCGGAGAGCTCGGAGAAGAAGTCCTCCATGCCCTCGTGGCAGTAGCCGAGATACCTCGCGAAGAAGACGATCCCGGCGGCGTCGACCTCCTCGAAGCGGACGGCACGGCGGAGGCGCTTCACGCCAGATCCTCCGCGAGGCTTCGCGCCACCGCGAGGGGGAGGGCCACCTCCGCCTGGTAGGCGGCGTGCTCGACGACGAGGGACAGCGCCCCGTCGCCGCGCGCGACCCGGGCCCGCGGGGCGTCGGGCAGGAGGAACTTCGCGTAGATCACCGCCGAGGCGCGCCCCTCGAGAAGACGCGAGGGCGCGACGGTCGCGGGGATCTTCTGCCCGTCGCAGACGAGCGCGATCGCGCCCTCGAGGCCGGAGGCGTCGACGAGGAACGCGTCGCGCTCCGCCTTGTCGTCGATCTCGATCATGAACGTCGCCGACAGCTCGTGGTCGCCGGGGACGAGCTCGTTGTAGGTCTCGATCTCGTGGAGGACGGCGGCCTCGCGGGTGATGCGCTCGGTGCGGAGCATCTCCTGGATCTGTAGCAGCGCCGTGTCGTGGTTCTCGAACACGAACGACATGCGATCGCCGAGCCGGCCGCGCCGGCGCTTCTTCTCGTCGATGACGCGCGCGCGGAAGCGATCGCGGATCTTCTCGTACTCCCCGAGATCGAGGATCTCGGCGCGGGTGACGGGCTTCATGGCGTTCCCTGGGCGATGCCGTACGCGCGTGCGAGCGCCTCGGCGGGGTGGAGGACGGCGACGCTGTTCTCCTTCTCGATGCGGCGGGCGGAAAGGGGGCAGTCCGTCACGACCGTGGTCGCCTCGGCGCGCTCGATGCCGCGCGCGAGCTTGTCGGCGTAGCGCCGGCCCATGTCGTAGTGCTCCGCCTTCATGCCCCACGTGCCGTCGACCGCCGAGCACTTCTCGACGATCTCGACCTCTGTGTCGGGCAAGAGGCCGAGCACGCGCGCGCCGGGCGTCCCGATCTTCTGCGCGCGCAGGTGGCACGCGGCGTGGTACGCGACCTTGCCGAGGCCTGACGCGAACGTGGTGTCGAGGCGCTTCTCGCGGCGGAGGCGATCGAGGAACTCCATCAGGTCGAGCGTGTTCGCGGCGACCGTGCGCGCCTCGGCGGTGCCGAGGAGGTCCGGGTAGTCCTTGCGGATCGTGTACGAGCACGACGGGCCCGGGCAGACGACCGTCTTCCCGGCCTCGATCTCGCGGAGGAGCGAGGCGACGTTGAACCGCGCCTTGGCCGTCGCCGCCTCGACGTCGCCGCCGTCGAGGTTGGGGATGCCGCAGCACTGCTGCTCGGGGCGCGTGACGGCGAAGCCGTTGTGCTCGAGCACCTGGACGGCGGCCTGGGCGATGCGCGGGAAGTTGTAATCGCCGAGGCACGTCGCGAAGAGGGCGATCGCGCCAGCCTGGCCCGCCGTCTTCGCGGGCGTGTGGCGCGCGAGCCACGTGGCGAAGGGCTGAGACGCGAAGGTGGGGATGGGGAACTCGGCGCTGATGCCGAGGACCTTCTCGTTCGCCTTGCGCACGAGGCGGTTCGCGTTGACGAGGTTCGTCACCCCCGCGAGCGGCCCGGCGACGAGCTGGCCGAGGCGCCCGGGCTCGCCGAGCGCCATGTCTTGCAGCGTCACGCCGTCGCGCCGGGCGCGGTTCGCTTTCTGGCGGGAGAGCACGCGCGGGAAGTCGAGCGCCCACGCGTGACCCTGGTCCGGAGTGTACGGGCAGTCGATGTAGCAGAGCTTGCACTGCCAGCAGAGATCCGTGACCGCGTCGAAGTCCTCGGCGGAGAGGAGCTCCGCCCCCTCCGCGCCGCGCGTCTCGATGTCGCGGTCCACGCGCCGGAAGAGGTCCGGGAACGAGCCGCAGTAGCTCACGCACATCCGGCAGCCGTGACAGACCTCGAAGGTCCGGCGCAGCTCCGACTCGAGATCGGGCGCGTCCCAGTAGCGCCAGTCACGCGGATCGCGCGCTGGCGCTCGGGTCGGGAGGGGAGGGATCTTCATGTGGCCGAGCCGCGGCCCGGGATCAGAGCGTCCCGAGCAGCTTGGAGAAGCGTCCCGCGTGGCTCTTCTCGGCCTTCGCGAGCGTCTCGAACCACTCGGCGATGTCGTCGAAGCCCTCGTCGCGGGCGGTCTTGGCCATGCCGGGGTACATCGTCTCGTACTCGTGCGTCTCGCCCTGGATGGAGGCCTTGAGGTTCTTCTCCGTGTTGCCGATGGGGAGGCCCGTCGCCGGGTCGCCGACCTGGGCGAGGTACTTCAGGTGGCCGTGGGCGTGGCCTGTCTCGCCGTCGGCGGTCTCCTTGAAGTTGCCCGCGATCTCCGGGAGGCCCTCGATGTCGGCGACCTGCGCGAAGTAGAGGTAACGGCGGTTCGCCTGCGACTCGCCTGCGAAGGCGTCCTTGAGGTTCTGGTGGGTCTTGGTGCCAGCGAGCGACTTCGACATGGTGTCTTCTCCGTGGGGTGTGGGTGGATTCTTTCAGGGGAGGCGTGTGACGAGCTACCCGTGGCAGCTGGCGCACACGCCGCGGTAGACGTGCTCGACGGCGCGGACCGTGAAGCCTGGCGCGCGCTCGCGCACCATGAGCGCCTCCCCCTTCGCGGGCAAGAGGGAGGGGGCCGGGAGGTCGAGGATCGCGCCGCACGCGTCGCACACCGCGTGGTGGTGCGGATCCGGGTTGGGATCGAAGCGCGCGCCGCCCTTCGCGTCTCCGAGGCGGAGCGTCCGCGAGAGGCCCATCTGCGCGAGGGTGTCGAGCGTGTTGTAGACCGTGGCGAAGCTCATCGAGGGGAAGGCCGGGCGCAGGCGCTCGAACAGATCCTGCGCGGTCGGGTGGCCGAGATCGCGCGCGAACAGGCGCACGATGGCCATGCGCTGCGGCGTCATCTTGAAGCCCGCGCACTTCAGATCGTGGAGCATCTCCTCGGCGCGGCGATCCAGGGCTTCCCTTGCCGTCGTCGTCCGCGCCTTCATCCTGCCGGCCACCATAATGATAACCATTCCAAATTACAAGCCCTTCCAAAGAAGGGGCTCATCGTGAGGAATCACTTGCGTTTCCTGGCCCCCAGCACGGCGAGCTTGAAGTAGCTGAGCTGGCTCTTCGCGGCCTCCTTCACGAGGTCGAGGCGGTCCTTCTCGCGGGCGCTGCGCCGCGTGGTGAGCTCGCCCACGTCGTAGAGCTCGCGGGTGCGCGTGCGCTGGAGCTTGCCGCTCGAGGTCTTGGGGAGCGCGCCGGCCGCGAGCGGCACGACGTCGTCGAGGGTGAGCCCGGTGCCCTCCTGGACGGCCTTGCGGACGAGGGCGGCCACCGACTGGCCGTGGGCCTTCGCCTGCTCGGGCGCGACCGCGACGTCCTGCACCTCGAAGGCGAGGACGACCTTCTCGCGCTCGCCGGATGCGTCGTGCGTGCCGAACGCGATCACGTTGCCCTTGCGCACGCCAGGGACGCGGCTCGCCTCCCACTCGAGATCCTGCGGGTAGTAGTTGCGCCCGTTGATGATGATGACCTCCTTCGAGCGGCCGCAGATGAAGAGCTCTCCGCCGTGGAAGAAGCCGAGATCGCCCGTTCTCAGCCAGTCGCCCGCGAACGCGTCCTTCGTGCGTTCGGCGTCCTCCCAGTAGCCGTGCATCACGCTCGGCCCCTTGATGCGGATCTCGCCGACCTGCCCCTCGGGGAGCGTGGGGGAGGTCCCGTCCGCGTCCGCCGGAGGAAAGATGGCGATCTCGTGGCCCGGGAAGCTCGGGCCGCAGGAGACGAGGCGCACCGCGCTCTCGGCGTCGTCCGGCGCGGGGATCGCCAGCGACTCGCCGAAGAGGCGGTCGCCGTCGAAGGTCGTCGCGCGCATCCCCCGCTCGAGCCCGCTGAACGCGATCGCGAGGGACGACTCGGCCATGCCGTAGGAGGGCAGGAGCGCCTCCTGGCGGAAGCCGATCTTGCCGAAGGAGTCGCAGAACGTCTGGAGCGTCTCGGGCCGGATGGGCTCTGCGCCGCAGCCCGCGACGCGCCACGTCGAGAGCTCGAGCCCGCCGAGATCGCGCTCGCGGACGCGCTTGGAGCACAGCGCGAAGGCGAAGTTGGGCGCGTACGCGATCGTCCCCTTGTGCCGCGTGATCGTCTGGAACCAGGTCACCGGGCGCCTGAGGAAGAGGAACGGTGGCATGAACACGATGGGGACGCGGTGCACGAGCGGGGCGAGCATGAAGCCGATGAGGCCCATGTCGTGGTAGAGCGGCAGCCAGGAGATCCCGACGTCGGTCTCGTTGATGCGGAGGCCTACCTCCATGATGCAGTGGATGTTCGCCATGAGGTTCGCGTGCGTCACGCTCACGCCCTTCGGACGCGACGTCGACCCGCTCGTGAACTGGAGGAAGACGACATCGGAGGGGTCGATCTTCGTGGCTGCGAGGGGCTCCTGGGACTCGCGGATCGCCTCGACGGCCACGACCGCCTCGAGCGACGGACAATGCTCCTGCACCGTGCCGAGGAGGCGCTTGATGGTGGCGCTCGTGACGAGGGCGCGCGCGCCGCTCTTGCCGACGATGTGCCGCGTGTTGTCGAGGTACCCCTGCAGCTGGCCGAGGCCGAGCGGGGGGTAGATGGGGACGGGGACGATGCCCGCGCGGACGGCGCCGAGGAAGCAGAGGACGAAGTCCTCGTTCGTCGGCAGGATGAGGGCCACGCGATCGCCCTTCCGCAAGCCGAGGGCCTGCAGCGCGCCGCCGTAGCGGGCGCTCGCGCGCTCGAGGGCCGCGTAGGAGAACGACGACTCGGCCGGCACTCCGGCGTCGAACCCGGGCACGCCCTGGTCCGAGACGAAGCGGTACCCGCGGGCGGGATCGACGGTGCTCGCGGTCTCGATCGCCTGGACGAAGGTGCTGAACGTGGGCATGGCGAGCCCCCCGGATACCACGCCGCGGGGCGCGAAATGGCGCGAAAATGTGGTGCTGGTGAGGCGCTTTTGACAACCGTGGCAGAACGGCGGGATACTGCGCGTGGAGGATCCGACACCGATGGCCCTGATCGAGACCGAGGAAGCCGCCCGCCGCCTGGCCCGCGCCATCGCCAGCGATCTCTCGCTCTACAACGAGGAGAAGATCGTGAAGGGCATCACCGAGGACAACCTGTTCACGACGCTCGCCGAGGAGATCGAGGAGGGGCGGGCGCTGTACAAGCGCAGGGTGGACCCCGGCCTGTACGGCAAGAACTTCTACGATCGCGCCCTCGTCGACATCCTGGTGAAGGCCAAGGGGCACATCAAGTCGAAGATCTGGTGATGTGATCCTCGACCTGGCGCGCGGGCCGATCACGCTCGTCGTCCCCGACCACGCCCGGGGCTCGCGCCTCGATCGGTGGCTGGCCGCCGCCATGACCGCGGCGGGCGAGCCCGTGTCGCGCGCGGAGCTGCAGCGGTGGATGGAGGACGGCCGGGTCACAGTCGGGGGTCGCCCGCGGCGGCCAGCCGATCGCGTGCTGGCGGGGGAGCGCGTCGTCGTGGAGCCGGCGGAGCCGCTGCGGAGCGAGGCGGCGGCGGACGCCGGAGTGATCTTCGAGATCCTGCACGTCGACGAGGACATCGTCGTCGTGAACAAGCCGGCGGGGCTGGTGGTCCATCCCGCCGCCGGGCACGCGTCCGGGACACTCGTGAACGGGCTCCTCGCCCGCGGGCTGTTCGACGTGGCGAGGTTCGGAGGGGAGGGGGAGATCGAGCGGTTGCGACCGGGGATCGTGCACCGGCTCGACAAGGGGACGAGCGGGGTGATGGTGGTCGCTCGCACGCCCGCGGCGCGCGAGGCGTTGAAGGCCCAGTTCGCCGACCACACGATCGACAGGGTCTACGAGGCGATCTGCGTCGGACACGTCGAGAGCCGCGTGATCGACACGTTGCACGGGCGGCACCCCGGAGATCGCGTGCGCTTCTCCTCGCGCGTCAGGGCGGGCAAGCGCGCGGTGACGGTCGTCGCGGCCCGGGAGGCGCTCGGCGGCGCGACGTATGTAGACTGCACGCTTCGGACGGGGCGCACGCACCAGATCCGGGTCCACCTGGCGGACGCCGGGACGCCGATCCTGGGGGATCCACTCTACGGCAAGGAGCCGCGCGAGCACGTGCTCCGTGACATCGCGCGCGCGCTCGGGAGGCAGGCGCTGCACGCGCGCGTTCTCGGGTTCGCGCACCCGCGGACGGAGGCGCGCGTGAGGTGGGACGTCGGGGCGCCGCCAGACTTCGCGCGCGCGCTCGAGGCGCTACGCGCGCTCCGGTGACGGGCGTCAGCCTAGCTGGGAGAGCAGCGTCGTGGCATCGCTGACCTCGAACTTGCCCTTCGCCTCGACGTTGAGCAGCTTGACGACGCCGTCGTCGAGCAGCATCGAGTAGCGGCGCGAGCGGACGCCCATGTCAGGAAGATCCTGCTCGAGACCGAGCTTGCGCGTCAGCTCGGCGGCCCCGTCGCCGAGCATGCGGACCTTGCCGAAGGCCCCGAGCTCCCGGCCCCACGCGGCCATGACGTAGCCGTCGTTCACGGACACGCACCACACCTCGTCGACGCCCTTCGCCCGCAGCGCGTCGAGGTGCTCGACGTACCCGGGCACATGCTTGGCCGAGCACGTCGGCGTGTACGCTCCGGGCAACGCGAAGAGGGCGATCTTCTTGCCCTTCGCGGCCTCGGTGACCGACACCCGGCCGGGGCTGACGGGGCAGGCCTCGCCGAACGCGATGGACTCGAACAGGGTGGCCTCGGGGATACGGTCGCCGATCTGGATCATCTTGCCTCCGTTTTCTCACGCAGCAGCTTGGGGTACTTGCCCTTGAGGAGTGACAGCGCCACGAACCCGACGAACACGGCGAACCATAGCGTGGCGAAGCGCACGAGGATCATCGCGGCGGTCGCGTTCGTTTCCTTGACGTGGCCGAGCTCGAGCATCTGGCCCATGAGGGCGCTCTCGGTGACGCCGAGGCCACCCGGGACGGGGACGATGGCGCCCGCGAGCGTGCTCGTGGCGTAGAAGAACGTCGCGAGGGTGACGGGCGTGGTCTCGTAGAAGCCGCGCAGGATGACCCAGAGGCTCAGGCACTCGAGCTCCCACGCGAAGACCGAGAGGGCCGTGGGGAGGACGAGGTTACGCGGCTCGAGGAGCACCGCGAGGCTCTCGTACATGGCCCGCACCTTGGGCGCGGCCTTGCCGAACGGGCCGGGGAGCTTCGCGAAGAGGTCGATGATCGCCATGGAGAGGCGTCGCGACGCGATCACGACGACGATCGACGCGACGAGGCCCAGCCCGATGCCGGCCCACACCATGCCGCCCTGGAAGCCGATCGATGCGACCGCGATCAGCACGACGATCCCGAGCACGTCGGTGACGCGCTCGGCCACGACGATGGGCGCGGTGGTCGTCATGGGGACGGCGTACGTCTCGAAGAGGACGAGGGACTTGAACACCTCGCCCACCTTCCCGGGTGTGATCGTGAGGACGAACCCCGAGAGGAACGTCAGGAAGCTGTCCCGCTTGTCGACGCCCTTGATGTCGAGGCGGGCGAGGTAGAACTCCCACTTGAAGTACCGGAGGACGTAGTTGCCGAACGCGAGGCCGCACGCGGCGAAGAAGGCCCACCACTGGAAGGACGAGAGGGCAGCACCCATCTTGCCGACGCCGCGCCAGACGGCGAAGCCGCCGTAGAGCGCGACGCCGAGGAGCATCATGGAGAGGACGCGTCGGACGTTGAACTTCACGGTCTCCCTCGCCTGGACGCGGGCGTCTCGTCGGGGCGCCGCCTCCGGAAAACGCCCCCGCGCCACAGGAGGTACAGCGCCCCGCCCACGACGAGGGCGCCGATCACCCCGTAGAACGCCCACGCGGGGGCCTCCCATCGGCCGCGCGCGAGGCCCGGATCGGGTCGCGTGACGCCGTCCTGCGCCGGCTCGAGGACGCGCGATTCCGTGGATGATGCAAGCATCGTGGACGCCCCGCTTCTATCACCTTTGCAATCCGCGTTCACCTGATGCAACGTACCGGCCCGTGAAGGACGACGCCCCCTCCGACGTGGAGCTCCTCGAGAAGGCGCACCGCGCCGGGAAGGCGCTGCACGAGGCGCTCGGCGCGAGGGTCGTGGGGCAGACGGCCACGATCGAGCTCATGCTGGTGACGCTCCTGTCCCGCGGGCACGCGCTGCTCGTCGGCGTGCCCGGCCTGGCGAAGACCCTGCTGGTGGCGTCGCTCGCGGACGCGCTCGGGCTCTCGTTCGGTCGCGTGCAGTTCACGCCGGACCTGCTCCCGGCGGACATCACGGGAACCGACGTCCTGATGGAGGAGGACGACGACAAGGGCGGCGTCCGGAGGCGGACGCGATTCTTGCCTGGCCCCATCTTCCACAACCTCGTCCTCGCGGACGAGATCAACCGGACTCCACCCAAGACGCAGGCCGCGTTGCTGCAGGCGATGCAGGAGCGGAAGGTCACCGTCGGCGTCGCGACGCACGAGCTTCCGCCGCCGTTCCAGGTCTTCGCGACGCGCAACCCCATCGAGCAGGAGGGCACGTACCCGCTGCCCGAGGCACAGCTCGACCGCTACCTGCTCGTGATCCACGTGGACTACCCGTCGGAGGCGGAGGAGCGCGAGATCGCGCGCCGCACCACGAGCCCGGTCCTCGGGGAGGTCCCGCGCGTGCTGTCCGGCGCAGACGTCGCGGCGCTACAGGCGCTCGTGCCGCGCGTACCGGTCACGGAGGAGGCGGTCGCGCTCGCGGTCGCCCTCGGGCGGCGAACGCGGCCCCTGGACGCGCACGCGCCCAAGAAGGTGCAGACGTTCGTGCGCTTTGGTGCTGGCCCGCGCGGCTCGCAGGCGCTCGTCCTCGCCGCGAAGGCGCGCGCGGCGCTCCGGGGAGAGGCTGCGGCGGACATCGACGACGTGCGCGCGCTCATCACGCCCGTGCTGCGGCACAGGCTCGTCCTCTCGTACCGGGCGGAGGCCGAGGGCGTCCGGGACACCGACGTCCTCGCGGAGGTCGCGAGGTGTGTATGATGGAGGCCGGCCATGGCCGACAAGCCCCCCAAGAAGGATGCGCCGACCGCGCCCGCGTCGAGCGCCAAGGAGGCCAGGGAGGTGCCGGTCGCACCCCTCTCGCGGCTCGACGTCGACGAGAAGCCGTCCCTGCCTGCCATGCCGGCAGCCGGGCCGTGGCGTAGCTACAAGGAGCTCGTCAGCCAGCTCTCGCAGCGCATCGTCGAGGCGCAGCGCCCGATCCGCGTGCTCCAGGCGATCAAGTGGGAGAGGGAGATCGACGAGGCGTTCTTCAAGGCGCGGTTCCGCGAGCTGCCGAAGGCCGATCAGGCCTTCTACGCGCGCATGGAGCTCGGGTTCGATCCGAAGGCGAAGGCCGCCGAGTTCGAGACCATCGCGCGCGACATCGACCGCGAGCTCGGGGAGGACGACGCCATCGGGAACATCATGCTCGCGTCGGCCCTCCAGTATCGCGATCTCGTGCGGATGCTCGAGGGCCGGGGAACGCCGCTGTTCTACGCTTACGCGCGCAAGCTGTACGGGTCGCCGAAGGACAAGTTCCCGGACGGGAAGAGCACGGTGCGCGAGCTGGGGCACGTGCTCTACGAGATCCTGACGAACGATGCGCAGCTCGGCCCGCGCGCGGCCCGTACCCTCACCGCGCAGGAGGCCGCCGAGCAGCTCAACGAGCGCTTCACGAAGTACTTCGGGGATGCTGGCGTACGCGTAGAGCTCGACGACGGCATCCTGTCGGACGCGGCCGCCGGAGGGGACTGCGTCAAGGTGCGCACCGGCGCGATGTTCTCCCCGCGCGACGTGGACATCCTCGAGGTGCACGAGGGATGGGTTCACGTCGCCACGTCGCTGAACGGGCAGCAGCAGGCCGTGGCGCGGTGGCTCGCGAAAGGGCCCCCCCGGACGACCACGGTGCAGGAGGGGCTCGCGGCGCTGGTGGAGATCTTCACGTTTCGCACGTACCCGCGGCGCGCGAGGCGGCTCAACGATCGCGTCATCGCGGTCGACAAGGCCGAGGACGGCGCCAGCTTCCTCGACGTGTTCGAGTGGTTTCGCACCGAGGGGTACGACGAGGACGAGTGCTACGCGAACACGCGCCGCGTGTTCCGAGGTGGCGTCGTGGACGGCGGAGCGCCTTTCACGAAGGACGCCTGCTACTGCAAGGGGATCGTCCTCAACTACGCGTTCATCCGGAGCGCCTTTCTTCACAACCGCGCGGATTTATTGCCCTATTTGTTCGTTGGCAAGGTCGCGCACGAGGACATCCCGGTGCTCGCCCGCCGCGTCGGAGACGGCGTCGTCAAGCCTCCGAGGTACATGCCGCCCATGTTTCGCGACCTGAACGGGCTCTCGATCTGGATGGCGTACTCGGCGTTCTTCTCACGCCTGTCCGGGGACGCGATCCTCGAGCACTACGGGAAGCTCTTCGCGCGCTACTGACCCTCGGAGGCGCCGCGCGGGGGCCGGCACCCCGGCAGGAATCGAGAACTATAATGCCGGCTTGAAGAGACCGGTGAGCATCATGCTGCCGCGCGCGCCGGGGCGTATCGCGCCGTCCCGGGCCGCCACCCGAAGAAAGATCAAACCGCCACCCTGTTTCGGACGTCCTAGGCCCGATGCCCACCCCTGCCGAGCGCGAGGCCGCGACCGCGGCGTTCCTGGTCGCGCGTGCGAAGGCGGGGGATCCCCGGGCGTTCGACGCGCTCGTGCGCCGCTACCGTCCCCGGATCTTCGCGCTGGCCCTCCACCTCTCGGGCTCGGAGAGCGACGCCGACGACATCGTTCAGGACGTCTTCCTCCGCGCGTACGCCGCGCTCGACCGCTTCGAGGGTAGGAGCGAGTTCTTCACGTGGGTGTATCGCCTCACGCTCAACCGCGCCTTCGATGCGCGGCGCGCGCGGGCCCGACGCCGCGAGACGACCATCGACGGGTACGATCCGCGCATCGAGCGATCCATCGAGGTGGACGCGCCCGGCGATCCCGCGCGCGCCGCGGAGCTTCGGCAGACCTACGCCCGCGTGCTACGCGCGCTCGACGCGCTTCCGCCCGCGATCTCCGCGACGGTCGTGCTCGTCGCGCTGCAGGGGTTGTCGAACGTCGAGGCCGCGGTCGTGCAGGGGTGCTCGCCGAAGACGATCGGGTGGCGCCTGCACGTCGGCCGCAAGCACCTGCTCGAGGCGATCTCGGACGTGCAACCCGCGACGTACCTCTCCGAGCGCCTCGGCTTGCTCCTCGCCGAGGCGGGGATGCCGGCGCCGGGGCCGATGCGCGTGTAAGGTCCGCGACGGCCCGTCGTTGGGACGGGATGCGAACCTTCCTCGCCTTTGGCGCCTCGTGCGCTCTCCTCGCCGCCACCTCCTCTTCCCGCGCCGACGCGCCCCGCGCGACCGACGACATCGGGACCACGCCCGCCCGCTCGTACGCGCCGCCGGCCGCCAAGTCGGCGCCCGACCGCGCCGAGCCCGCCGCCGAGCTTGCAGGCTCGAACGGCCCCCGCCTCGAGCGCTACCGCCACATCGACGCGCCCATCGCCTCGGAGCCGCCGGGCGACTGGGCGGTCCTCCACGCTGGGCTTCGCCCGCACATCGGCCGCTTCGCCGGCGTCGGGACGCTCGCGGTCGCGCACGCGCGCACGGAGCGGTTCTACGGGGGTTTCTCCCTGTCCGCGATCCGCAACGACGCGGGCACGCACGTCGGCCTCGCCCAGCTCGCGCTGGGCCGCAACCTCTCCGACACGTTCGGCGGGGGGGTGCAGCTCGGTCTGACGGAGAACCGCGCCCGGACCTTCCTGGGCCTCGGCCAGACGACCCTCGGGTACAACCGGGCGGGGGATCTGACGGGCGTGTACCAGCTCGCGGCGTACAACCGCGCGCGTGTCTTCCAGGGCGTCCTCCAGCTCGGCGCGTACAACCGGACCGACGACGACTTCACCGGGGTGGTGCAGCTCGGCGCGTTCGATCACGCGCGCCGGGACTTCAGCGGCCTCGCGCAGATCGGCGCGGTCTCGGCCACGGGCCCGGACCTCATCGGCGAGCCTCACAGGTCGAACCGCTTCGCCGGCCTCGCGCAGATCGGCGCCGCGAGCTCGGTGGACGGCAACTTCTACGGGCTCACGCAGATCGGGATGGCGAGCATGACGTCGAGCAACTTCCGCGGGCTCTTCCAGCTCGGCGGGCTCGCGGCGTACGCGAACGACTTCGGCGGGCTCGCGCAGATCGGCGCGGGGGTCCTGTCGGAGCGATCCCGCGGGGGGCAGATCGGCGCTGTCGCGATCGCCTTCACGGAGCACACGGGCCTCCAGCTCGGGGGTCTAGGGAACTACGCTCGATCCGTCGACGGGGCCCAGGTCGGCGTCGCGAACCTCGGGGAGCGCGTCCGCGGCGTACAGTTCGGGCTGTTCAACCACGCGCAGAGCCTCCGCGGCGTGCAGATCGGGCTGGTCAACCACGCCGACGACGGCGTGCTCCCCTGGACGGCGCTCCTGAACATGGGCTTCGGGGATGGCGACGGCGGCGGCCCGGAGGACTTCGAGGATCGGCGCGCGAAGCAGGCCGCCCGTCGCTGAGCCTACCGAGCGCGGAAGACGGGCTTCTTCTTCGAGGTGTACGCGGCCAGGCCCTCCTTCGCGTCCGCGGACGCGAAGAGCTCGGCCTGCAGCTCGCGCTCGAAGGCGAGCCCCTGCTCCAGGGCCATCTCGCCGCCGCTCTGCACAGCACGCTTGATGCGGCCGACCGCCATGGCCGGCCCGGCGGGAGGGCAGAAGCCGTGCGCGTACTCCTTCACCTTCTTCAGGAACTCCTCCTGGGAAGGACCCTCCCAGACCTTGTTGACCAGGCCGCTCGCGAGGGCCTGGTTGGGATCGAGCTTCTCGCCCTCGATCATGAGCTCGATGGCTCGAGCCTTCCCGAGGAGGCGGGCGAGCCGCTGGGTCCCCCCGGTTCCGGGGAGGACGCCGAGCTGCACCTCGGGGAGGCCGAGCTGGAACTCACCCGCGCGCGCGATGCGGAGATCGCACGCCAGCGCGATCTCGAGGCCTCCCCCGACGCAGTGGCCGTTGATCGCGGCGATGCAGAGCTTGGGCGTCTGCTCGAGGCGTGAGAGCGTCTCGTTCGCGTGCAGGCAGAAGTAGTACTTGAAGGCGAGATCGGCCTCCTTCAGCATGTTGATGTTCGCGCCGGCGCTGAAGTACTTCTCGCCGTGCCCTGTGAGGACGATCACGTGGACGTCGTTGTCGAAGCGCGCCTCGAGGATCCACGAGTCGAGCTCCTTCAGCATCTCGTAGCTGTAGGCGTTGACGGGGGGATCGTTCAGGGAGATGAGGGCGACGCCCTTCTCGGTGGTGTAGTCGACGAGGGTTCCCATGGGATCTGACGACTTTCGCGCATGGAGCGGCCCCCGGTCAAGAAGGGGCACCGGCCTCGAAGAGGCCGCACGGCGCGCGTTTGCAGCCGGTGAGTTGCCAAATTGTCCGGGATCGCGCTAACTGACGCCGGAATGCACGGCCGTGCCCTCGTGTTGGCGCGCCGGGGACGAAGGAGACAGAAGGACCCATCGATGACGCTTCTCAGGACGCTGTGCCTCCCGATCCTTGGCCTCGCCCTCGGCCTCACCGGCTGCGGGACGACGATGATCCCCAACACCGACGTCGAGGACAACAGCAAGAACCGCAAGGTCGTCTCGTACTGCGAGCAGTACCGCCACGCCGTCGAGGAGAAGAACGTGGGGCTCCTGCTCCAGATGGCCCACGAGCGCTACCTCGAGGACGGTGGCAACACGTCGACCACCGACGACATCGACTACGGCGGCCTGCGGGAATACCTGACGACCCAGTTCGTCAAGACCCAGCAGATCCGCTACGAGGTGCGCTACCGCCGCATCACGTTCACCCAGGCGGACAAGATACTTGTAGATTACACATATTCGGCCAGCTACAAGATCCCGGGCGTCAGCAAGGAGGAGTGGCGCCACACCGTGGCGGACAACCGCCTCGTGCTCGTCCCCACCGGGGAATCGTACAAGATCCTGAGCGGCATGTGACCCTGGTCCTCGCGCACGTCTCCGATCTGCACGTGTCGGCCTTCGGCGATACCTTCCACGATCGGCTGAAGATGGTGCGTCGCTCGGCCCGGATCGCGGACACGGCCGACGCGCGCTGGGAGGTCGCCTGGGCCGAGTCCGGGTGGCGCGTACTCCGCGAGATCGGCCGCAGGAGTCCCAAGGTCGCGCTCGTCGATCCCGACGGGTACGCGCACCCGATCCCCCCGAAGAAGGGCGAGCGCGGAACCGACAAGGTCGAGCGAGGCGCGCGGCGCGCGTGCCGTCTGGAGGCCCGGCGCGCGGACACCCTCGCGGCCAGCCTGCCGCGGTCGGGCGCGGTCGACATCCTGCTCGAGGCGACGCCGAGCAACGTGAACGTCCGCCTCCTTCGCGCGGCGCGCGAGGTCGGCCCGGACACGAACATCGTGATCGTGACCGGGGACCTCACCGACGACGGCGCCGGCCACGCGCTCGTGCGCGCCGCGTTCCAGAGCCACGCGGGCAGGGAGCGTCTGCTCTGCGTCCCTGGCAATCATGACCGGTACCTGTTCCCGATGCAGGGGAGCGAGCGCCCGCGCCCGACCCACGAGTCGAAGGCGCTCTCGTGGCGCGCGTTCATGGAGTCGACGGGCACCGTCCCGGAGCCCTGTGGGGCGTGGGTGCGCGCGTTCCCGGAGGGGGACTGCGTGATCCTCGGCCTCGACTCGTGCCGGCGTCAGCGGCGGTTCTACCGGCACAACGGGTCGGTCGGCGAGGAGCAGCTCGCCTTCGCCCGGGCGATCGCGGCGCGGGATCCCTGGCGAAGCGCGCGGCACCGGCTCGTGCTTCTGCACCACCACGTGGTCCCCCTGCCGGTCGGCGTCGGGCGGGGCGCGCCGAGCGAGATCGGGATGCGGCTCGACGACAGCAAGGCTGCGGCGGCGTGCTTCGAGGAGATCGGCGCGACGCTGGTGCTCCACGGGCACCGGCACGTCAGCGAGCGGCGTCAGCCGGCGGGCGCGAGCTTCACGATCCTGTCGGCGCCGTCCTTGACCCTGGGCTGCAAGAGCGGGGACGCTCCCTCGTACTGGCGGATCGAGCTGGACGACCGCGCACACGTCGAGCGCCGGAAGATCCCCTTCGCGAACGCCCACGGCGAGGAGGCCGAGGCCGACCTCGTGGCGGCGGAGGACGAAGCCTAGTCCGGCGGTTCGGGGCCGAGCCGAAGACTTGGCCTTGCCCCTCGGCCTCCGCTATGGGGACGGGATGCGCCCCCTCGCTCCTCCGCTCGCGGCGATCGCCCTCGCGGCCGTGATCGTCGCGTCGGGTTTCACCGGGTGTACTTCGTCGGCGGTCGCGGTGGAGTCGTGCCGCCAGATCGAGGAGGCGCGCTGCAAGCGCGCTCCGGGCTGCAACATCCCGATGTCTCCTCCCGTCCATGACGAGGGGGGGGGCCGCGACGTCGAGGCCTGCATCCGCTTCTACCGCGACGCATGCCTCCATGGCTTCGAGGCCAACGCCGATCGCGGCACCATCGAGGTGCGCGCGTGCGTCGCGGCGATCTCCACGGCGGACTGCAGCGTCGTGAAGAGCCCGCAGACCCACCCCGACTGCGCGTTCCTCACGCCGCCACCGCCGCCGCCGGTCCCGGCCGCCGACGCGGCGAGCGACGCCGCCGCCGCACCGGTCCCGGACGCGGCGGGCGGGTGACCACGCGGGCCTTCGTGCTCGCGGCGGGGTTGGGGACGCGCCTCGGCGCGCTCACGAAGCAGCTCCCGAAGCCGCTCGTTCCCGTCGGGGATCGGCCCGCGATCGCTCACGTCGTGGACGCGATCCGCGCCGGGGGGATCGGGGACATCACGGCGAACGTGTTTCACGGCAGGGATGCCCTCGTCGCGTGGCTCGGGGCAGCCGGCGTCCGCGCGAGCGTCGAGGACGAGCTGCTCGGAACAGCGGGCGGCCTGCTGCAGGCCACGCACGGGCGCGAGGCGGGCGCGGTCCTCGTCTACAACGCGGATGTCTTCGCGCCGTCGCTCGACGTGGGCGCCCTGCTGCGCGAGCATGGGCGAGGTGGTCACGACGCCACCCTCGTCGTCCGGCGTGCGTCGCCGGGCACGGTCGGGAACGTGGGGATCGGTCGCGAGGGGAGGGTGGTCCGCCTGAGGACCACGCGCGTCTCGGAGGACCCCGAGATCGTCGCGGGCGAGTTCCTCGGCGTCCATGTCCTCGAGCCGGCGTTCACGCTACCGCGGCGCGGCTGCGTCGTGGGCGACGTGTACCTGGCGAGTCCTGGGCGCGCGCTCCACGCGTTCCTCCACGACGAGCCGACCTGGGACGTGGGGACCCCCGCGTCGTACCTCGACGCGAACCTCGGGTGGCTGGCCCGGACCGCGTCACGGGTGTTCCTCGGCGCGGGGGCGTCCGTCGTGGGCGCGGCGGATCTCGTCGTCGCTGGCGCGGGCGCACGCGCGCGAGGCCGCCTCGAACGCGTCGTCCTGTGGCCAGGTGCCTCCTTCGACGGCGACCTCCGCGATGCGATCGTGACGCCATCCGGCGTGGTCGCCGCCTAGAGCCAATGCCGATCGGTTAGGCGCGATCCAGCGCAAGAGAAGGGGTGCCCCTACTCGCCGCGCTGCGCGCGTCGGTCTCCCCCAAATCGCGCGCTACGCGCGCTCAAGAGCTGTCCAACAATTGCCCGGGGCTGCCCTTCGTTGACGGGAGAGGGCGCGCGCAATTTTGGACAGCTCTTCAGGGGGAGACGAAGAGGTTCCGGTAGCCCCGCGCAGACCTCACCCTCCCGGCCTCGCTCTCCCTGAAGGGAGAGGGAGGAGCGCGCGAGCCCCGCGCAGACCTCACCCTCCCGGCCTCGCTCTCCCTGAAGGGAGAGGGA
>SXNL01000296.1 GCA_005777185.1 Myxococcales bacterium
GTACCGGCGCTGACCCTCGGCGTAGATCGTGTCGAACGCCAGGGAAGACTTCCCCGAGCCGCTCGGGCCCGTGACGACGATGAGCTTCCCGCGCGGAAGCTCGATCGAGATCCCCCTGAGGTTGTGCTGCCGCGCGCCGGTGACGACCAGGCGATCCATGAGCGAGAGGGCGCTCGTGTAGCACACCGCGACCTCCCGCCCACAACCCAATCGGTTCAGAGCTCCCACATCCTCTGCGACGCGCCCGTCGCGGAGGCGGGGATGATCTGGTCGCCGTCCTTCGTCTCGGGCTGGCCGTCGCCGCCCTTGCCCGCCGCGAGCGTCGTGCTCGAGAGCCTCGGCCGCGGTCCGTCGACGACGAGCGCGGCGGAGGGCCCGCCGTCTCCGTGGCTACCGTACCCGCCACGACCTCCCCACCCGCCGGGTGCGCCTTGCGTACCTGCGGGGCCGGACGCCGCGCCGCCCGCCCCGCCGGCGGTGGGCTTCCCGCCGAAGGAACCCTTTCCCCCGCGCCCACCCGAGCCCGAGAGGATCTCGCTCTCCGCGAAGGATGGCGGAGCCCAGGCCGAGATCACGCCGAGGCTCGCGCCGCCGCCCTTGCCGCCGTGTCCCGCGAGCCCGGGGCATCCGCCGGCCCCACCCCCACCGCCGGACCAGCCCCACACCCTCGCGCCGACGACCTGCTGGCTCGACGGCACGACGTGATCGAGGAGCCCGATCCCGCGTCCGCCGGTTCCGCCGCCGCCGGCGACGCCGTCCGTTCCATCGTGCCCGGCGCCAGGGAAGAAGCCATCGTGACGCATGAGTCCCTTCGTCGCGGGCCCACCGTGGTGGCCCGGTGCACCCCAGAGGACGAACAGGAACGGCGGCGGCTCCGCGGCGGTGGCGTCGACCCCGAGCGCGTAGACATACGGCGCGCCGAGGATGCCGCCCCCGGCGTCGACGCGGAAGCCCCCGCTCCATCCCCCCGCCGAGCCGGCCTGCCCCGCGTATCCCGGTACGCCCTGGCACGCGTTGACGCCGCCGCGCGACGCGCGCGGATCAGGGTAGCCCTGGAAGGGGTTCGCGGAGCAGCCTGCGACGCAGCGAGCGGAGGGTTCGCCAGCCACGCCCTCGGCGCTCGGACCGTTGACGAGTTGCACGGGGATGGCCCCATCGCTGCCGTCGGCGCCCGCCCCGGCGCGTACGAGCACATGCGAGAACGCGAGGCCAGGCACATTGGCCACGACGAGGCCGATGGAGCTCGTGCTGGGCAGGGTGGCGTCCCTCGCCACGATCTCGATGGCGTCGATCCGCGTCGGTCGGGTGATGTCCTTGGCGTTCACCGGGCTTCCGTCACGCGTGGTGATGCGCGCGCGCTTGCCGCCGCCCCTCCACTCCCCACCGTCGCAGGAGAGCCCACCGAAGATCGACACCCCGTCCGCGAACGTGAGCGGATCGTCGTACGTTCCCTCGCACACGTACACGCGCTTCTTGTCGGCGCGCGCACGCTCGAGGCCTTCGGCGAGCGACGCGTACGGGCGCGCGCGGGTGCCGCCGCCGGCCTGGATGACCCGCGAAGAGACGAAGACGCCGAGGGCCTCGTCGAGCACGCAGGCGTCCTCGATCGGAGTCCGGGAAGCGTCGCAGCCGGGCGTCCCATCCGGAGGCTCGGGCGCATCGAAGGAGTGCCCCGGGCCGTGCTGTGTCGGCGTGGACGAGCATGCCGACGTCAGGTGGACGAGCACGGGGAGGCAGAGCAGGCAGGGTCGCATGAGAGAGCCTTTCGGTTGGGTCCTGTGGACCGGTCTGCGCGGACGTTCGGTCGAGGCTCGCGCGCGTTGCGTGCAGAGCGCACGCCAGGCCCGCCTTCGCGCTCTCGCGGAGCCAGGGAGGGGGCCTCAAATGAGGTGGACGCGGATCGGCTGTGTTACGCTCCGCGCCGTGAGGGCCACATGCTGAAGGTCGAGTGCGAGTCGTGCCGCGCGCCGTATCAGGTGGACGAGCGTCGCGTCCCCCCGACGGGTCTCAAGATGCGCTGCCCCAAGTGCGGGCACACCTTCCTCGTCCAGGGGACGGGGGGTACGAGCGGCGCGTCGGGCGGCGGCGGCCCCGTCCGCAAACAGACGATGGTTGGAATGGCCGCGGGCGGCGGCGCCGTGAGCGGCCCGCCTGTCGCCGCGGCACCCCAGGCGGCGCCCGCCGCGGCTGCGGCGTCGCAGGTCGCAGCGCCGCCGGCTGCATTCGGGATGCAAGATCTCCCGGCCCCCAAGGGCAGCCCAACCCAGCTCGGCTTCGGGGCACCCGCACGGCCCGCCCCTCCCCCGCCCACCAAGGGAACGCTCACCGACTTCGGCGCGTTCGGCGGCATCAACCTCGAGGAGCTCGATCTCCCCGCGCTCGCCGACGACGTCGGCCTACCGAAGCCGCAGGTGCCCAGCGGAGCACTCCAGCCGATGGCACCCATGGCGCCCATGGGACCCGCGCGGACGCTCGACTTCGAGGCCGACCTCCCGGCGCCGCGGGTGCAGGGGCCTTCTGCGGGCGGAGGCTTTGGCGTTCTGGACGATCTGCCGTCGGTGCCCCAGAATCGCCCGCAAGGGTTCGGCGGACCTGGCCCGCAGAACTTCAAGGGACGCCCCGTCACGCAGCAGTTCGGGCAGCCGTCGGCCACCGCGGCGGGTCCGAGCCCCATGGCGCGCGTCACGGGCGCCGGCGGCGGCGGTACCGCGGTCATGCAGGCGCCCGCGCGCCCCACGCAGGGAGGCCTTGGCGGCGTCGAGCTCGATCTCCCCAGCCTTCAGGCCGACCTCCTGCTACCTGCCAACGTGAGCGGTGTCGGTCTTCCCGTCGTGCAGCAAATGCTGCCGTCGACGGTGGAGGGCAGCGGCCTCCCGACGGCGACGGCGTTGGTGGGTCTGCCTACCCCGGCGGGCAATCTGCCGTCCAACGTCTTCGGTGGAGGGTTGCCGTCCAACGTCGTCGGCGGTGGCCTCCCATCGAATGTGGTGGGCGGTGGTCTGCCGTCGAACGTCTTCGGTGGCGGGCTCCCCGCCCAGGTGTCCTCGCTTCCCACCCACGTGCAGGGGACGGTGCTTCCGTCTGCGGCCTACGGCGGCGGCCTGCCGGCCCCTGTGGCCGGCGGCGGCCTGCCCGCGGCGCTCGGGGGCGACGGTCTCGTGAACTTCGGTGAGTTCGAGCTGCCGCAGGACCAGGGCGGATCCGTTCCGATCGACGACAAGGTCGGTGGCGTCGGTTTCGGTGACAGGAACCTGGGTGCCGTCGACGCTAGCCCCGTACAAGCGCGTACGACCGCGGCCATCGCGGGCCGCGAGAGCGCGCCGGGAGAGGCCAGCGTCGACACCGTGGACGCGAAGGCCGGCGCCACGAGCGGACGCGCGATCCACTCGCGTCGCGGTCGGGGGGCGGCGACGCAGGGGTCTCGCGCACCGAAGGTCATCGGGCTGGTGGTGGCCGCGCTCATCCTCGGGGGCGCCGGGCTTCAGTTCACCGCCGTGGGCGCCTTCGGGCACCTCGCGATCTCCGACGCGGTGAAGAAGAACGAGTACAACCGGCTCACGGCGTCATCGGCCGAAGGGGCACGCAAGAAGATGGCGGTGGACACCTACTCCGCCGCGCGCGCGGCCAACGACGAGCTCGCCGACGCGCGAAAGAAGGCCCCCCGTGCGCGCGCCCTCTCCGCTTACGCCACCTTCTCGGAGTATGCTTCCCAGGCTCGTTTTGGCCTCGATGTGGAGCGGAGCGCGCGCGCCAAGCAGTGGATCGCGGAGTTTCCCCCGAGCGCGGACGTCCAGTACGTCGTCGCTGCGCGCGCCGCACAAGAGGCGGTGACCGGCGACCCGACGGCCGCGCGCGCGAGCCTCGCTGCGGCGATCGCCAAGGCGGGCAACGATCCGATCGCTGGCGAGCTCGAGCTCGTGCGCGGCGAGGTCGAGCTACAGGCCAAGGCCGGAGCCGAGGCGCGCACCGCGTTCTCGAGCGCGCTCGCCCTGAACCCGGGTTCCCTCGGCGCACGTGCGCAGTACGGCCTCGCCCGCGCGGCGTTCCTCCTCGACGACAGGCCCGCGGCCCAGGCAGCCGTGAAGGCGACCCTCGCCGCCTCGCCCAGCCACCCCGGCGCGCGCACGCTCAAGGCACGCCTGCTGTCCGAGAACGACGGTCTCGACGACGAGGCATTGAAGGAGGTCAACAAGCTCCTCGACCCTGCCGCACGGGCGAACGCGAGCGTGAGCGAGCTCTCCCAGACGCTCGCCGCGAAGGGCTGGATCCTCTCGCGGAAGGATCGCGCGGGCGACGCGCGGGCGGCGTTCGAGGAGGCGGTGAAGCTCGACCAGAGGAACACCTGGGCGCTCATCGGGCAGGGCGAGATCTACTACGCCGACGGTCGCTACACCGAGGCGTTGAACCGGTTCGACGAGGCCCTGACGAAGGAGCCCGCCAACCTCGAGGCCATCGTCGGATCGGCCAAGACCAAGCTCGGGCTCGAGCGCCTGAAGGACGCCAAGAAGCAGCTCACGGACGCGTTCGCGGCCTACCCGAAGCACATGCGCTTCGCGCTGTGGCTCGGCAAGGTCGAACAGGCCCTCGGCAACAAGCCGCAGGCCGAGGCGCACTACACGAAGGCGACGGAGCTCGCGAGCCCGAAGCAGCCCGACGCCGTCCAGCCGTACGCCGCGCTGGCGTCGCTGCTCGCGCAGCAGGGGCGCGTGCAGGAGGCCGCCGCCAAGCTCGAGCTGGCGAAGTCCAAGCTGCCGGACAGCACCACGCTCCAGCGCGCGCTCGGTGAGGTCGCCGCTGCGCAAGGCCGGTACGACGAGGCCGTCGCGCACTTCGAGCTCGCCCTCCAGAAGGATCCGGAGGACGTCGGGAGCCGCCTTCGGCTGGCCGTGGTGCTGCGCAAGATGCGGAACCTGACTGCGGCGGCCGTCGAGTTCGACAAGGTGTACGCCCAGGATCGCGACTACCCGGGCCTCGCGCTCGAGCGCGGCCTCCTCTACGAGGAGTCCGGGCAGGTCGAGAAGGCGCTCGAGCAGTTCAAGAGCGCCCAGGCGAAGGCCCCGCAGGACCTCGACCTTCGGCTCCGCGTCGGCGCGGCGCTCGCCGCGCTCGGCAGTCTCGACGAGGCGATCCCGATGCTCAAGCAGGTGCTCGAGCAGCGCATGAACAGCCCCGAGGCGAACCACTACATGGGGCGGGCCTACCTCAAGAAGGGCGGCCTCGACATCCAGACCGCGATGAAATACCTCATGCGCGCGGTCGATCTCGATCCGAACAGGTCGGACTACCACCTCTACGTGGCGTGGGCCGCGAACGAGTCCATCCCGGTGCAGATGTCCGTCGCAATCGAGCACGTGGATCGTGCGCTCGAGCTCGACAAGATGAACGCCGACGCGTACTGGCAGCGGGGCGTTGTCGAGCGCAAGCGGCGCGAGGTGAAGACGGCCATCAAGGACCTGAAGAAGGCCCTGGAGCTGAAGCCCAGCCGCATCGAGGCCCACGCCGCGCTCGCCGAGTGTTACGAGGACTCGAACGATGTGGCGAGCGCGCTGGCCGAGTGGCAGCAGGCGCTCTCGGGACCGGTCAAGCCTCCGTTCTGGCAGTACCGGTACGGGAAGATGCTGATGGATCGTGGCAACGCCGCCGAGGGCGCGCGCTACCTCCAGCCGGCCGCCGAGCAGGGGACCCTGATCCAGCCGCGACCCGGCTGGGTGCCCGACGCCCATTTCCAGGCCGCCGAGGCGCTCCGCAAGACCGGCAAGAAGCCCGCCGCGATCGAGCACTACAAGCTGTTCCTGCAGATGGCCGTCCCCAACGATCCGGATTTCAAGGACGCCCGGCGGGCGCTCGTACAGCTCGGCGCTAGGCCGGACGACTGAGGGCCGCCGCGAAGCGGGCGAAGGCGTCGACGTCCAGCGTCTCGCCCCGGGCGTCGAGCGAGATCCCCTCCTGCGCCGCGATGGCCTCGAGGTCGACGTGCAGGCCGCGCCACGCGTTTCGGAGCGTCTTGCGACGCGTCGCGAACGCCCGCTTCACGACGAGCTGGAAGGCGGGCGTCTCCTCGACCGGTGGCCGACGGGGCTCGAGGACGACCACGGCGCTCGTCACCTCGGGCGCCGGGAAGAACGCGGAGGGAGGGATCCGGCGGTCGATCGAGGCGACGAAGGCGGCGCCGGTGAACACGGACAGCGCGCCGTAGTCCTTCGAGCCGGGCGTGGCGACGAGGCGGAGCGCCACCTCGAGCTGCACCGTGAAGAGCGCGCGATCGATGCAGGATACGTGTCGGGTGGCGAGGGAGAGCAGGCGCCCGGTGATCTGGTACGGAAGGTTCCCGCAGAGGACGCGTGGACCGTCCGCGCCGCCGAGGAGGGCGCCGAGTTCGGCCTTCGCGGCGTCCGCCTCGACGATCGACAGGCGGCCTCCGGCGATCTCCTCGACGAAGCGTGCCTCGAGGATGGGGATCAGGTCCCGGTCGCGCTCGATCGCCACGGTGCGCCGGGCTCGCATGACGAGCGCCGCGGTGAGGGCCCCGGTTCCCGCGCCGAGCTCCACCACGGTCGCGCCCTCCATGGGGACCGCGGCCCGCGCGATCGCGCCGATCACGCCGTCGGCGACGAGGAAGTTCTGGCCGAAGCTCCGCTTGGGCGTGAGCCCGCGCGCCCGGAGCAGCTCCCGGACGCTCACTCGCGGGCCCGTGGGGGGGGCGGCGCGACGGGACCGGTCGCCTGGGCGCGGCGGGGACCTCCGCGGACGCGCACGCGACCGCTGACCCCCGCGCGCCGCAGGGCCCCTTCGGCGCGCGACGCCGCGAGGCGCGCGCGGAGCCGGACAGCCTCGACCACGATCTCGTCGATCGGTCGCGCCGGCCCTCCGCCCCCGAGATCGACGCTCTCCTCGAGGCGCGGGATCGACCAGCGGACCTCGACCCTGCGCGCGCGAAGGCGCCCGATCACGCGGCGGAGCGGCTCGAGCTTCTCCGGCGAGGTGCCGCCCTGCAACCCCGCATCCACGGGCGCCCAGACGTGGACGATGCTCGCGCGCTTCTTCTCCTTGCCGAGCGTGTCGAGGACCTCGAGCAACATGGCCTGCGTCTTCGCGCGCTCGCCCTCGAGCCTTGGCGGCACATCCACCCCGAACGCCGCGAGGTAGTGGCGGAGCCGCTGCTCGCGCTGGCTCTTGGCGAAGGGGACGCGCGGCGCGAAGGGGGCTCGGGTCCTCAGCGCCTCGCTGCGGACCGCGAGTAGATCGAGGTTCCCGCGCGGCACGTCCACGAGCCCGCGCGCGTCGAGCGGGCGCGCGTGCTCCGCGACGCGGAAGGCGATCTCGGTCTCGTCGAGCTCGGTGCGGTCGGCGTCCACCAGGGTGGCCGAGCTCGCGAGCGCCGCTGCGAGCCGGACGGCGTGGGCGGGTCCCGTCGCGGGCGGGATCCACGCACGGAGCCGGGACGCCGCGACGACGAGCCCGACCTGGTCGCCGCGCGCGAGGTGGCTCGTGGCGACGCTCGCCACCTCGTCGACCGCGGCGTCGAGCGGAGCCTTCCCGGGGAGGCCGGCCCAGAGCTCCACCGAGGCGTCGACCACGAGCCAGACGACGTCGCGCTCGTCCTTCTCCATCTCGCGGACGACCAGCTGACCGCGCTTCGCGCTGGCGCGCCACGCGATGCGCTTGAAGGGATCGCCCGGCACGAGGTCGCGGAGCTCGCGGAGCTCCTCCCCGTCTCCGGCGACCTGGGCGGGCCGTCCGGCCTCGTGCGAGCGGCGCGAGCGCCCACCCCGCGGCGACTGGATGTGGAAGTGGAGGCTCTGAGGAAAGACCTCGATGCCGTGCGGGTTCGCGAACATCAGCGGCACCTCGTAGAGCCCTTCGCCGCCGATCGGGGTCCCGCGCACCTCGAGCGCGAGCCCGTGAACGCCCCAACGCCCGACGCGGAGCGCCCTCACCTTGACGTCGAGCTCGATCCGCTCGCCGGCCGGCAGATCCACAGTCGCGGGCTCGACCTTGACCTCGAGCATGCTGGACGCGATGGCCCGAACGTTGACCCCGAGCGCGTCGTCCACGCCTCGGTTCCGCAGCTCGCACGTGAGAGAGAGCTCGCCCCCCCGCGCCGCGCGCGACACCCGCCGCGCGTGGGACCACACCATCTCGAACCCGCTCGTCCGGATCCGCGTCACCGTCGTGAGCGCGATCGCGCGCCCGACCGCCACGGCGAGGATCATGGCCCCGCCGAACGCAATCACGGCCGGCGTGCGCGACGCGACCCCGGCGGCGATCATAGCGGCGCCCGCCAGGGCGACATGGAACGTCGCGCGCGTCGGGTGGAGCTGCACTATGCCCTCGCGGCCCTGCGGTAGCCCACCTTGGACAGCGCCTCCTCGACGACCTGCGCGCGGGCGCCCGGATCCGGCTCGGCGTCGGCCGTGAGCACGAGCCGGTGGGCGAGCACGTGTGGGGCCATCGCGCGGATGTCGTCGGGGACCATGAAGTGCCGGCCCGCCAGGAGCGCACACGCCTTCGCCGCCTGGACCATCGCGAGCGTGGCGCGGGGGCTCGCCCCGAGCGCGACGCGCGCGTGGTTTCGCGTGTAGCTCGCGAGCGCGACGGCATACTCGAACAGGTCGTCTTCGACGTGGATTCGCCCGCAGATCCCCTGGAGGGCGAGCGCGTCCTGCGGGTTGAGCACGGCCCGCAGCACGGGCGGATCGACACCGTGGAGCCTCAGCATCTGCGTTTCGTCGCGCGCGCTGGGGTATCCCATGGGCACGCGCACGAGGAAGCGATCGATCTGGGTGAAGATAATTTTGTTACTATAAACAATTATTTAAAGGATTAAAATGAATTTAAGAGAAATATTTACTCCGGATACTTTTATAATATCTGACCAGCACTTTGGTCATAAGAATATTGAAGAATTCGAGCCAAACAGAAGCGCTAGATGCAAAGAGCTAGGATTTGAAACATTTGAAGAAATAGTTGATTCAGGATGATAATTTTCTGTGTTTTTTTGCGCAGGGCATCTGCGGCATCCAGAATTGTAGATATTCTCTCCTGAGCTTTAGTAGAAGGCAAAGGTATTTTGATTTTCATTAAATGAGATGGACCAAAATTCGGCTGAGCAGAA
>SXNL01000297.1 GCA_005777185.1 Myxococcales bacterium
CGAGGCGAACGACGCGGAGGCCACGGCGCGCGAGGATCGTCGTGCGCCTCGCATCCCGTTCGGCCCGCTCCGCGTCGTCGTGGACGGCGCCGTCGATCTCGACGACGAGCCTGAGCGCGGCGCAGTAGAAGTCCACCTCGTAGCCGCAGAGCACGTGCTGCCGGCGGAACTTCAGGCCGAGCATCTTGAGGTCGCGCAGGAGCCGCCAGGCGAACACCTCGGCAGCCCCGTCTGCCGCCGTGGCGCGGGCGATCGAGATGTCCTCTCGCGGACGGGCCGAGAGCTGCCCTCGCGTACACTCGACCCTCGGCGGCGGATCTTGCGCGCGGGCGTTGCGTGGTGCGAAAGGTTTTCGTCGGCGACGGGGCCTCGGCTCCCTCTGACGCAACCGGATCGCCGCGTACGGCAGGATCTGCATGAAAATGAGCCACGTTCGCGTGGCACCCTCCGTGCACCGCGTGCACGCATGATCGACCCGTCGCAAGCCGACTCCTTGCGTGCTTACCGTTCCAGCCTGACCAGGATGAAGGTTCTCGACCGCGACGCCGAGCGGGAGGTCGCCGCGCGATGGAAAGCCGGTGACGCCCGGGCAGGCGAGGAGCTCATCCTGGCGTGTCTCCCCTTCGTCATGTCGATCGCGCTCCAGTACCGGCGGTGGGGCATCCCGCTGGAGGACATCGCCCAGCAGGGAAACATCGGGCTCCTGCGTGCCGCGAAGAAGTTCGATCTCGATCGTGAATGCCGCCTGGCGACGTATGCCGCGTACTGGATCCGCGCCGAGATTCGAGAGTACGTCGTCCGCGCCTTCCGCGTGGTGCGCCTGGGAACCACCAAGGCCGAGCGTCGCGCGCTCCGCGCCTACCGCGCCTCCCCGCACGCGACGCCCGCTGAGCTGGCGCGAGCGTCCGGCCTCTCCGAGCAGCGGATCGAGCAGCTCCTCCCGTGCATCGCCGCGCACGAGGTGAGCCTCGACGGCACGGTCCCCGGGGGCCGCACGCTCGACGTCACGCGCGGAGCCCCGTCGCCGGAGGACGAGGTGTCGAGCGCCGAGTCCACGGCGCGCGCCGCCGAGGCCGTGAGGGAAGCGATCCGCTCGCTCGACGAGCGCGAGCGGCTCATCGTGCGCGAGCGCATGATGAACGATGACCCGCCGACCCTCCAGGAGCTCGGTGCGCGTCTCGGCGTGAGCAAGGAGCGGGTACGCCAGCTCGAGGAGCGGGCGAAGGTGAAGCTGCGCGCGAGGCTCGGGCCCTGGCAGGATGGGCAAGAGGATCGAGCCGGGCCTCGACTCGCGAAGGCGGGCTGAAAAGATCTCCGGAAAGTCTGCAGGTGGAGCCCGGCCTTGTTAGCCTTCCGGGTCCACCGATGCGAAGAGCCGCGGCCCTTGGAGGTGTCCTCGCAGTGATCGGAGCGAGCGCGCTCACGATCGCAGTCGTGCAGCGCCGCCGCGTCGAGCCCGCGCTTGTCCACGGGCCCGGCGTGGCCTCCTCCGCGACGACACCGCCTACGGGCGCGCCGGATCCCGGCCCCGACTCCAGCGAGCCCCGGGAGGACGACCGCGCTTTCGCCTTCCGTCTACCGAGCGGCGCGCCGTCCACGCTGACGTGCGACGAGGCCCGCCTCGTCACCGCGCAGGTCCGCGACCAGCTCGCCTACGCGCCCAGGGCCACGGCGAAGAAGCCGTTCATCGACAGCACCCTCGACTGGCTCGACCCACACACGCTGTGGAGCCTCGCGCAGGACGCCCCGACCCGCGCTGCGTTCGCGCCTCGCGCGGACGAGATCCTGATGGAGCTCGACGGACGCCGCTCGGGCGAGTGCAAGGCTGCCCGCGAGGTGGGCGCCTCGCTCGCACGGTGGGTGAAGGATCTGCGCGCGACGTTCGACGCGGGCCGTCGCGCGACGGACGGGCGCTGGGAGTCCGCGCTCGTGGCCATCCCGACGGGAGGCGAAGCGAGGAAGAACGCTTTCGAGATCGGTCGTCGCGTCGCCGCCTTCGAGCTCGCGGTGGGCGACGAGGCGCGAGCTTACGCCGAGACGGCGCGCGCGCGCTTCTTCCCCGAGCTGGACGACGTCGACTGGGCGAAGGTGGTGCTCTCGGCGTCGGTGCGCGCGTACGTGTCCCTCGTGGATCCGCACAGCGCCTGGGCACCTTTCGACGAGGAGGCGAGCATCTACGAGGTCGACCTCGCGGCGCGCCCGCCCGTGAAGCCCTGGGGAAAGGCAACGACGACGGCGGTGGGGGTGCTGGTCGCCGACCTGGTCACCGCCCCGTTCGAGTCCAATGACCTGGTGCTCGCCATCGCCGGCGTCAAGACCGCAGGCCTCCCTCTCGAGCAGGTCGAGCAGCTCGGATACGCCGCCGCCGAGGGGCGCGCGCCGACTTCGGCCACCGTCCTCCGGGGAGGCAGGATGATCGAGCTCTCCGTCGGGAAGATCGCCGAAGCCAAGAGTGACCCTCCGGCGACCACACTACCCTTCGAGCGCGTCTCGTACGGCGACGGCGAGGTCGTGGTCGTTCCGCTGCGACAGGTCCCGGACCACCTCGGGGACCTCCTCCTCGCCACGCTGCGGGCCGCGAGGCTGGAGAAGGCCCGTCCCCCCGCTGGCGTGGTGCTCGATCTCCGCGGGAACGGCGGGGGTTCGGCCGAGGGGGCGCTCGCGGCGCTGGCTCCGTTCGCGCCGAATTTGCCGATGTTCCCCACCAAGCGACGCGACGGTACGATCGAGATCGACCGCACCATGGAGGTCCGCGTCGAAGATCGCTGGGATGGGCCGGTGGCCGCGTTCGTGGACGGCGCCACCGCCAGCGCGGCCGAGATGATCGCTGGCGCGCTCGCAGCGTACGGCCGGGGGCCGGTGGTCGGGACGTTGACGTTCGGCAAGGGATGCGAGCAGGAGTACATCGACGACGACGCCCATACGGGGGTCCTCCGCCTCACGACGCTGCTCTACGCGCTGCCCGACGGAGCGCCCGTGCAGCGCACGGGCATCACCCCGACGATCCGCTTCCCGTTCGTGCGTCAGGACGACAGATCGGAGAGGGAGGAGCTCCTCGAGGGCTCGCCGCCGACCTTCCGTGGCCCCGACGTGCGGACGCCGGTGAAGTGGCCGCGAACGATCGAATGGGCGTCGGTCGCACCCATCGGGCCCTGCAAGGAGCCCGAGGTCTGCAAGGCGCTCGCGAAGCTCGGCGGGCACCGTTCGCCGGTCGCGAAGCACTGAGGCTCAGTCGCCGGCACCCTCGCGGAAGGCGTCCACGAGGAGGCTCGCCACGCGGTGCGCAGCGCGGGCGTCATCCGGGTAGTCGAGCTCGCGGTACAGGCGCGTGAGGCGCTCGACCTTGTTCACCCCGAGGGCGGGCGCTTCGAGGACGGCCGCGTGTGCGAGGAAGAACAGGGAGTACCCTCGCAGCACGTGGTCCATCCGCTCGGGCGACAGGCTCCACGCGCTCGACGAGAAGGTGAAGTACGGGCGCACCATGGCGAGGATGGTCTCGCGATGCCGCCGGAGGCCCTCGCGCGCGCCTGCGACCGAGCCGACGCCGCTCGACGCGAGCATGCGAAGCAGGTACTCGGGAAAGAACGGCTCGTCGCCGAGGTCCTTCTCGAGGATCCGCGCCACATCGAGGTCGAGCGCACGTGCCTCCGGGCCGTCGAGGAGCTCCAGCAGGGAGAGCTGGTCGAGGGGGACCGCCTCGCTCTCGCGGGAGATGCGCTCCGGCAGCCCGGCGGCATACGCGTCGAGCTCGCGCCGGATCGCGCCGAACTCCTGGTCGGCGAGCTCGAGAAGGCCCGCGAGCCGGTGGAGGCGGCGGCGCGCCGCCGCCGGGATGGCCGCCGGCGACTTGTAGCCGAGGTCGTGCTCGATCTCCGCCCACGCGTGCTCGAGGAGGGTCCGCACCTGGATCTCGAAGCGCGCGGCGGCGGGGAGGTCCCCCTCCACGAGGCACACGTAGTGGAGCGATCGGTACCCGAACACGTGATCCTCGGCCGTGCGCCGCCGATCGACGGACTGGACGAAGTCGACGGGCAGCCGCCGCTCGATGACGCGGCCCACACGATCGACGGCGTCGTCGAAGTACGTGATGACGCGGAGGCCGAGGAGATCCGTCACGTCCCAGAGGGCGCGGTACGTGCGGTCCGGTCGCGCGAGCTTGCGCGCGAGGCTTCCCCTCGCCTTGATGCGCGCGGTGATCGAGTGGAGCTTGAGCCCCGGTTCGCTCGAGATCCACCCGGCGACGCGGTCCCGCGCACCGTCCCCGAAGGCCTGGAGGAGGGGGATTACCTGATCGTATTCGCGGAGGATGGCGTCGTGTTGCATCGGACGGCTCGCCGCGGCGGGGCGCTACGGGTGTAGCACGCACCCACCGAGAACGTCGCCCCGCCACTTGGCCAGCATGGCCTCCTTGAACTCGGTGAGCGGGAACACATGCGAGATCCGCGGCGTGATCTTGCCCTCCCTGGCCCACGCGAGCACCTGCGCGAGACGCGGCGGCCGGATGGTCGGGTCCTTGAGCGTGGAGATCACGGCGGGTGCGCCGAGCACGTCGAGGCCCTTCATCATGATGAGGTTGGTCGGGAGCACGTTCGCGTTCGGCGCGCCGCGGAGGCCCTTTCCTCGTGACACGAACGGCGTGGAGGCCCAGCCTACGATGACGTAGCGCGCCCCGAAGGCGACGCAGCGCAGGGTCTCGAGCGAGATATCCCCGCCCACGCCATCGTAGACGACGTCGACGCCCTTGCCGTGTGTGAGCGCCTTGACCTCGTCCCTGAACGAGCGCAGTCCCACGCCGCCCTCGCCCCTGCAGTTGATCACGTGGTCGGCCCCGTCGGCCGTCACCTGGGCCAGCTTGGCGTCGGAGCGCCCCGTGCCGATCACCGTCGCACCGAGGAGCTTCGCGATCTGCACCGCGGCGAGGCCCGTCGAGCCCGCCGCTCCGTGGATCAGCACCGTCTCGCCTGCGCGCAGGCGCCCGCGTGTGACGAGGCAGTGATACGCGGTCTCGTAGTTGCCGAGGAGGTTCGCTGCCTGATCCATCGACAGCGCACCGGGGATCTCGAGGAGAGCCTCCCGCGGCACGACCGCGTAAGAGGCGAAGCCGCCCTGCGACTGGTAGGCTCCGACCGATCGCGGCCCGGCCGTGAGCCCGTCGACGAGGACCGGGTGCCCGATCGGGAGATCCTCCACGCCGGCTCCGCGCGCCGCGACGATGCCCGCGTACTCCAGCCCGGGCGTGTAGGGTGGCTGCCGCATGTGCTGGTACTGGCCGCTCGCCATCACGAGATCGACCCACCCGACGACCGCGCTCTTCACGGCGACCAAGACGTCGTTCGACCCCAGCGACGCCACATCGGGGGCCGGCATGGGCTCGAGTGACATGAAGCGCTCGATGGCCTCGAGCGGGGTCTCCGCGAGCTCCGAGACGACGACGCGCCGACCGGCTTCCACTACTTCGGGATCGGCGGCGGTGGGAGCGGCGGCTTCGTCTCGTCCTGCACGCACGAGGAGAGGTCGAAGAACAGGAAGAGGAGCGCCTTCTCGTTCGTGCTGAGGCCCGTCGTCGTGCAGTGGTTCGGGAAGACGGCGGTTGGTGCGATCGTCACGTCGCCGCCGACGACGTGGACGTCGGTGAACACACCGCGCCCGCACTGCTTGTCGGGCGCCTGGCCGACCGGCGTGTTGAACGTGAAGTACGTCGCCGACTTCGGCGAGTCCGAGCGGATCCAGCGTCGCGAGTAGGCCGACGAGTCCCCCACGCTGTTCTTCACCTCACCCAGGGTGATGAGCCCCGGGGTCGAGGAGGCTCCGGCGTTGACCAGCCAGTCGGCGAACGCCTTGCCCTTCGGGAAATCCGTGTCGATGTGGTACGGGTTCGCCGTCGTGGGAATGGTGCCCCAGTCAGCGGTCTGGATCAGGCCCGGCGTCGCCGCGTTGAACGCGAACCACGCGCGGTGGAAGTGCGTCGCGAACACGCGACCACCCGAGTAGAGGTACTCGCCCATCGCCCCGTAGTAGGGCTCCTTGTTGCTCGTGTCGGCGTCGCCCTCGCAGCCGAGCATCGTGATGTCGTACTTCTTGAGGTTCGCGGCGCTGTTCCACAGCGTGGTCGATGCGGGCGTACCGGCGCCCAGACCCGCGCCGTTGCCGGCGAAGAGGTGGACGCGCCCCGTCCCGCTCGGGAGCGTGAACTCCTTCTGTTCGATGCCGATCTTCCTGAGGAAGCACTCGAGGGTGTCCTTCTTGCCTGTGGAGACGGCGATCCGTGGGATGTCCCCCTCGTCCTTCGAGCGGGGCAGGCGCGTCGCGATCGTCGGGACCGCCGTGTCGACGCACTTCTCGACCTTGGAGACCTTCGTCTGCCGCCTCCACTTGCCGACCTGGACGACGAGCGGGATGTCATTGCCCACGGGGACGTTCTGGAGCGTGAATTGCCCTTTCTCGTTGGTGATGGCGGTCACGAGCGGGTTGCCGGTCACCTTCCCGCACTGCTCGCAGACGACCCCGTCGGTGAAGGGGGTCGGGGGCGAGTTGGGCACGTAGACGATGGCGTTGTAGACCGGGATCGAGCCCTCGGGCGCGAAGACGGTGCCGCTCAGCGTCGTCGAGCCCGTGGGGCAGACCACCTGCTGGCACTCGAGGTCCTTGCAGGTGCGTCCGGCATCCGCCGCGTCGGGGTTGCCGAAGACGCCGCTCGAGCCGCTCGAGCCGCCTCCGTCCTCGCCCACGGGATCGGTCGTCGGTTCGGGGGGCGGCCGGAACGTGCTCGTATCCGGGTCGGGCGTGCAGTTCACGGCGACCAAGCCGATGGCGCCGAACGCGACGAACACCACGCTCCTCAGTTCATTTCGCATCACGTCACCTCTCGGAGAACTCTACTTGGGGATGATCGGCGGGGGCGCCGGCGGCTTGGTCTCGTCCTGCACGCACGACGACAGGTCGAAGAACAGGAAGATCAGCGCCTTCTCGTTCACGTTGAGCGGGTTCGTGTTGCATGAGGTCGGGAACGTTCCGGTGACGCCCGCGCCCCCGACGTGGACGTCGGTGAAGACGGCGCGCCCGCACTGCTTGTCGGGTGGCTGCCCGATGGGCGTGTTGAAGCTGAAGTACTTCGCGGTCTTGGGGGTGTCCGAGCGGATCCAGCGGCGGGCCACGGCCGCGTTCGTGTCGCCGACGCTGTTCCTCACGGCCTCGAGCGCGATGGTCCCCCGCGTGGGCGTGGCGCCCACGTTCACCAGCCAGTCGGCGAAGGCGTTCCCCTTCGGGAAGTCCGTGTCGATCTGGTAGGGGCTCGCGGTGGAGGGCGGGTTGTTCCAGGCCGCCGTCGTGGGCAGCGGCGCGGGCCCGTAGCGGAACCACACGTAGTGGTAGTGCGAGGCAAAGACACGGCCGCCCGCGTTCATGTACTCGTGCATCTGCGCATAGTGCGCGGCCTTGTCCCCCGTGTTCTCGGCGCCCTCGCACGACAGGACGGCGATGTCGTACTTCTTGAGCGTCGCCGCGCTGTTCCACAGGGTGACCGCCTCCGGCGTCGCACCTGCGAGCCTGGCGCCGTTGCCGTGGAGGTAGTGCACCTTGCCGTTCCCGCCCGGGTCGGTGAACTCGCTGTCCGCGATGCCGAGCTTGCGCAGGAAGCACTCGAGCGAGTCGGCGCTGCCGCTCGTGAACGCGATCTGGGGCATGTCGCCTTCGGATTTCGTGCGCGGGAGGCGCGTGTCCCCCGCGGGGAGGGGCGCGTCGACGCACTTCTCCACCTTGGGGACCGTGATCTGGCGTCGCCACTTGCCTATCTGGATGACGACGGGGATGTTGTCTCCAGCCGGCACGTTCTCCAGCCTGAACTCACCCTTCTCGTTGGTCAGGGCCGTGGCGATGGGGGAGCCCGTGACCTGTCCGCACTGCTCGCACTTGACGCCCGTGGCGAACGGTTCGACCTTCGCGTTGGGGACGTACACGATAGCGTTGTACAGGGGGACGGTCCCCTCGGGCGCGTAGACCTTGCCGGTGAGCGTGGTCTTGGTGCCACCCGCGCAGGTCACCTGGGCGCACTCCAGGCCGACGCAGGGTCGCGAGCTCTCGGCGCCGCCCTCCCCGAAGAGTCCGCCGCTCGATCCGCCGCTCCCGCCGCCGTCCTCCTCTCCCGACTCACGGGCGCGGAACTCGCTGAGCGCGTCGCCGGGGCCGCAGTTCGCCAGCGTCCCGGTGATCAGGGCGGCCGTGACGGCTCCAAGCGCTCTCGGGATGCTACTCATGTCGAACCTTGCCACCCTTCGTGAAGCGTACGCGCAACTCCATGACCGGACCATTGGATTTCGCCATGTGCGCGCGGTCGGTGCCTGTAGGCACAGCTGCGCGTGTGGGACCGTCAACGGGGGAAGGCGGCCCCGATCCTGGACAGCGCTTCGCTCATGTGGCTATCTCACGAACGCCCTCGAGGAGCCGGTCGATCTCCGCCGTGGTGTTGTAGGCGTGCGGGCTGGCGCGCACCGTACCCTTCAGGTGGGCCCGCGCGTGGAGGACGTGCGTGCAGTGGTAGCCGCCCGAGACGCAGACGCCGTAGATGTCGGAGAGCGCGCGCGCGACGTTCTCCTGCGTCATCGCGGGTGCGTCGACCAGGAACGTGGCGAGGGCGATGCGCCGCTCCGAGGGCAGGTCCTTCGCGAGGACGCGCACGCCGGGGATGTCCGTGAGCCCGTCGATCAGGTACCGGGAGAGCGCGAGATCGTGCTCGCGGATCGCGTGCATCCCGTGGTGCCGCATGAACCGGATGGCGGCGCCGAAGCCGATCGTGCCCTCGATCGCCGGAGTCCCGGCTTCGAAGCGGAAGGGCGCGTCGCGCGGGATGAAGTCGCCCTTTCCGATGTCCTCGTTGAGCGAGACCATCCCGCCGCCGACCTGGTAGAGCGCGAGTGTGCCGAGGCGCTCGCGCGTGCCGTAGAGGAACCCGACGCCGCTCGGCCCGAAGGCCTTGTGGCTGCTCGCGGCCATGAAGTCCACGCCGAGGCGCTTGACGTCGATGGGGAGGTGGCTGAGCGACTGCGCCGCGTCGAGCAGGACGGGGACACCGCGGGAGTGGGCTGCGCGCACCACCTCCTCGATCGGCGCGATGGCGCCCGTGACGTTCGAGACGTGCCCGACGGCCACCAGGCGCGTCTTCGGCGTGAAGAGGCTCTCGAGCGTCTCCCAGCGAGGGACACCGTCGTCGTCGATGGCCATCGGCACCGGCTTGCTGTGCACCCGCCAGGGAATCCAGTTCGCGTGATGCTCGCTCGCGGGGAAGATGACCTCGTCATCCTCGGCGAGACGGAGCCCGTGGGCCACGAGGTTGATCGCCTCCGTCGTGCCGCGCACCATCACGAGCTCGTCGGGGCGCGCGTTCACGAGGGCCGCGATCTCCAGGCGGGCGTCGTCGTACCGGCGCGACGCTTCGATGCCCATGGCGTGCACGCCGCGATGCACGTTGGCCGAGCACTCGGTGTAGTAACGGGTGACCGCGTCGATGACGCTCCGTGGCTTGGGCGTCGTCGAAGCGTTGTCCAGGAAGATGAGCTTCCTCCCGCCGAGCTCGGCGTCGACGATCGGGAGATCGCGACGGAGCGCCTCGGCCAGCGTGTTGATCGTGTCGGCGCCGGTCATGAAGACACTCCCTCCTCGCAGCCCTCGAAGGCGCGCGCCATGCGCGCCGGGACGTGCCGCCGCGCGGCCCGGAACCGACCGCTCGGCTCGGCCGGGAGCGCCGCCTGCTCGCGTACGTCGAGCCGCATCGTCGGGAACAGGTGTGCGGCCCGCTCCCGAGCTCGCGCCGCGTGGGGACCGACCACGTCGAGCTCGATCTCGCCGTCGGCCCGCTGGTTCGCCTGGAACGGGAGGTCGCCGAGGGCGCGGGCGAGATCGCCCGCCGTGATCCACACCCCGTCGGGGCGCACGATGGCGTCCTGGATGCGTCCCTCGATCGCGACGATCGCGCCGTCCCGTACACGCACGAGATCGCCGGTGACGTAGCGCACGAGCGGCATGATCTCGCGGTCCAGCGTCGTCGCGACGAGCAGCCCGAGGGCGCCCGGGGAGCGTCCGTCGGCGCCCACGTCGACGCCCCCCTTCGCGGGCAGAGCCTCGAGCAGCACGCGTTCGGTGAGCGACTCGAAGCGCCCATCGGAGGCCTCCACCAGCGTCGCGCCCAGCTCGCGCGTCCCGTAGAGCTGGAAGCGCGGGCCCGAGTACGCCCGCCCGACGGCGGCGAGGTGGGCCGGCGTGGTGGTCGACCACGTGAGGGCCACGAACCCGGAGACCGTCAGGCGGCGCCCGACGCGGGCCGCGTGGTCGGCGAGGTCGGCGAGGTAGGCCGGGTCTGCGATGAGCCGCGCCGTCTCGTGGCGCGCGAGCTCGTCGAGCATCCGGTCCTTCACGAGGTCGGTCCAGAACGTCGGATCCTGCCGGGAATTCAGGTGCAAGCGGCCCTGCTCCAGCCGGTCCTCGTAGGACGGATCACCCGAGTGGCAGGAGCCCATCCCCCGGGTCGGCGCCCCCAGGACGGCCTCGCGACCCTCCGGCGAGTCGGACGGCGGCCGGTCACCCCTCGCCGCCGGGTGCAGCGCGAGCATCTCGTGCTGCAGCGCTGCCTCGCCTCCCCGGCGCCAGAGCACACGGGCGCGCTCCCCCGTCGTGCCTGCCGTCTCCGAGAGCATGACCTCGCCGGAGGAGAGGAGAGCGCGCGCATCGTGCCCGTCGGGGAACCACGCCTTCGGCAGCGAGGCCTGCACGTCGCGCTTCCAGAGGAGCGGCGCCGCCGCCAAGGACACGGGGGCAGGGCCACGCCGCTGGTAGAACGGGACCCTCTCCCATGCGCGCGCGATCTCGGTCTCGGCGCGCTCGACCGACGCTCGGCTCGGGGGGACAAGCATCACGGAGGATGCTTACTAGCACTCCTCGGGGCGGTTGGGAGCCCAGTACGCGCTCACGTCGGCGCGGGGCTCGCTGCGGCCCGACGGACGCCGCGCTCGACGACGAACAGCAGCGGTGGGAGCGCCATCGAGATCGCGATCGACGTCCAGGACACGCGGTCCATGTGGAGCAGCTCGTGGGTCGGGGTCTCGCTCAGGATCTGCGAGGACACGAACGCCCCCACCGCACCGGCGAGGTGCTGCACCGACGACTGCACGGAGCCGAAGCGCGCGCGCTCGGCGGGGCGGGGCACCTTGGAGGTGAGGGTGTTGAAGGAGACGTTTCGGAAGGACGCCGCCGTCATGAACGACACGAAGATCCCGATGGGCGGGAGCCACGGCGGGAACTCTGCAAAGCCGATGAAGATGACGAGCGCCATTCCGAGCGAGCCGGCCGTGCCGACGATCGCAGATCCGAACCTGTCCACGAGCGCGCCGGCGATCCGCATCGTGGCGAAGCTCGCGAGGCCACCGACGAAATAGAGGAGCCCGAGCCGCTCGCGCGGGTAGTGCAGGTTCCCCATCACGTAGGCGCTGATGTTGGGGACGACCACGAAGGTCGCGAGCATCACGACGGCGGTCATGGAGAGCGAGCAGAGCACGTCGACGCGGACCAGCGCCGAGAGGGGGACGTCGGCCTTTCCCCCGCCCTCGAGGTGCCGGCGCATGGGAGGGAGCGCGACGAACGAGAGCGCGCACACCAGCGCTCCGGCCGCCCCGACGACGAAGAAGGGCGTGCGCCACGAGCCGCGGGTCGCGAGCTCGAGGCTCACGGGGACCCCGAGGATGGAGGCGACGGAGAACGCGCCCATCACCGCGCCCATGGCCTTCCCACGCCGCTCCGGGGGGATCACGTCGGCGATGATCGAGTACGACAGGCTCGTCGCCGGTCCGCCGAACGCGCCGGCGACGACGCGCGCGAGGAGCAGGGTCGGCATGCCGGTCGCGAACCCGCCCAGCATCGTGCCGATCGCGAGACCGACGAGCGAGACGACCAGGGCCCGGCGTCTGTCGAAGCGGTCCAGGAAGAAGGCGCCACAGATCCCGGACAGGCTCGCCGCGGCGGTGTAGCTCCCTCCCACGTAGCCGAGGTGGGACACCGGAATCGCGAGGGATTTCGCGAAGTCCGGGCCGAGAGGCATGACCATCATGAAGTCGAGGATGTTCACGAACTGGACCGCCCCCACGGCCAGGACGACGCCGCCCTCGCTGATCGTCGACCTCGCCATGACCGGCCACGTTACCATTTACGCGGAGAGCGCCGCGCCCGTAGCATCGGCCCGCCGATGAGCCCGTGGTCGCCACAGTCCTGGAGGGATCGGCCCGTCGAGCAGGGGGTCGCGTACGCCGACGAGGACGAGCTCGAACGCGTTCTCGCGAAGCTCCGCGCGCTGCCGCCCCTCGTGACGTCGTGGGAGGTGGAGCGGCTGAAGCGCCTGGTCGCGGAGGCCCAGGAAGGGAAGCGGTTCCTCCTGCAGGGAGGCGACTGCGCGGAGACCCTGGGGGACTGCCGTTCCGACGTGATCGCCGCGAAGCTGAAGATCCTCCTCCAGATGTCCCTCGTGCTCATCCACGGGGCCAGGAAGCCGGTCATCCGCGTCGGCAGGTTCGCGGGGCAATACGCCAAGCCACGGTCGAGCGCGACGGAGGAGCGCGGCGGCCAGGTGCTTCCGAGCTACTTCGGTGACCTCGTGAACCGTCCGGACTTCACCCCGGAGGCCCGCCGCGCCGACCCGCGGGCGCTGCTCGACGGGTACAGCCACGCCGCGCTCACGCTCAACTTCATCCGGTCCCTCTCCGCCGCGGGCTTCGCCGATCTCCACCACCCCGAGTACTGGGACCTCGACTTCCTCTCGCGCGCCGATCTCCCGGAGGGCCTGCGCGCCGAGTACAAGGCGATGACCGATCGCCTCTCGGGCGCCCTCCGCTTCCTGGAGGCGCTCGGAGAGCAGACGGTGGACGAGCTCACCCGGGTCGAGTTCTTCGCGAGCCACGAGGGGCTCAACCTCCATTACGAGTCCGCCCAGACCCGGGCCGTCCCGCGCCGCGCCGGCTTCTACGACCTCACCACGCACATGCCGTGGATCGGCGAGCGCACGCGCGCGGTCTCGGGTGCGCACGCGGAGTTCTTCCGGGGGATCGCGAACACGGTCGCGGTCAAGGTCGGTCCGACCGCGCGTCCCGAGGAGATCCTGGATCTCTGCGCCCTCCTCGACCCACGTGGCGAGCCAGGCAAGCTGGTGCTCATCACCCGGATGGGCGCGACCGAGGTCGCGCGCGCTCTCCCGCCGCTCGTCAGGGCCGTCCACGCCCGCATCGGACGGCGCGTCCTGTGGGTCGCCGATCCCATGCACGGCAACACCGTCACGCTGGCCGGCGGCGTCAAGACGCGGAGCTTCGACGCGATCCTGCGGGAGATCGAGCTCTCCTTCGACGTCCACGAGGCGGAGGGCACGCGGCTCGGCGGCGTGCACTTCGAGCTGACCGGAGAGGACGTGACCGAGTGCCTCGGCGGCGGGCTCTCCGAGGCGGACCTGGACCGTCGGTACCTCTCCGTCTGCGATCCGCGGCTGAACTACCGCCAGGCGCTCGAGATGGCCTTCTCCATCGCGCGCCGCATGGCCCGGTCCGGCTGAGGGTGGGCGCCAGGACCTGGTCGATCCGCGTCAGCCGTCGAGGAGGGTCTTCAGCGATCCGTTCGCGAGCGCCTCCTTGGTGAGGTCCTCGCCGCCGACGAGGACACCCCGCACGAAGACCTGCGGAAACGTCGGCCAGCCGCTCCACATCTTGATGGCGAGGCGGGCCTTCCACTCCGAGAGGTAGCTGCCGTACTCCAGGTACTTGAACGGGACTCCCGCCTCCGACAGCGCGTTCTTCACGTTCCGGACGTGGGGGTTCTGCGCCATACCCACCACGACGACCGGCTCGTGCGCGACGGCGTCGGCCACTTCCCGAACGATTTCAGGGAAGTGGGACGCTAGCCTGGCGCTGGCGCCTTCCGTGTACCTGTCGAGGGCCAAGACCGATCGGCTCGTGGAGCTCTCCTTCTTCGCTGCGTTCGTCATGGCGCGTCATTTAAGCGCTCCCAGACGTTTCACAAGAGCGCCACGTGCCTGAACACTTGCTCATCATGTTGCGCGTCGGCTACACACGCTACCTTGACCGGGCGCCCTTTGCTTTGTATCGAGAGGCCGAAGGACGAGGGGGACGAGGTTGGAAGCTCCATGGGTAGTCGGATGACGTGGCCAGAAATACGGACGAGCGACGCGTACCGAGGGCTGTGGGTCGCGCTGGACAACTGCACCTACGACGCCAAGACGGCGCAGCCCCTCGAGGGCAGCGTGGTCGACTCCGACGAGGATCTCGTCGAGCTGTGCACCCGCATCAAGAGCGGCGAGAAGCACCACTGCGCCATCTTGTTCTGCGACGACGAGCCGCCCCCCTCCAGGGTGATGGGCTCCGCTCAGAGAGGCTGAGGCGAGCGCGCCTCCTTTCGGCGGGGCAGCGAGCATGAAGGGGGTGTCCCGCGCCGTCTTCTGGCAGGTCGCGTTCGGCGCCATGTCGTCGCTCGGTTGCTCCCGCGGCGTGGCGGCTGTTGACCGGCCCACCGCCCTGCTCTCCGCGAGCACGAGCGCCCAGACGGAGTGGGCCGAGCTCCGACTCGCCTGGGAGCAACAGGACTCGGAGCGGGCGAAGCTCCGGGAACCCCTCGAGGATTTCCTTCGCCGGCACCCCTCGGATCCGCAGGGCGCGCTGGCCCGCGTGTACCTCGCGTTCATCCTGATGGACGAGGAGAACTTCCTCGCCGCCGACGTCCTGCTCGCGCGGCTGGAACGTCTCCCTCCCGGCAGCGCGCGGGATCTGTTCACCATCGCCAAGGCCCGGTCGTTCCGGCACGGCGAGTTCTACGACCTCGCCCTCGAGATGCTCAGACCGCTCGTCGGCAAGATCGTGGACCCGTACGAGCGGGAGCTCTTCCTCGAGCAGCTCTCGCTCGCCGCCATCGACGCGAAGCTCGACTACGAGGCGATGGCGTACCTCGACGGGTGGCTGCGCGGCGGCAGCGAGGACGACCGCGCCCGCATCCGCCCCAAGATAGTGCTTGCGCTCAGGAAGACGCGCCGCGACGTGCTCCTCTCCACGTACCAGATCATGCGCACCCGCACCGCGCGGTACACGCGGGACATGGAAACCCTCGTCGGCGACCGCCTCGGCGAGATCGCCGTGGCCGAGGGCGACGCCGCGCTCGCGCGGTGGCTCCTGGATCCGAAGGCGGGGGCGTCGGGGTCCCCGTCGACCACCGGCCTGGGCGAGCTTGCGACCAGCAAGCGCGGCCTGCGGACGGTCAACGGGCGGACGATCGGTCTCTTGCTCAGCTCCGGAACGCCGCTGCTCCGGGAGCGGAGCGCGGACGTGGCCCGGGGCGTGTCGTTCGCGCTCGGGCTCCCTCGGCCCCGGGCGCGAGCGGACGATCCGGGCGTCCGTCTCCTGACGCGAGATGATCGGGCGGACACACCCCAGACCGCGCTGGCGCTCGAGGAGATGACGGGCGAGGGGGCGAGCGTGATCGTCGCGGGCGTGGACGCCGCCTCCGCCCAGCGGGCGCTCGACTGGTGCGACAAGCACGGCGTAGCGGTGGTCCTCCTCCACCCCCCGTCCACGCGCGGGCGGGGCTTTGTCGTGGGCGACGCCCGTACGGTGGAGCTGTCCGCGCTCGCCGCCGCGGCCGTCCGCACGACCCCCAGGATCAACCTCGTCACGGAGGCCGAGGGGGACCGCGCGCTCGAGGTGCATGCCCTCGAGGAGGCCGGGCTGTCGCTCGCCCACGTGGTCGGCTGCGAGACCCCTCCCGCCAGGGCAGGGTTGCCGCGGTTTCCGTTCGTGCTCGCGCCGAAGGAGAAGCGGCCCGGCTGGCTGGTGTCAGGAACCTCCTCCTGCGCGCGCGACGCGGTCGCCGAGGTCCTGGCGTTCGGACCCGCCGGGAGCCCCCTGTTCATGACGCTGGAGGCCGCGTCGACGGACTACCGCTACCTGAAGGAGGCTGGCGCGCGGCTGGAGATCACGACGACGGCTGCGGGCGCCTACCCCATCCTCGCGTCGCGCAGCGAGGAGGCGAAAGATCCCGATATCGCGGCCTTCATGGCGCAGTACCGGGAGCGACCCTCGTGGTGGACCGGGCTCGGGCACGACGCGGCCCTGCTCGCGGCGCGCGCCGTCCTCCCCCTGCCGCTCGACGGGGTCGTCGACGAGCGCCTCGTCACCCAGCGGCGCGCGATCGTCGAGGCGGGCCTCCTCGCGGCGCGCCGGGACCTCTGGACGACCCGCGCGTCTGGCTTCGACGCGGAGCGCGTCCTGCCCCGGACGTTCGGCGTCGTCGCCTGGACCGCCCGCTGATCGCGTCCTCGTCGAAGCCCGGTCCCACGGTCGCGGCCCGATGGCGCCCGCCGCGGCCCGGACCTAACCTGGCGCGCGCATGCGCGCGGACGTGATCGACGCTCTGAAGAGGAGGCTCGGCCTCCTCGCCCGCCTCGACGGGGAGCCGCTGTGGACGGTCGACGGCCTCTTCGCCGTTCGGGTGACGCGCATCCTCGCACCCTTCGAGGCGGTGAGCGCGTTCCAGGCCGGCCTGCCACGTGCGTCCGAGCTCGGCCGATGGTTCGATCTCGCGAGGACGCCGGTCCGCGTGGACGAAGCGGCGCTCGCGAGCGCACGCCGCACCCTGCTCGAGATGGCGACGCGCGCGGACCTCGGGCGCGCCGTGCGGTCCGGAGGGCGCGCGTTCCGGCGATACGGCGAGCTCGACGCAGCGTGGGTACGAGCCCGGAGGTCCGCGCTCGCGGAGCTGGAGGGAGCGCTCGCCGAGGCGCCCCCGAGCTCGCCGTGGGAGCGTACCCTCGCGCTCGTGCGCGCGCGCTACGGGCGGGACGCGGTCGCCGCCCTCGAGGATGCGCGGGCGCGTCTCCTCGGGGAGTCCGGTGCGATTCGAGAGCGTGCCGTTCACGCGCTGCGCTTGCTGCCCGAACTCGTTCGGGGCGATCCACTCGACGCGCCGCCGGAGCTTCGCGCCGTCGTCGGGTCCATCCAGACGATCGCGGTCGAAGGCCGGGCGCGGCGCCGCAGGATTGCAGCGATCCTCGGTCGTGCGTTCGGGGTCGAAGTCTCGCCCCGCGGCGGCTTGCGCGTGTCACTCGTGGACGACGTCGGCGACGCCTGCCGCGGCGCGACCCTGCCGGAGCTCGTCCGCGTCGCGGAGATCGAGGAGCTCCTCGCCGCCTACGCGAGCGCGTTCACCCCTGCCGATCTGGACCGCGTCCGCGTCGCCGACGTGCGGCCGGGGCTCGACGAGAAGACGCGTGCAGTGCGCAGCTTTCACATCGGCGTCGGCAAGGAGATCACCGTTCCCGAGGCGCTGGCCCTCGCGCGGTTCGCGACCCAGGAGAAGGATCTGGGGGGCCGCGCCAGCCGCGACGCTGCGCGGCTCGTCGCAGACGGGATCGGCGTCGAGACGATCGAGCACGCGCGACGCCTCGGCCTCCTCGCGGAGCTCCTGGCGCTGGCCCACGAACGCGCCGCCGCGGAGACCTTCGTGAGCTTCCTCCCGTTCTTCGAGCGCGTGAAGGAGGGAACCGGCAAGAAGATCCCGCTCACGGCCGCGCTCGCGCGGACGCTCGCGCGCACGTGCGACCGGGACACGGGGCTCCTGCTCGCATGCATGCTCGAGCCGCGCCCCGACGTCGACCTCGAGACCCGCATCGCGCACGTCGACACGATCCTGGCCCTGTTCCAGACTCGTCCCGTGGCTTTGCGCGGGGTCCTCGCGCGGCTGCGCGACGTGCCTCCGGGTGCGGGGCGTTCGGCGCGCCCGGACACGGCCAGTGCGGAGCCCTCGGCCCTCCTCGACGAGCTCGTGCACCTGTCGGCCGTCCTCGGCGAGCCGCCGACGCTTCCTCGCGCGGTCGCCAAGCTGATCGGCCGCGCGTCCGCGCGAACGGCGGAGCGGGCGTTCCTCGAGGGCCGTGCACGAAGCGGCCCTCAGGCCAGGCGCCTCGCGGTGCTCCTCCGTGACGAGGGCCGAGTCGACCACGCCCGCGTGCGCCGCGCGCTGGAGGCACACGTTGCGAAGTTGCGCGTCGCCGCGTTCGAGGCCGAGCTCGACGCGCTCCTCGTCGGTCTCGTGGGCAAGCTGTTCGGGGTCCGCATCCCGTCGTTGACGCCCGCCTGGCGCGACGTGATCCGCTTCGCGCTCGTGATCCACCGGAACCGTGCGCTCCTCCGAACGCTCGTGCGGGAGGCTGCCGAGAAGCCGGGCGTCTTGCTCGCTCCCACGCGGCCCCCGAACCGCGCGTGGCTGGCGGAGGCCGCGGCTCGCTTCACGCTCGCGGCCTGGCTCGACTCGACGCCCCGCGATGTCACCGTCGACGGGGTCCGCTACACGCTGCGTCTCGAGCCCGACGCCCTCGAGGTGCTGCGGATGGGGATCCCGTTCGACACGTGCCTGTCCCTCGAGGACGGGGTGAACGCTTCGTCCACGATCACGAACGCCCTCGACGCCAACAAGCGTGTGCTCTACGCGAGGAGCGAGGCCGGGGCGATCGTCGCGCGGAAGCTCCTCGCGGTGTCGAGCGACTGGAAGCTCGTCGGGTACCACACGTACATCGCGGTCAGCGGCTCGACCGCCACGGCGCTCGCCGCGGCGATGACCGCCTTCTGCGTGCATCTCGCGCGCGCGACGGGCCTGGAGCTGGGCAACTCGGGCGAGCCTGTGAACCTGCACCGGGGCTTCTGGTACGACGACGGCGTCGAGCCCTTCCAGCCCGCTTCGCGGACCGAGGTGAGCGTCGAGGCGTACGCGACGATGCTCGGGCTCGGCCCCACTCCACCCAAGCCTCCCGCCTCGCTCGTGGACGAGGCACGCGCTGTCCGCGCGCTGTTCGAGGAGGACGCCGCCGCGCTCCCCTCTTCCGCCGGCAGCGTGCCGGCCCCCTTCTGGGCGGGAGCCGCTGCCTCTTGCCGCCGCCTGCTGGGCGACGCTCTCTGCCTCGAGGGGGCAGAGACGAGCGCAGGCCTCGCGACGCTTCTCGTCGCGGCGCCCCTCGGCGACGTACGCTTCGCGTGCGAGGTGGCCGCCCGCGCCGACAGCTGGATGGTCTTCGAGGCGTTCGGCCGGCTCCTCCAGAGCACGCCCTCCAGAGAGAGGCTCGCCTTCGAGATCGCGGCGATCGCGCGTCGCCGCTTCCCGGGCGCGACCTTCGACGATCACGGTTACGAGCACCGAAGTCTCGCCTGGATCCCGGACGTCGTGGGTGCGATCTCGCCCGCGCGCGGCTTCGCGCTCGCGGACGCGATCGATCCGGTGTGGAGATGGCTCCGGAGAGTCTCCCCGCCGTGTCGGTCCTGCGTCGACGAGGCGGAGGCGCGCTTCGTCTCGCGCGCGGCGCTCGCGTTCCTGGACGCCCCCGAGCCGGACGCCCTCCTGGCGAGCCTGCGGTCGGCGCGGCGATCCGCGCTGGCTGGTCGGCTCGCGCTGTTCATCCTCGCGCGGAGCGACCTCGACGCGCCGAGACACGAGATCACTCGGGCCCTGCGTCGCGCGCAGAGGGACCCGGATCTCGCGGGGACGCCGCTGTTCTGGGCGGCCTCGGCGCGGCACCACGGTGAAAGGAGACGGCTCGGACCCCTCCCGGCCGAGCTCGACGGCCTCTTCGAGGCCCTAGGCCCGCTGGTCCTTCGTGCCGACGTCGCGGAGCGCCTGCTCGCATCGCCTGCCGCGCGTGTCGCCGACGCGAAGTGGCGCCCGTCCCGGTGGGAGGCGTTCTTCCACCGGCGGTTCGTCACGCCAGGGAAGGTCCATCTCCGCGGCCTGGCCGCTCGGGGTGACGTCGACGCCCTCGAGCGTCTGGCCGAGCTCGGGGATACCGAGGGGCTCCGTGGCCTCCTGCAGCGGACCGAGGCTCCACGCCGTGCGGCGGGAGCGTCATCGCGCGACGCGCTCGTCGCGAGGCTGGAGCTGGCGGAGCGCGTGCGATCCCACGTGGTGGCGATCGACGCGGCTCCGCTGGCCCCGGTGTCGGGCCTCGCGACGGGCGCGATCGACGCGTCCGCCGTCGTTCGTGCGCGTGCGATCCTCTCGCGCCGGCTCCAGCCCCGCCGAGCGCGCGCCGGGTCTGCTCCACCGTCACGCGGCGGCGTGACCGCAGGGGAGCTCGTGTCGCTCGAGTGGGCCTTCGCCGTGGTCCTCGCCGCGTGCGACGAGGGCGAGTGGTCCTCGCTCGTCGCGCTCCTCGCAGAGCGCCCTGTGTTGCTCGCGATCGAGCTGCGATTCCTACGCGAGGTGCTCGGAAGCTCGCGGACGCTGGCCGCTCGCGCGCATCCGTTGACCCTCGCCCGACTCTGGGCTCGAGAGGGCGCACGCGACGTCCTGGCGGGGGCGCTCGCCGAGGGCGCGGCCGACCTTGGCCTTGCCTACCCGGCCGTCGCGAGCGCAGCCCGGGGGCTCGGCGTCGACGTCGAGGGCTTGCTCGAGGCGTGGGTAATCGCGGTCCTCGACAAGGGGCACCCCGACCATCTGGACGATCTCACGGACGCCGTCCTGCAGAGGGACGTCTTTCGCATCCTGCTCCGCTCGCGGATCACCGCGGCCCTGGACATCTACCGGTTCACCGACGCGGCGGTCGCCGCCATCTTCCTGGAGGAGGCGGGGCCGGCTGGCCTGTTTGACACGCCGGAGGCGGCCGCCTTCGTGGAGTCGCAGCGCAAGGAGCGTCCGCATCACGCGGCGTGGTTCGAGAGCGCGATGACCCGCTGGCGCGAGGACAAACCTGGTACCGTCGCGCCCTGATGGCGGCGGCCCTCGTGTTCGATGACGTGCGGGTGGACGACGGTGGGCGCCCCGCCATCGACGGCCTCACTTTCGAGACCTCGTCACGTCACCTGCTGGTGCTCGGAGCGCCCCGCGCGATGTTCGAGGCTGTGAGCGGGATGCGTGGCGTCCGGCGCGGCCGCATCGGCGTGGACGGGGAGGAGCCGCGCGCGGCAGCCGCCGCGGGCACGCTTGCCGGGGCCCCCCTCGATCCGCCGATGCCGCCTTCGTGGACCCTGCGGCGCTTCGTCGACGAGAGCGCCGCCCTCGTCGGCCACCCGCCTGCGGAGCGCGAGCGGCTCGTCCGGGACGCGCTCGCGGCGATGCGCCTCGAAGGGCTCGCCACGGCGCTCCTCGGCAAGAGCATGGTCCACGTGCGCCGCGGAGCCGTCGTCGCCGCTGCGCTGGCGACCGGTGCGCGGACGATCGTGGTGGAGGATCCGCTTGCGGGTTTCACGGACGAGGCGAGCCGCGGCTTCGGTCGCGTCCTCGTCGGCGCGCTGGAGGATCGGTCCTGGATGGTCTTCGCGGGCCGCGCCCCGCTGGGCTCGCCCTTCGGGACGCACGCCGAGGAGGCCCTGGTCGTCCTGGGGTCCTCCCTCGTCGCCCAGGCCGCGCCCGCCGAGATCGCAGTCCGCGAGTCTGCCTACGTCATACGCGTCGCGGGCCCGCGCGAGGAGTTCGCGGCCGCGCTCGAGGGCCGCGGTGTCCGCGTCGACATCCGGGGCGACGCCTTCATGGTGGACGTGGGGAGCCGGACGACCACGGTGCTGTTCGAGGTCGCGCGAGATACGGGCGCGGTGATCGTCGACCTCCGCCCGCTCGCCGGCGGATTCGTGTAGGCTGGACGGCGATGGCAGGCGGCGCCGAGGACGATCTCTCCGAACGTACGCCCGCGACGCCGTCGGTGCTTCGCCGCCACCTCTCAACCGGGCGGGTTGGCACGTACACGCTGCTCGGGGCCGGCGCGGGCGTCGTGCCGGTGCCCTGGGTGCCGGGGGTGATCGCACGCCGCGTCCGCGGCGCCATGGTCCACGACATCGCGACGCGGCACGGCTTGTCCCTCACCCTGCCAGCCCGCAAGATCCTCTGCGAAGCGTCCAGCGTCGAGGGCCGCGGGGTCCTCGCGCAGGGGATCACCTTCGCGGCGACGCGCCTCCTCGGGCGCTTCGGTCCGCTGGGGGCGCTCCAGCCGGTCCGGACGGCCCTCGCGACGTTCCTCCTCGGCCACCTGTTCCAGCGCTACCTGGAGACGGCGCGCACCGATCGCGCGGTCCGCATCGACGCCGACGAGGCGCGGCGCGTGCGCCGCGCGATCGACCAGTCGCTCGTGTACGCTCTCACCATCGAGTCGCCCGCTCCGCGGGACGAGACACCGTTCACGCCCGAGGACTTCCGCGACCAGCCCACCCAGATCGTCGACGGCATCCTCATCGGCCTCGCCGGACTCCCCGCGTGGACCATCCACCGCGTCGAGGCCGCCTTCGACGAGGTGCTCACCAACATCCGAGCATGATCGCCGGTCCACGTCGCGGCGGCAGCGCCCCCGGGGACCGGCCCCTCGAGGGTGACGCTCGCGCGGCCGTCCGGCAGGCCCGCCGCGTGGTCCTGAAGATCGGTTCGCGCGCGCTGTCGACCGACGCCGCTGTCTTCACCCGCCTCGCGCTCGCCATCGCCGCCTCGCGCGAGGCCGGCCGCGAGGTCGTCGTCGTCTCGAGCGGCGCGATCGCGCTGGGTGTGAAGAAGCTCGGCTACCGCGCGCGTCCAAGGGAGATGGCGAAGCTCCAGGCCGCCGCCGCCGCGGGCCAGAGCGTTCTCATGCGCGCCTGGGAGGAGGCACTGGGCGGTCGCGGGATCCCCGTCGCTCAGGTGCTCCTCACCCACGCCGATCTCGCCGACCGGGTTCGCGCGAACAACGCCAGCGCAGCGCTCCTCGCGCTGCTCGACGCGGGCGCCGTGCCCGTGCTCAACGAGAACGACTCGGTTGCCGTCGACGAGATCCGCTTCGGCGACAACGACGCCCTGTCGTCGATGGTCGTCCCGCTCGTCGGAGCCGACCTCCTGATCCTGCTGTCCGACGTCGAGGGCCTGCTCGATCGCAGCGGTCAGCGGGTCCCGTGCGTGCGGGACGTCGCGGGCGAGGCTCTCCCGCTCGTGCGCAGCGGGAAGAGCGACGTGGGATCGGGGGGGATGGCGAGCAAGCTCGAGGCGGCGCGGCGCGCGGTCCTGGCGGGGGCGAGCGTCGTTCTGGCAGACGCGCGACGCGAGGGGGTGATCCAGGCGATCCTCGCAGGCGAGGACGTGGGCACGCTGTTCGCGGCCGCGCGTACGAGGCTCTCCGCGCGCCGTCACTGGATCGCGTTCACCCTGCGGCCCAAGGGAGATCTCGTGCTCGACGCGGGAGCCCGCGCCGCGGTCGAGCGGGGAAACAAGAGCGTCCTCTCGGTCGGCGTCCTCGGCGTGCGCGGCGACTTCGAGGCCGAGGACTCCGTCCGGCTCCTCACGGAGAGTGGTGCGGAGATCGCCCGCGGCCTCGTTCGCTGCGACGTGCGCCGCGCCGCCGCCCTGGCCGGCCGAGGCAAGGAGGCGGGCAGCGAGGTGCTCGTGCATCGCGACGACCTCGTGGTGCTGCAGGTCCAGCACGGGGAAAAGAAGGCTGGACCGGGCTAGCCCCAATGCCGATCGGATAAGGCATTCGTTCGAGCGAGGGTGCCCCCACCCGTCGCGCTTCGAGGCGAAGAGGTTCCGTGGAGGCGGTGGGGCGCCGGCGCGACATCGAGGAGCCCGCGCAGACCTCACCCCCCGTCCCCCTCTCCCTGAAGGGAGAGGGGGCATGTGAACGGGAGAATCGCCTCTCGCGGGGTCTCCCGGTTCAGTCGTGCGTTCTCGAGGCGAACGACGCGGAGGCCACGGCGCGCGAG
>SXNL01000298.1 GCA_005777185.1 Myxococcales bacterium
CTCCCTCTCCCTTCAGGGAGAGGGAGGCCGGGAGGGTGAGGTCTGCGCGGAGCTCGAGCGCTCCTCCCTCTCCCTTCAGGGAGAGGGAGGCCGGGAGGGTGAGGTCTGCGCGGAGCTCGAGCGCTCCTCCCTCTCCCTTCAGGGAGAGGGAGGCCGGGAGGGTGAGGTCTGCGCGGAGCTCCCGGAACCTCTTCGTCTCCCCCTGAGCGCGCGTAGCGCGCGATTTGGGGGAGACCGCCGCGCGTAGCGCGGCGAGTGGGGGCACCCCTTCTCTTGCGCTGGATCGCGCCCAACCGAACGGCATCGGGGCTAGGCTCGGGTGCATGAGCCGGTACGCGCTGCTCCTTCGAGGCGTGAACGTGGGCACGAACAACAGCCTCCCGATGGCGGAGCTGCGCGCGATGCTCGCGGCCCTCGGGTGCACGGGCGTGGAGACCTACGTGCAGAGCGGCAACGCCGTGCTCGAGACGGACCTCGGCGAGGCCGAGCTCACACGCGCGATCGAGGCGAGGCTCGGCGCCTACATGGGCCGACCGATCGCCACGACGCTCCGCACGAAGGCGCAGGTGGGGGCGATCGTGAGCCAGAACCCCTTCGGAGACCTGGCCGAGAGGGGCCCGGCGAAGATGTGCGTGACCTTCCTGTCGCATCGCCCGACGCGCGCGGAGCTCGCGCCCCTCCGCACCGTGGAGCTCGGGCGGGACAGGTTCCACGTCGCAGGAAGGGAGATCTACACGTGGCACGAGGACGGCCAGGGGAAGAGCGAACTCGCGGCGAGGCTCGTGAAGCTCCCCCTCGGGGGCGTGAAGACGACGCGCAACTGGAACACGGTGCGCAAGCTCCTGGACATGCTGGGCGCGCGCCCACCCGGGCGGTGATCGATCGAGGCGCGCGATGCCACGTCGCGCGTCAGCGTCCACGCACCATCGGGACGAAGCGCACCGGCTCGAGGCGCTCGCTCGCGAGCTCGCCCCCGATCTTCTTCACGCGGACGAGCCACTGACCGCGGCGCTCGTCGCCGATCGGCGCGACGAGGACGCCGCCGTCCGCGAGCTGATCGGTGAGCGCCTTCGGGAGCTCGGGTGGGGCCGCGGTCACGATGATCCGGTCGAACGGGGCGTGCTCGGGCCAACCGGCGTAACCGTCGCCGATCCGCACGTGCACGTTGCGGTGGCCGAGGCGCGAGAGCCGCGCGCGCGCGACCTCGCCGAGCTCCGGCAGGATCTCGAGGGTGTAGACGTCCCGGGCGAGGAGCGAGAGCACCGCCGCCTGGTAGCCGGTGCCGGGCCCGATCTCGAGCGCCTTGTGGCGCGGCTCGACGCCGAGCGCCTCGGTCATCACGGCGACCAGGCTCGGCTGCGAGATCGTCTGGCCCGAGCCGATGGGGAGCGGCCAGTCGCCGTACGCGTCGGTCAGCGTCGCGTCCGGCGCGTACAGGTGGCGCGGGACCTTGCGGAGCGCGTCGAGGACGGGCCGGCTCTTCACGCCTCCGACCTCGATCCACCGCACGAGCTCCTCGCGCCGCTCGCGCGTCTCCGAGGGCTCGGCGAGCTCGACCGGCGCCGCGGCGTCGAGGACGGGCGTGCGAGAGCCGCGCGTGCAGGAGGTGAGCGCGGCGAGGAGGAGGAACGCGGGCCGGAGCGCCACGTGGAGAACGGTAGCAGCGGCCCATGGTCGCCGCGACGTCCAGCTGAACGCGCACCGGTGCACCCGCCCGCTGCGTAATTGCTTGAAACCACTCGTGTTTCGCCCGATTCGGCGCGGCACGGGCCGTGCTGTACGATGGTCCCATGCGCATCCTCGACCTCCGCGTGACCTCGCTCGGGTTCGTCTTCGTCGTCGTCGCATGCTCCGCGGGGGAGCCCACGTCGCCATCGTCACCGTCGTCGCCGCCGCCCGCTCCGCCGACGGGCACCTCCGGTCCGCCCCAGAGCCTGTCCGCGGTCACCTACTGGCAGCACGCGCGGCCGGTGCTCGAGGAGAAGTGCACGGGGTGCCACGCGAAGGGCGGCATCGCGCCGTTCGTGCTCGACAGCTACGCGGCGGCGAAGCCGATGGCCGCCTCGATCGCCTCCGCGACCGGCGCGCGCGTCATGCCACCGTGGCCGCCCGGGCCGCTGTCTCCGAGGATGCTGCACGACCGCTCGCTCGCGGTGGCCGAGATCAAGCTGCTCGCGGACTGGGTCGCGGCCGGCGCGCCCGAGGGTGACGCTAGCGCGCCGGCGCCGCTGGCGCCGCGGACCGTGCAGGACCTTCCCCGCGTCGATCTCCAGAGGGACATCGGCGTCGACTACACGCCGCTGGCGGGTGTCACCGACGAGTACCGATGCTTCCTCGTGGACCTCGGCACGACCGAGGACCGCGTCTCGGTGGGCTTCCGCGTCACGCCGGGCAACGCGAAGATCGTCCACCACGTGATCACCACGCTCTTCGACGGCGCGTCGGCCGACGCCCTCCGCGCGGTCGACGTGGAGTCGGCGGAGCGCGCGGGCTGGCCCTGCGCCGGCGGGCCCGTGCCGAGCTCGCTCGAGGGCACGATCAAGCCCGTGGGCGCGCTCGGGGGCTGGGTGCCCGGCGTGAGCGCGGTGAACTTCCCCGCGGGAACGGGCAGCACGGTGCCGAAGGGCTCGGTCGCCGTCGTGCAGGTGCACTACAACATGCACGGCGCGCCCACGCCCGACCGCACGAAGCTCGAGATCGCCTTCGCGCCGAAGGGCGCGGAGCCGACGCTCAAGCTCGTGACGCTCCCGATCCGGAACCGGTCCATGCAGGTGCCGCCCGGCGCGAAGGACGTCGCGGTGGAGACGACCGCGACGGCGCGAGATCTCGCGGGCGGCAAGTTCTACCCGGACGGGCAGGGCACGCTGCGGATGGTGGCCGGCCACATGCACATGATCGGCGTGCACTTCACGCTGTCGGTCGAGCGCGCGGGCGGCGAGAAGCTCGTGCTCCTCGACATCCCCTCGTGGGACTTCCACTGGCAGGGCTCGTACGCGCTCGCCTCGACGATCCCGATCGGTCCCGACGACAAGGTCACCGTGCGCTGCGTCTACGACAACACCGACGCGCACCGCGCGGCGGTGGGGTACCCCGAGGCGCCGCGGATCGTCACCCACGGCGAGGGCTCGGGCGACGAGATGTGCATCGGGTACATGACGATGACCGACTGAGGATCGAAGGGCGTGACGGTCCGTGGACTGCGGACCGCCGCGTGAACTCCCTGCGCGACGCGCACGTCTTGCGGGCCCGTCGCCCGTCGTGGTGCACGGTGCGCGGGCGTCGTGCGTGGCCGCGATCCTGCACCCGCCCCTCTGCAAGGACGATGGCCTCGCACCGGCAAACGCCCGACGGTGTCGGTGGCGACGCGATCGCGCGGCTGCTCTGCGCGGAGCGAGCGGCCGAGGAGGCCGTGGCTGACGCCCGCCGGGAGGCCGATGGCGTCGTCGCGGCCGCGCACGCACGCGCCGTGGCGATCGCGGAGCGCACCGATCGCAGGATCACCCGGATCCATGCGGGCAGCGCTGAGGTGACGGCGAGCGTGATCGCCGCGATGCGTGACCAGGCGCGGGACGCGGTGTCGCGCTCGGAGCGGCCGCTCCCTCCGGCCGCGATCGAGGAGGCGGCGGATCGGGTGGCCGACTGGATCCTCGGGGCCGAGGAGGTGTCGTGAGCGGGCCCGGCGATCTCTCCTACGCCCAGGCTCGCATCCAGTCGCGGCACGGCCAGCGCCCCGACGAAGCGCTCTGGGCGCGGCTGGATGCGAGCAAGTCCCTCGCGCGCTACCTCGACGACGCCGCGGGAACGGCGCTCGAGCGATGGACGCGGGCCCTGGACGCGCGGCTCTCCACCCGCGAGCTGGAGGTCACGCTGCGGCGATCGTTTCGCGCGTACGCCGCCGACCTCGCGTCGTGGCTGCCCGATCGCTGGCGAGCGGGCGTCTCCTGGGCCGCGTCGCTCGTCGACCTGCCGCTCGTCGAGGCGATGGACGCCCGGGCACGCGCGAGGTGGGCGGAGGAGGACCCGGACCTCGTCCTGCTCGCGGATGTACTCCCGGCGGGCGATGGCCCGATCCTCGCGTCGTGGACGCGGCGCCAGCGCGACCTGTGGCCCAGGATCTCGTCGGCGGAGCGAGTCGCGCTCGCCGAGCTGGAGTCTCTCCTCCAGCATCATGACCAGGCTGCGCGAGCCGCAGCGGCGCACGCCGAGGGCGAGTCGTGGCGTCTGCGACGCGAGCTCGCCGTCGATGTGAGTCGGCATTTCCGCCGCCATCCCGAGCCGCCGTCGTCCGCGCTCGCGCACCTCCTCCTCGTCGCGATCGATCTCGAGCGTCTGCGCTCCGCCCTGCTGACACGCGCGCTCTTCGGGCCCGACCGCGGGGAGGCGTCGTGAGCCTGAGGCCGCGCGCCGCGCGTTGGTTCGAGGTGCTGACGCCGAGCGCGGCCCTGGCGGCGACCACCGAGGCTCTGGCGAGGAGCGGCGCGGCCCACATCGAGGCCCCGCCGTCGGTACGTGACGAGCCACCGCTCGAGGGCCTCTCCGACATGGGGCCCGTCCTCGAGGCGTGCGAGGCGCTCGCACAGCGGTACGGGCCCCATCTTTCGAAGAGCGAGGGGCGACCCTCCCGGACGGGATCGCCGAGGCAGCTGCTCGCGGAGGCGCTCGACCGGCTGAGGGCGTGGGCCCGAGAGGCGGATCCGATCCTCGTCTGCCTCGAGGCGCTCCACCAGGAGGCCGCGAACCTCCGCCTCTGCCGCGAGCTCTTCGCGGTCTCGGATCCGCTCGCGCAGGTACTGCGCGCCGGTCCCGCCGGATCCACGCTCGCGCCGCGCGTCCTCGCCGTCGTCGGCCCCATCGTCGACCCGCCTGCGGTCGAGGGCGTGCTCCTCCGCCGAATCGACGGGCAGGAGCACGCCTTTCTCCTGCTCGTGGGCCCCTCCCAGGACGTCGAGCACGCCGTCCGCGCGCTCGCGTCCTTCGAGCCGATCGTGGTGGATCTTCCGCGCGAACCGCGCGTCGACGAGCGCCTCGCGGCGATCGCGGGCGAGATCGAGGCGAGCCAGGACGCGCTCGAGGCGCTCCGGGTCCGATACGAGACCGGGAGGGCGCTCGCCGACGCCCGGCGGCTACGGTGGTTCGCGCGCAGCGTCCCCGCGCTCCCGCACACGACCCACTTCTCGCTCGTGACGGGCTGGTGCGACGACGGGTCCGGGGATCGCATCCGTGGGGCCCTCGACGCGAGCGGTGTGGTCGCGCTCCTCCGATTCCCCGACCCGCCGGAGGGCGTCGAGGCTCCGATCGTGCTTCACAATCCCAGGTGGGCCCGGCCGTTCGAGCGGCTCGCGCTCCTCCTCGGGACGCCGGGCCGGAACGAGACCGATCCCACGATCGTCCTGGCGTTCGTCGCGCCTCTCCTCTTCGGCTACATGTTCGGGGACGTCGGGCAAGGCCTCCTGCTGCTCGCCGCCGGTCTCGCCTTCCGCCGCCGCGTCCCGGCGCTGGCGTTGCTGGTGCCCTGTGGCCTCGCGGCGATGGTCGCCGGGGTCGCGTTCGGCTCGGTCTTCGCCAGGGAGGACGCCATCCCCGCACTGTGGAGGCACCCGCTCGCGAGCCCCATCCCCGTCCTCGCGGGCGCGCTCGCGATCGGCGTCCTGGTGCTGATGCTCGGTGTCGTCCTGTCCGCGCTGGCGACGCTCGCCCGCGCCCGCTTCCCGGTGCGGGAGCTCGCCCTCGTCCTCGTCTACCTCGGCGTGGTGGGCCTCCTCGTCCACGGCGCGGCCGGGCTCGGCGTCCTCTGCGGGCTCGTCCTCGAGGCGGCGGCCGGCGCGCTCTCGGCGCGCTCTCGGCGCGTGCTCGGCGCAGTCGAGCGCGTCGGCGAGCTGCTCGAACAGGCGTTCCAGATGCTCGTGAACACGCTCTCGTTCGCGCGCGTGGGGGCCTTCGCGCTCGCGCACGCAGGGCTGTCGTCCGCGGTCGTCACGCTCGCGGCGTCCACGTCGGGGCCGGTCGCCGAGGTCGGGCTCCTCGCCGTGGGGAACCTCGTCATCGTGGCCCTCGAGGGCCTCGTGGTCTCCATCCAGACCACCCGGCTCGTGTTGTTCGAGTTCTTCGCACGCTTCTTGCGAGGCGAAGGACGTGTGTTCCGACCGCTGACGCCACCCTCCGAGATCGAGACATGACGAACCCCACCCTCCAGACCCGCAGGATCATCACGTGGCTCCTCGTGGCCACGGTGCCGGCGCTCGTGTGCTCGCTGCTCCTCGTCGTCGCGCCCGCGCTCGCCGCGGAGGCCGCCGTGCCGGCGCGCGCCGTGGATCCCTCCGTGCTCCGCTGGGGCTACGTGGTGGCCGGGGCCACGACCGCGGTCTCATCGATGGCCGCCTCGCTCGCCGTCGCGCGCGTCGGGAGCGCGGCGGTCGGGGCGATCGCCGAGAAGCCGGAGCTCTTCGGGCGCGTCCTGGTCCTCGTGGGGCTCGCCGAAGGCATCGCGATCTACGGGCTCATCGTCTCGATCCTCATCCTCAACCAGCTCGGGTGATCGGAGATGGAACGCGAGCGAGAGGACGCCCCGATCTTCCTCGGTGACGCGTTGACCGCCGTCGGGTACCGCCTCGCCGGCGCGCGTGTCGTCACGCCGGGCCTCGACGAAGCCGCGCAGGCCTTCGAACGCGCCTGCGAGCGAGCGCCGGTCGTCCTCGTGACCGCGGAGTACGCCGCCGCGATTGCCGCAGGCGGTGCGCCGAGGCACGCTCGCGCGCTCGTCGCCGTCGTGCCCGACGCGCGCCGCCGCGTCGCGCCGCCCGACCCCGGAGCACGGCTGCGACGTGAGCTGGGGCTCGACCCATGAGGGCCGTCGACGCGGACGAAGTGGCGCTCCTGTCGCTCGTCACCGAGGCGCGGGATCGGCACCGTCTCGAGATCGCCGCGCGCGCCGAGGCGCAAGCCAGGGAGATCCTCCGCGCCGCGCGACGCGACGCCACGGAGCGCGTGCGGCGGGCCGTCCACGAGGACCGCGAGCGGCGGCGTCAGGCCCTCGAAGCGGCGAAGGGCGACATCGCGACCACCCGCCGCTTCGCGCTCCAGCAAGGGAGCCGCCGGGCCCTCGCGTGCGCGCTCCCAGCTCTCCGCGAGGCGCTCGGCGCGCGGTGGAACGAGCCCGAGCGGCGCGATCGATGGATCGTGTCGACCGTCGAGCACGCGACGCGGGTGATGCCACCGGGTCGCTGGCGCGTCGAGCACCCCTCGACCCTCGCTCCCGGCGTGCTGGCCGCCGCGTCCGAGCGCGTTCGCGCGCGCACGGGGCAAGCGCCGGAGCTCGCGGCCGTCCCCGATGTCGAATGCGGCCTTCGTATCGTCGCGGGGAGCGCGACGCTCGACGCCTCGCTCGAGGGCCTCCTCCGCAGCGCGCCAGCGCTCGAGGGCAGGCTGCTGGCCGAGCTGGATCCCGGAGGTGCTCCGTGAGCGACGCCGTCGTCTCCTTCGTCAGCGGGCCCGTGCTCCGTGCGAGGGGCGACGCGCCCTTCGCGATGAACGAGGCCGTCCTGATCGGCGCGGGCGCGCGGCTCGGCGAGGTGATCCAGATCCGCCATCCGGAGATCGTGGTCCAGGTCTACGAGGACACCACCGGGCTGCGCCCCGGCATGGAGGTCCGCCGCACCTCGGGCCCCCTCGCGATCCGCGTCGGGCCAGGGCTCCTCGGGCGGATCTTCGACGGCCTCCTCCGGCCGCTCACGAACGTCGGCGAGTACGTCCGGCCCGGCGTCGCTCCGGTGTCGTCCGAGCTCTTCCCATTCGAGCCGCTCGCACGGGGCGGTGATGTGCTGCGAGAGGGCGCGCCCTTCGGCGCCGTCCGCGAGGCGAACGGTCGGCGCCTCCGGTGCTTCGCCCCACCAGGCGTCGAGGGCCGGATCGCGCACATCGTCGGGCCCGGGCTCGTGTCCGGCCACGAGACCGTGTGCACGTTGACCGACGCCGCGGGGGACGAGCGTCCGCTGGCGGTGGGTCACGACTGGCCGGTGCGCCGCCCGCGGCCGGTGCGCCGCCGGCTCCCGTTCGACCGCCCCCTCGTCACGGGGCAGCGGATCCTCGACACGCTCTTCCCCGTCGCCCGGGGCGGCCGCGCGGCCCTCCCGGGCGGGTTCGGCACCGGCAAGACGATCCTCCAGCAGACCCTCGCGAAGTGGAGCCACGCCGACGTCGTCGTGTACGTCGGCTGCGGCGAGCGCGGCAACGAGATGGCCGAGGTCCTCGAGGAGCTCCCCGCGGCCGAGGATCCGCGCACGGGGCGGCCGCTCCTCGAGAGGACGGTCATCATCGCGAACACCTCCAACATGCCGGTCGCCGCGCGTGAGGCCAGCATCTACACCGGCATCACGGTCGCCGAGTACTTCCGCGACCAAGGGCTCGACGTCGCGCTGATGGCGGACTCCACGAGCCGCTGGGCCGAGGCGCTCCGCGAGATCTCGGGCCGCCTCGGCGAGCTGCCGGCCGAGGCGGGCTACCCCGCGTACCTCAGCAGCCGGCTCGCGGACTTCTACGAGCGAGCGGGCCGCGTGCGCACGATGGCCGACGAGGACGCCTCGGTCACGGTCATCGGCGCGGTCAGCCCTCCGGGTGGGGACTTCTCGGAGCCCGTCACGAAGCACACCGAGCGCTACACCCGCTGTCTCTGGCGCCTCGACGCGCGCCGCGCGCACGCGAGGCAATACCCGGCGATCGATCCGCTCTCGTCCTACTCGTCGGATGCCGCACGGCTCGCCTCGTGGTGGGAGGCCGGCGGCAGCCCGCGCTGGAGCGAGCAGCGCCGGCGCCTCCTCGCGCTGCTCGAGGAGCACACGCACATCGAGCGCATGAGCCGCATCATCGGGACGGACGCCCTCCCGGCGCGGCAGCAGCTCGTCCTGTGCTCCGCGTCGCTCGCCATCGAGGGCTTCCTCTGTCAGTCGGCCCTCTCGAAGACGGACGCCTATTGCTCGCCGGCCCGCCAGGCGTCGATGCTCGGGCTCATCCTCCGCTGGGTCGAGCTCGGCGAGGAGGCGCTGTCGAGGGGCGTTCCCGTCGCGACGATGGCCGGCATGCCGATCCGGCGGCGTCTGGTGCGCATGGGCGAGGACATCGGAGAGGGTCGGCCCGGCGCGTTCGACGAGCTGCGGGTGGAGCTCGGGCACGCGTTCGCCGCGCTCGGCGGAGCCGCGCCATGATCCGCGGCGAGCTCTCCGTCCGCGGCACGGCGACACGAATCGAGGGGCCGCTCCTCTCCCTCGAGCGCAACGTCGTCGTCGATCTCGGGGACGCGGTCGAGGTCGTGGGCGAGGACGGCAGCGCGCGCCTCGGGCGCGTGTCCGCGCTCGACGACGCGCGGATGGTCGTCGAGGTGCTCGAGTCGACGTCGGGCCTGAGCCTGCAGGGCACGCGCCTCCGCCTCCGCGGCGAGCCGCTCTCGTTCGCCGTCGGCCCGGGCCTGCTCGGGCGCGTCCTCGACGGCGTCGGCCGCCCGATCGACGGCGGGCCGCCGCTGCCCGCGAGGCGGGCGATGCGCGTGGACGGCCTGCCGATCAACCCGGCCAGCCGTGTGAAGCCGCACGAGCTCGTCGAGACGGGCTTCACGGCGCTCGATCTGCTCAACAGCGTGGTGCGCGGACAGAAGCTGCCTCTGTTCTCGGAGGGAGGGTTGCCCCACGACCGGATGGTCGCGGAGATCGCCCGCGGCGCGCGCCTGCGAGGCGCCTCGGCGGGCGGGTTCGCCGTCGTCTTCGTGGGGATCGGCATCTCGCACGACACGGCGGAGTCCTTCCGTTCCGCGATGGAGACGAGCGGCGCCCTCGAGCACACCGTGATGTTCCTCAACCTCGCCAGCGAGTCGAGCGCGCAGCGGCTCCTCGCCCCGAGGTTCGCGCTCACCGCGGCGGAGTACCTCGCGTTCGTCGAGGGCCGGCACGTGCTCGTGGTCATGACCGACATGACGAACTACTGCGAGGCGCTGCGCGAGGTCTCCGCGAGCCACGGCGAGATCCCCAGCCGGAAGGGCTACCCGGGCTACATGTACTCGGACCTCGCTTCGCTCTACGAGCGCGCCGGGATCCTCGCGGGCCGCCCCGGCAGCCTCACCCAGCTCGCGGTCCTCACGGTGCCCGGCGGCGACATGAGCCACCCCATCGCCGATCTCACCGGTTACATCACCAGGGCCAGATCGTCCTCGACCGCGCGCTCGATCGCCTGGGTGTGTACCCGCCCGTGAAGATCCTCCCGAGCCTGTCGCGCCTGATGAAGGATGGAATCGGCGAGGGGATCACCCACGCGGATCACCCAGCCCTCGCGAGCCAGCTCTACGCGTCGTACGCGCGGGCGCAGGACGTCCGGACGCTCGCGAGCGTGGTCGGCGTCGAGTCGCTCCCGGAGGCCGATCGCCGCTACCTCGACTTCGGGGACGCGCTCGAGCGCCGTCTCATCCACCAGGAGCGGCACCGGACGCTCGAGGACGGCATGCGCATCGGCTGGGAGGTCCTGCGCCTCTTGCCATCGGGCGATCTGGGCCGCCTGAGCGAGGCGCAGCTCTCGCGCCACGGGCTCGCCGCGGGCGGGCCGGGGGGGGGAGGGTAGGGCGTGCCGGAAGCGCGCGAGACCGCGCCGACGCGCTCGGCGCTGATGGACCTCCGCAGGGAGCGTGGGTTCGTCGCCGAGGGGCGCGAGCTCCTGGATCAGAAGCGCCTCCTCGTCGCGGGTGAAGCGCTCCGCTGCCTCTCGGAGCTGGAAGCGGAGCGGACGCGTCTCTTCGATCGCGATCGCGCGGCGCGCGACGCGCTCGCCGACGCGGTCGGCCAGCACGGGATCGAGGAGCTGTCGGTCCGCCCCCTCGCGGCCTCCCGCTGGCAGATCGCCGTGGTGGAGCGCCGGTTCCTCGGGATCCCCCTCGTGCGGGTCGAGCTCTCGGTGAGCGACGGTCCCGCGCCGGAGATCACGAACCCTTCACCCGAGGCCACACGCTGCCGCGATCGCTACCGCGAGCTCCTGGTCGTCGCGGCCCGCGTGGGCGCCCTCGAGCGATCCATCGACGTGCTCCGCGCCGAGTACCGGCGCACCCACCGCCGCGTGAGGGCGCTCGACAATGTCGTCCTCCCCGAGCTCGATCACGCGATCCGGGCCGTGGAGGACCAGCTCGACGCGCAGGATCGGGAGGAGATGCTCCGCGCCAGGATGGCGCGATCGGCGGGGTCGTGACGCCATGACCGCGGGTCCGATCGAGGGGCGTCCTCCTCGAGCTCGGCTTCGCGTGGGCGGTCACGAACTGGCCGCCTCTCGCGAGGGCGCTCGGGACGGGGCCCATCGCCCCGTGGCAGGTCGGCCTCGCAGCCCTCGGAGCTCCCACCGTCTTCGGGCTCGATCTCGTGCGCAAGCGGAACCGTCGGTGTGGACGCGGACGCGCAGACGGCGCGCCCCCGGCACGCCCTGCGCCCGCGAAGCGTTGACGGAGGCCCCCGGAGCGCGCGCCTCCGCGTCCGCCCCGTGGCACCCAATTCGCAGGGCGAGCGACGGGAGTCCCGGCGTGTACCAGATCCTCGGCGCAACGGTGGACGTGATCCACGCGCTCCTCATGGTCGCCTGGGTCGTGACCTTGCCTCTCCTGTTCACGCGGCGCTGGCCCCGCGCGCGTCGCGCCGTCTCGATCTTCGCGGTCGGGTTCGTCGTCCTGAACCAGGGATCGCGGCTCGTGCTCGGCGAGTGCGTCCTCACGACCATCGCCCGCCACTTCTGGCAGCAGACGTCGGCGACGCCGCTCGCGGGGGATCCGGCGGAGTGGTTCGCGGTGCGGCTGGCCAACGCGGTGTTTCACATGACGCCCTCTCGTCGGTCGATCGTCGTCGTCTCCCAGGCGCTCGCGTTCGCGACGGCGACCGGCGTGATCCTCTCGGAGCTCCGGAGCCGGCCACACGGGGACGCGCTTCGTGGATGGTGTCGGTCGCTCCGTCCGCCGCGATGAGGTAGCCTCGGCGGGATGGTCCGCTGGAGGCTGCGCGCGGCGCTCGTCACGTGGGCGCTCGGGATCGGGGCGTGCGCGGGGATCGGGCCCGTGGAGCGGCACTTCCTCTACCGGGGCCAGGGAGATGCGCGCGCCGGCGCTCGAGCCGAGAGCCTGCCGCCCGGCCTCGAGCACCACGTCGTGGTCGCGGCCGACGGGACGCCTGTGCGCGCCCTCGAGCTGGCCGCCCCCCACGGGGCCCGCACGGTGGTCGTGTTCCACAACAACCGCGAGACGGCCGAGGACCGGCTCGACGTCGCGCGCGCGTTCGCCGCGCGCGGGCTCGGGGCGGTCCTGGCCGAGTACCGCGGGTACGGCGCGTCCCGCCACGCTGGCGTGGCCCCGACGGAGGATGGGCTGTACCTCGACGCGGAGGCCGTGCTCGCGATGCTCCGCGCCCGGGGAGTCGGTCCGGATCGCGTGGTCCTCATGGGCATCTCGCTCGGCACGGGCATCGCTGCGGAGATGTCGCGGCGTGGCCGGGGCGCCGCGCTCGTGCTCGTGACGCCCTACACGTCGATACCGGAGCTCGCGGGGGCCTCCGGCTGGATGGCGGGCGCGTCCCGGCTCCTGCCCGACCGCTTCGACACGGCCGCGAAGTGCGCCGAGATCGGCGTTCCTACCCTGGTGGTACACGGGGACGCGGACGAGATCGTGCCTTTCTGGATGGGGGAGCGCATCGCGAGCCGCATCGTCGGGGCGCGGCTGCTCCGCGTGAGGGGAGCGCGCCACGCGGAGGCGCTGGCGCGGGTGAAGGGCGACGTGGCGGAGGTGGTGGCGAGGATGTGAGCGCCGTCCGCGTCCCGCGAGGTGCTACAACCCCCACGTGGACTCCGCCTACCTCGTCACGCGCAGCGGGCGCTCCGTGCGCACGCGTACTGTCCCGCTGCTCGGCATGCTGGGCGGGATGATCGGGCTCCCCGCCTTCGGCGGGCTTCTCCTCACGGTCGGCGCGCTCCTGGAGGAACCCCTCCTCGCGGTGCTCGGCGTCCTCGTCGGCGTCGCCTCCTTCGCCCTCGTGACCGTCGCGATGTGGGCCGCCCTTTTCAAGGGGCTCTCGAAGCTCCGCGCGGCGCAGGGGTACCTCGCGCAGGGCGACCTCTTGCGAGCGCGGGAGCACGCGCAGTGGCCGCTCGCCTGGGTGTTCCGCGCCGATCAGCGGACGCGCGCGTTCTACACGCTCGGCCAGTGCGCGGAGCTCGCGGGCGACTTCGCGGACGCAGCGGTGCTGTTCCAGGAAGCCATCACGAGCGCGCCAGCCTTCGCCGTGGCGAAGATCCGGAGCCGCCTCGTCGCGCACGCGTCGTCTCACCTGGCGTTCGCGCTCGCGGCGGCGGGGCGGATCGACGAGGCGAAGGGCGCGCTGACCCGCGCGCACCTCGCCCTTCGCGAGCTCATGGGGCCGGACGGCGCCCTCTCGGCGCTGTTCGACGACTCGGGGTGGGGGATGGGCGCGGCCTCGCTCAACCAGACCGTGAGGGACATGGACGGCCGCGATCCCCGCGTGTTCGCGGTGCTCGCGGGCGCCGTCCTCGCCTACCGCGCGAACGATCCGCAGGCCGCGCTCGACCTCGTGATGCGCGAGACCCACGCCGCGTGGAGCCTGCTGCCGCACGAGAACGCCCTCCTCGCCCGCGTGGGAGACGCATCGCGGGCGGCGCTCGCGCAGGGAGGCGCCATGCGGCACCAGGCGATGGCGGCGCCGGAGGATCCCAGGATCGCGGGTTGGGTGGAGCGCGCCCTCGGCGCGTGACGCGCGGAGCTCGCGCGCTCCTCCCTCTCCCTTGAGGGAGAGGGAGGCCGGGAGGGTGAGGTCTGCGCGGTGCTCCCGGAACCTCTTCGTCTCCCCCTGAGCGCGCGTAGCGCGCGATTTGGGGGAGACCGACGCGCGCAGCGC
>SXNL01000299.1 GCA_005777185.1 Myxococcales bacterium
CCCGCTAGACCTTATCGAATGGCTGGAAGACAACGGCTACGACTCTGAGGCGCCGTAGAGCTTGCCGTCGAAGAACTGCACGGCCTCCGTCACCTGCGCGGCGGCGAGGAGCGCGCCCTGCTCGCCGTGGAGGAACTGGCTCATCATCCACGCGCCAAGGCAGTGCGCGAGCGCGAGCTCTTCCTTGGGCGTGAGCCGGATGCCATGGTCGCGGAGGCGCTCGACACCCATGAAGTTCGCCGGGAGGACGGCCCGGGAGGGATCGAGCGGATCGACGTCGGTGCTCCACGCGACGTCACGCGCGGCGTCCCACTGGAGCTTCTTCGCCTTCGTGTAGAGCGCGCGCATCGCCGGCTGGTCGGCCGGGTACGACCAGTCCAGGTGCGCGGCGTGGCTCGCCTTCATCCGGGTGGGGGTGCCGTTCTTGCCGCGCCGCAGGATGAGCCCGCGGATGGCCGACGGTCCCAGCGAGGCGAGCACCCGAGGGTCCTTCACCTCGGACAGCACGCTCCACGCTTCGGCGTACGCGCCTAGCTGGTTCTTGACGTGGGGTGGAACGATCCCGAGGAGTCGCTCGAACATACCAACTATCTACCACTCGGTAGATAGTTGTCAAGGTCGCGAGATTCGGAGCAGTCCAGACGCGGGCGTGCCCCCGAGCCACCGCTTCGGTTGCAGGCGTCAGCCCGCGCGAGTGGTGGTAGAAGCCGCGGAATGTCCATCTTCCAGGCGCCGCCACGCACGCCCGAGGAGCTCGAGGCCTCGAAGCCGCTCGCCATCTCGCCGGAGGAGGTCCTCGCCTTCGACGAGGACGAGTGGTACCGCCGCGCCTACCGGGGGAGCGACGCGCCGCAGCTGACCGTGCGCGCCGTCGTGATGGGAACCGTGCTCGGCTTCTTCCTCTCGTTCACGAACGTCTACATCGGGCTCAAGACGGGGTGGTTCCTCGGCGTCGCGCTCACGGCGTGCATCCTGTCGTACGCCGTCTGGAACGGCCTCCGCGCGACCGGCCTCGTGAAGGGGCAGATGACGATCCTCGAGAACAACTGCATGCAGTCGACGGCCTCGTCCGCCGGCTACGCGACGGGCAACACGGTCGTGTCGGCCATCCCCGCGCTCCTCCTGCTCACGGTCACCGAGGAGAACCCGAAGGGCACGTCGCTCCCGTGGCCGGTGCTCATGATCTGGATCCTGTTCCTCGCGGCGCTCGGCGTCACGCTCGCGATCCCGATGAAGCGGAACCTGATCAACCGCGAGAAGCTGAAGTTCCCGTCCGGCACCGCCGCCGCCGTCACGCTCCAGGGGCTCTACAGCCGCGGCGAGGAGGCCATGAAGAAGGCGCGCGCGCTCTTCGCCACCGCCGGCGTCGCGGCGCTGTTCCCGCTCCTCAAGGACCTCGAGATCCTGAAGCACAAGCATCCGGTCACGGGCAAGGTCGACTTCGACACGATCCTCCCGGGCCAGTCGAACATCTTCAACTGGATGGGCAAGCTGGTCCCGGACACCCTCGGCGCCGGCGTGTACCGCTTCTTCCACGCCGTGCCGGCGTCGATGGCGCCGAGGCCGCCGGCCCTGCCGAACTGGAAGCTGTCGGACTACCAGATCAAGCTCGACCACGGCCTCGCCCTCGTGTTCGCAGGCATGATCGTGGGCTTCCGCATCACGGCGTGGATGGTCGTCGGCGGGCTCGTGCTCTGCTTTCTCATCACGCCGCCCGCGCTCGAGTGGGGGTGGTTCAACGCGCTCGGCAAGTACGTGGGGGCCGCGACGAAGCCGGGGTCGGCGTGGAAGGAGATCGGGATCTGGTGCGGCGCGCCGCTCCTCGTGTCGGCCGGCCTCGTGAACTTCGCGCTCCAGTGGCGCACGATCGTGCGCGCGTTCACCGGGCTCGCCGCGAAGCCGAAGACGGGCGGGCCGTTTCGCGAGCCCGGGGAGCGCGACGGCGACGGTCCGAGGGTGGAGGATCCGAAGGACGTCGAGGTGCCGACGTCGTGGTTCCTCGGCGGTGTCGCGGTGGCGGGCAGCGGCGTGGCGATCGTCGCGCGGCTGGCCTTCGGCGTGCCGCTCCACTACGGCGTGCTCGCCGTGGGGATGACGTTCGTGCTCGGCCTCGTCGCGGCGCGCGCGACCGGCGAGAGCGACATCACGCCGGGCGGCGCCATGGGGAAGATCATGCAGCTCACGTACGGTGTGCTGATCCCGCAGAACTCGACGGTGAACCTGATGACGGCGGCCGTCACGTCGGGCTCGTCGCTCGCGTGCGCGGATCTCCTGAACGACCTCAAGAGCGGCTACCTGCTCGGCGCGAACCCGAGGCGGCAGTTCCTCGCGCAGGCGATGGGCATCTTCACGGGCACGGTCGCGACGACGCTCGGCTTCTTCCTGCTGGTGCCGAACGCGACCGTGCTCACCGGCGTCGACGGCAAGGATCCGCCCTTCCCCGCGCCAGGCGCCCAGCAGTGGCGCGCGGTGGCCGAGGTGTTCAAGTACGGGATCGACAACCTCCACCCGATGGCCCAGACGGCGCTCAAGGTCGGCCTGGTGGTGGGCGCGGCGCTCGCGCTCGGCGAGAGCCTCGCGCCGCGGAAGATCCGGCGGTGGATGCCGTCCCCGACGGGCCTCGGGCTCGGGATGATCCTACCGTTCTTCTACCCGCTGGCGATGTTCCTCGGCGCGCTGTTCGTCACCGTGGCCGAGCGCGTGAACAAGAAGTGGGCGGACCGGTACGTGATCCCGATCGCGGCGGGAGGGATCGCGGGAGAGAGCATCGTCGGGGTGGTGGTGCAGGCGTTGAACAACTTCGTGCTGCACTGACCGCGGAGCGCTGGCCAGCGGGCTCAGCCCGGCGGGTCACCCTGGTCGACGTCCAGTCGTCTCAGCTCGAACCGTATCTTCGCGTTGTCCGTACGTATCCCGACGGTCCCGTGGAGCTGCGAGGACCCGGGGACCGAGCCCCGCCAGGCGGGGCGGTCGTCGACGAACACGGTCATCGACTCGCCGCGTAGCTCGGCGCGGAGCTTGTGCCGGTCACCCGGACGGAGGTCCGGTAGGGCCGTGCGCCACGCCGGCTTCTGGAGCTCGTACCCGTCGACCCCGCACTCGGCGTGCGTGCGCGCGCCGGGGTTCGTCTTGAGCTGCACGACCAGCTCCGGCACGGGGTGGATGCGCCACACGACGTAGACGAGGTTGCAGCCATCCTCCGCACGTAGCTTGAGCCCTACCTGCTCGCGCACCTCGCCACTTGCGAGGCGCGAGACCGTGTCCGTCTGTCCGCCGTACTCGAACGCCAGCTCGGCAGCGTCGCCCGCGCCGCTGCGCGAGAAGGCCCGCATCTTGGGGCTCTCGGACATCATGTTCCGGGGGCGGAGCTCGGACACCTCGCCGAGCGTGACCTCGAGATCGTCGAGCGTCATCGGCGCGGGGCCGTCGGTGAGGTCGAGCGGGACCTTCGGCACGCGCATGTGGTGGAGGTCCGCGAGCGGGACCCGCGGCAGGCCTTCACGCGATGCCCCCATCATCGCGCCCACCTCCGCGTCCGGCGCGCCGGACTCGATGGCGCACCCCTGGTTGAAGGCGGACGCGACCGTGATCGCGACCGGCGCGAGCGAGTTGCGCACCGACGGAGGAATCGAGTTGCGTATGGAGGGCGGGATGAGGCTGGCCCGCGACGGCGGCGGAAGGCTCGCCCGCGACGGCGGCGGAAGGCTGGCCCGGCTCGAGGGCGGTGGCAAGCTCGCACGGCTCGACGGCGGCAGCATGCTCCCCGCGCTCGAGGGCGGCAGCATGCTCCCGGCGCTCGAGGGCGGCAGGAGGGTCGCGCGGCTCGGCGGCGGTGGGAAGCTCAGGCGCTCCTGCGGCGGTGGCAAGCTCGCACGGCTCGACGGCGGCGGAATGGTCCCACGAAAGGGGCGTTCATCCATGAACCCGAGGACGGCCACATCGCTCCGTCGCGCAAGGCGAGGGTCCCGATCCGAGATGCGGAACCGGGCGCGGCGGGCCTCGGGAAGCTGCTATTCTCTCGCGGTGACGGACGACCCGGATAACACCACCGTCCACGGGCCGCACGTCGATGGGGACGACGCCACCTCGGTCCAGATGAGCGGGGCGGCCCGGCGCTTCGAGGGGACACCCACGGTCGCGGGGTACGACCTCGTGCGGGTGCTCGGCCGGGGTGGCATGGGCGTGGTCTTCGAGGCGCTCGAGCACCGCTTCGACCGCACCGTCGCGCTCAAGGTCCGCAACGCGGGGGGAGATCCCGCGCACGAGGACGACCTCCGCCGCGAGGCGCACCTCGCCGCGAAGATCGGGGATCCGGGCATCGTGCGCGTCCACGACGTGGGCCTGACCCTCGACGGGCAGCCCTACTACACCATGGACCTGGTCGATGGCACCGACCTCAAGACGGTGCTCATGGACGGCCCCCTGACCCAGGCGCGCGCCATCGCCATCGGCCTCGACGTATCGAGCGCCGTCGCCGCGGCGCACGAGGTGGGGATCACGCACCGGGACCTCAAGCCTCGCAACATCATCATCGACACGAAGGAGCGCGCCCGCGTCCTCGACTTCGGCATCGCCCACAGCGAGGCGTCCGGCCCGGACATCTACGAGGGGAAGCCGGTGGGCTCGCCCGGGTACATGGCGCCGGAGCAGGTGCGCGGCGAGCCGCCGGCGCCCGGCGTGGACGTGCACGCGATCGGGCTCCTGCTGTTCGAGATGATCACCGGGACACGGGCGTTCGACGGGCCGACCACGCAGACGATGTTCTACAACGTGCTCATGCAACCGGCGCCGACCCTCCGGAGCCGCACGCCCTCCGCGCACGCCGACCTCGAGGCCGTGGTCGCGAAGTGCCTCGCGAAGGATCCCGCGGCCCGCTTCCGCTCCGGCCGCGCCGTGTTCGAGGCGCTGTCGGCAATCGCCGAGGGAAAGCCGGTGGATCAGCTGGTCGGCATCGAGCGGGCCAGATACGTGCCGCGGTCCGTCTCGACGACGCCGCCCTCCCCGCGTCCGCGTCGCGCAGACGCGAAGAAGCATTTCCGCTGGTCGTGGCATCTCGCATCGCCGCCGGAGAAGCTGTGGCCGCACGTCGCGAACACGGATCGGTTCAACAAGGCCATCGGCCTGTCCAAGGTCGACTTCGTCGACGCCGCCTCGGCCGAGGAGCCGGCTCGGCCCGTCCGCACGGGGCGGATGCGCGCGATGGGGGTCGGGGTCGAGTGGCGCGAGTACCCGTTCGAGTGGGTGAAGGAGCGCGAGCACTCCGTGTACCGCGCATACAGCGCCGGGCCGATCTCGGCGCTGTGGAACCGCGTGACCTTGGCGCCGCGGGACGGCGGCACGGAGCTCGTGCACGAGGTGTCGGTCGTGCCGCGCGGTGTCCTCGGGGAGATCGCCGCGTTCGTCGAGATCAACCAGCGCGCCGCGCGCAACATGGACCGCAGCTACCGCCGGCTCGACGAGGTCCTCCAGCGAGGGACGGACGAGGATCCGTTCGAGCCGCCGCACGCCCCGGAGGGCGACGCGATCGACGCCGTGCACCGGGGCATCGAGCGCCTCGGACGGGAGTGCGGCTTCGGGGCCGACATCCTCGCGCGGCTCACGCGCCTGCTGCTGTTCTCTCCCGACCAGGTGCTCGCGACGCTCCGCCCCTTCGCGCTCGCGGACGCCTGGGGCACCGATCGCGCCGAGACGCTCGACCTGTTCATCCACGCGCACGGCGTCGGCCTGCTCGAGCCGCAGTGGGACGTCGTCTGCCCGACCTGCCGCGTCGCGCACGAGACCCTCGGCGCCCTCGGCGAGCTACGGCGGACGGGGAAGTGCCAGGGGTGCCTCGACACGTTCGAGCGCGATCTCGCGGAGGGCGTCGAGCTGGTCTTCGGGCCCGCCGAGCGCATCCGGAGGACCGAGCGCGAGACGTACTGCAAGGGGGCACCCGCCCTCAGGCCGCACGTCCTCATGCAGCAGATCCTCGATCCGTTCGAGACGCGGACGGTGACGGTGGACCTCCCGCGCGGGAACTACCGCGTGGTGGGCGCGGACGGGCTCGTGTCGGCCGAGCTCGTGTCGAGCGCGATGGGGTACGAACCGAGGTGCGACGCGGTCCTCGGCGAGGCATCGCTGGACCTCTACCCCGCGATGGTCGCCGCGGGCCCCGTGACGCTGATCCTCCGCAACGACACGGACCGCGAGGAGACGCTTCGCGTGGAGATCCCGGGCGCCCGGACGGACGGGGTGACGGCCGCGCACGCGCTGACCCATCCGACGTTCCGGGACGTGCGGCCAGGCGATCTCCTCGCGAAGGGCGAGCACGTGTCCGTGGGCCGGATGACGTTCGTCTTCCTGGAGATCGCCGATCGCGATGCGCTGTTCGAGAAGATCGGGGACGGCCCGACATGCGAGCGCCTCGCCCGCCTCGAGGAGCTACTGGCGGCGGAGGCACGAAAAGAGACGGGCCAGGTCGTGTCCGGCACGCTCGCCACCGACGCGCTCCACGCGGCGTTCACCTCGACCCTGCCCGCTGTGCGCGCCGCGCTTGCCGTGGCGCGTGGCGCGGGCACGGCGGCCCCCGACGTGGTCGTGCGGATCGCCGTGCACGAGGGGAGATGCCTGGCGCTGACGCGCGGCGACGCGGTGGAGTACTTCGGACAGACGCTGCACCGCGGCATCGCGCTCCTCCGCGACGCCCCCCCCGGCGGCCTCGCGCTGTCGACGGCGGTCAGCGCGGAGCGGGCCGTGATGGTGATGATGGTGGAAGGCGGGCACCTCGTCCGGGTGCAGGAGTCGAGCGACGTGGCGTACGGCGGGCGGCGGGTGACGACGGTGAGGCTGGCGGGGACGGGGATCCCCGGGCGGGAGACGCGACGCGGGATCGGGTGACGGGTCGCGGGGCTGAGGAATCCCCACATGTTCGAGCCCGAGCCCGAGCCCGAGCCCGATTCCTGCGCAACGAACCCGCGGTTCGTGCCGACCGGCGGGCCTGGACGGGTTCGAACATGAGCGACTCGACGTCTACCGTGCGAGCATCGAGCGGGTGGCGGGGGCGGACCAGCTCGCGGACCGCTCTCCGAGGGGCCCCGCCTACCTCAGCGATCAACTTCGGCGAGCTGTCGCCTCGATCCCCCTCAACATCGCGGAAGGCGCCGGGGAGTTCGCTCCGGCGGACAAGGCGCGCTTCTACCGCATGGCGCGCCGCTCGGCGACCGAGACCGCAGCCGTCCTTGACG
>SXNL01000039.1 GCA_005777185.1 Myxococcales bacterium
CGCGAGCTGGTCCGCCCCCGCCACCAGCTCGATGCGCGCACGGTAGACGTCGAGTCGCTCATGTTCGAACCCGTCCATGCCCGCCAGTCGGCACGAACCGCGGGTTCGTTGCGCAGGAATCGGGCTCGGGCTCGGGCTCGGGCTCGAAAATGAGGGGATTCCTCAGGCGGTGCCCATCACAGCACCTCCACCCGGTTCCGTCCCCGGCTCTTCGCTGCGTACATCGCCTTGTCCGCGCGCGAGAGCACCTCGTCGAGCTCCCAGGCGTCGCCCGTCTCGGTGACCAGCCCGATCGACGCCGTCGCGTTCATGAAGTCGCCGTTCGGGAGCTCGTAGTCCGTCTCCGCGATCGCCCGGCGCACGCGCTCGGCGGCGACGCGCGCCCCGGGCTCCGAGGTCTGCGCGAGCGCGACCACGAACTCCTCGCCGCCCCAGCGCGCGACGAGGTCGCTCCGCCGGCCCATGGCCCCGAGGACCTTGGCGACGCCGCGGAGCACGGCGTCGCCCGCGTCGTGACCGCGCGTGTCGTTGACCTTCTTGAAGTGGTCGATGTCGAGGAGCAAGAGCGAGAGCGGCGTCATGCGCGCTCGGCCCGCGACGACGGCCTCGACGAACGCGCGCCGGTTCAGAAGGCCGGTGAGCGAGTCCGTGTTCGCGAGCCTGCGCGCCGCGGCCACGAGCGCGATCATCTGCACGGGGCCGCCGAGCTCGCGCGCCAGGAGCGAGAGGAAGCTCCGGTCGTCGATGGACGCGCCCCGCCGGCCCGGCCCGAGCGCGATCGTCGCCAGGAGGGACCGTCCGAAGTGGACCTCCTCGACGATCGGCGCCGAGGACCACTCGCTCTCCACCGCGCGGTCGTCCGCGAGCATGTGCAGCGTGTCGGCCTTCTTCTGCCGGCGCTCCGGCGGCGCCTGCACGCCGAGCGCGTCGCGGGCCTCCCGCTCGGCCGCCTCGACGAGCCCCGCGTGGCTGTGCACGAAGAGCCGTGGCTGGCCGACGATGGAGAGGGCGAGCCAGCGGTAGCCGATCACGTCCGACGCGAGCGCGGCGAGCGCGGCGAACGCCTTCTCGATGTCGTCGGCGCTCTGCGCGAGGGCGCGCACCTCCCCCGCGATCGTCGACTCGAAGAGCGCGATGTCCAGGAGCTGCGAGAGGCGCTCGGGCACCGTGCCGCGGAGGGCGATGGACGCCGAGAGCGGAGGGGGCGGGATGGTCGGGATGTCGGCCAGCACGGCGACGAGCCGGTCCGCCTCGGCCTTCGTGAGGTACACGGTCGCGCCCGCGCGTCGTGCCCAGAAGCGCGACCGGCGCTCCTCCGTTGCGGTGACGAGGAGGATCGGCACGTGCGAGGTCGTCGGCTCCGCGCGGAGCAGGCGGCACAGCTGGAGGCCGGAGATCCCGGGCATCCAGAGGTCGGTGACCACGGCGTTCGGCGGCTTTGCGAGCGCGCGCTCGACGGCCTCCGCGGCGGTCGCCACGTCCTCCACGAGGTGGCCCGCGGCGGTCAGGCGCGCCGAGAGGAGCGCACGGGCGCTCGCGCTGTCGTCCACGAGGATGATTCTCGCCAAGCCGCTCGCCTCACGGCTAGGATGCCCGTTCGCGTCGCGACAATCCAGCAAGGAGCGAACAGGTGACAGGCCGGACTCTGATCGTGACCGTCCTCGGGACGGGGACCATGGGGCAGGGCATCGCTCAGGTGACCGCGGCGGCGGGTCACGAGACGCGGATGTTCGATGCCCACGAGGGAGCCGCGAAACGCGCGCTCGACCAGATCGCGGAGAAGCTGGGGAAGCTCGCCGACAAGGGGAAGATCACCCAGGACACGCGCGCGTCGACGCTGAAGCACCTGTCGGTGGGCACCTCCGCGTCCGACGCCGCGCTCGGCGCCGATCTGGTGATCGAGGCGGTCCCCGAGGACATGGCGCTCAAGGCGGCGCTGTTCGCGGAGGTCGTCGGCGCGGCGTCGCCGCACGCGATCCTCGCATCCAACACGTCGTCGCTCTCGATCACGGAGCTCGGTCGGCGGATCGGCGCGCCGGAGCGCACGATCGGCCTTCACTTCTTCAACCCGCCGCCCGTCATGGAGCTCCTCGAGGTCGTGCGCGGCATGACCACGAGCGAGTCCACGATCGAGGCCTCCCTGGCCTTCGCGCGCGGGCTCGGCAAGACGCCGATCCTCGTCCGCGACGTGCCCGGCTTCGCGACGAGCCGGCTGGGCGTCATCCTCGGCGCGGAGGCGATGCGGATGCTCGAGACGGGCGTCGCGAGCGCGGCCGACATCGATCGGGGCATGGAGCTCGGCTACCGCCACCCGATGGGCCCGCTCAAGCTCACCGATCTCGTGGGCCTCGACGTGCGGCTCGCGATCCTGGAACACCTGCAGCGGGAGATCGGCGACCAGTTCAGGCCGCCCGCGATCCTGCGCCAGATGGTGCGCGCGGGGCGGCTGGGGAAGAAGACGGGAGAGGGCTTCTACCGGTGGGTGGACGGGGTGGCGCAGCCGATCTGAGCCGCGTCAGGGCACCGGGTTGCGCGCCAGCCCCTTCGCCTTCGTGTACCCCGCCGCGTCCGTGAAGACGACCGTCACGACGTAGTCGAGCTTGCGGGCCCCGGTGTCCTGCATGGCGTTGACGAGGAACGCCGTGGGCGAGTAGTTCCCGACGTTGCTCACGCCGTTGTTGAGCTCGGTCGTCGCCGCGCGCGTCTGCTCGAGCGTGGCACCCTGTGCGCGCGCGCCGTAGTACTGCCCGAGCCCCGCCATGAGGGGTGCCACCTGGTCGGCCACGGCGCGGTGGCCGGACGAGAGGCGCCCGGCGTTGTTCCCCGTCTGGAACACGCTCGCGGCCAGGCCCGCCCGTTCCGCCGCGGGCGCGGCCAGCAGGGCGAGGAGAGGCCCCTCCGCGAGGCCGACCACGCCGGCGTCGCTCGACACGAGCGGCATCGGCGCGAACGCCTCGTCCACGCACGCGGCGCCGCCCGCGGGGGCCGTCTTGATGTCGTCCGTGGTGCAGTTCGAGAGCGCGATCATGTGCCAGGCGAACTCGGAGCAGTACATGGGCAGCTTGGTCGTCTTGTCCTGCTCCGCGATGATCTGCCCGAGCTTCGTGACGGTCTGCCGCGTCGTCTGCCGCGTCGCCGCGTAGATGGGCGTGAGGTAGTCGCTCTGGAACATGATCTGCTGGCGCTCTCCGCGCAGGCGCGGGAGGTTCGTCTTCAGCGTTCCGATCCAGCCGCGGAGGCGCTCGCGGCGGGCATCGTTCATCGCGCGGGGGCGCACGATGTGGAGCGCGTCGGTGCCAGGATCGGCGGCGCCGTTGCCCGCGTAGTGGGCGGTGTCGAACTGCCCGACGTACTCGCCGTCGAGCGGGCTGTCGATGTTGAAGGCCGCGCCGTTCTGCGTGTAGACGAGCCCGGCGTGGGTGGAGCCCATCTGGATGTGCGGGTAGGCCATCGTGCCGGCGAGCTCGGGCCGGAAGGTGAGGGCGATGTCGCCGTCCTGGAGGACGCCGGCGGAGGCGAGCTTGACGGCCATGTCGCGGCGGGCGGCCTGCTTGGCGCCCTGCCGCGTGCTGGTCTGCTGCACCGCGATGAGGCGGAGCCCGGCCTCCTTCACCTCGATCGACTGATTCCACACCGTGGGGTACGGGTACTTGTCGCGCGCGAGCGGCACCGTGACGGCGGACTTGGGTACCGAGAAGTAGAACGGGGCGTCGACGAGGCGGCTGGGATCGCGGCTCGTCGTGAAGGCCCCGCCGGAGTCGCTGTCGTCCGTGGCGTCGGAGGAGCAGCCCGAGCCGAGCGCGCAGACGGACAGGCCCAGGCACGCGACGAGGAGCGAGGAGAGCTTCATGGTACGGACGATACCAGGCTCCCCGCGCTTCGCTACGGCGAAGAGGGCGCCAGCGGACGCCCCGCCGCGACGCCCCGCCGCGGACGGCGGACAGCGGACGGCGGACAGGTGCTACGCTCCGCCCGCGCCATGACCCTCCGCCCTGCCTACATCGTACAGGCCCTCCGCACCCCCATCGGCCGCCACCGCGGGGCGCTCTCCGCCGTCCGTGCCGATGACCTCGCTGCCCACGTCGTCACCGAGCTCCTCGCGCGCGTCCCCTCGGCGTGCGACCGTGTCGATCAGGTCGTCTTCGGCTCCACCAACCAGGCGGGCGAGGACAACCGCACCGTCGC
>SXNL01000300.1 GCA_005777185.1 Myxococcales bacterium
AGATTTTGCGAGGAAACGCCTTCGAAGCGCACATCCAGCTCGCCAGTCCGTCGCCGTCGCCGTCGCCGTCGCCGTCAACGCTCACGTCAACGTCAACGTCAACGAAGGGCAGCCCCGGGCAATTGTTGGACAGCTCTTGAGCGCGCGTAGCGCGCGATTTGGGGGAGACCGACGCGCGCAGCGCGGCGAGTGGGGGCACCCCTCCTTTTTCGCTGGATCGCGCCTAACCGAACGGCATTGCGACTAGCGCCGACTAGCGCCGACCGCTGCCGGACGGCGGAATCACGGGCAGCCCGCGCCGGTGCGGGTCACGGTGATCGAGGCCGTCCCGATCACCGTGGCGTGGCGGTCCACCGCCTCGAGCGCGAGCACGTTCGGCCCGCACGCGAGCGGCAAGGTCGCGCGCCACGTCGACGCCGTGGGCCACGCGAGCGCGAGCGGCTTCGCGGCACCCGAACGCCGGATGCTCCCGATGTCGACCCACCCCTGGCCGTCGAGATCGATCGAGGCCGTCGTCACCGAGAGCGGCGCGCCGCCGTTCGTGGAGATCGTGAAGGGCACGACCGGCATCGCGTTCTCGATCGAGTTCGCGGCGCCGCTCCGGACCCAGTTGCCCCGATCGACGATGTACTGCAGGTGGGCCGCGAAGTCCTGGCCGGGCACGAGCGCGCCCATCTGCTCGCTCCAGTGGCGCATGTACGTCGCGTTGAAGCTCGTGGTGATGATGTCGTTCAGGTGCCCGTAATACGCGCGCGCGCGCGCCGGCACGGTGATGAGGCGCGCGAGATCGGGGCTCCCGACGAACGACGCGGTCGGACCTGTGAGGAAATCGAGATCGTGGGGGAAGTACAGCGCGCGGCCGTCGGACGGGCGGATGTAGAACTCGGCGTTGTGCTGCGCGCCGCTCGCGTAGTTGTCGGTCGCGCCCGAGAGCGTCGCGAACGCGAAGGCGCGCAGGAACTGATCGACGTCGATGACGTCGCCGACCTGCGCGTCGAACGCGGCGCCCGTCTGGCCGAAGGTGCGCACGAAGCGGATGAAGCCGCGGTAGTCGTCGCGCCAGCGATTGGTCTTGAGGATGAAGTCGTAGCGGTAGGCCTCCTTGTCGAGCCCGAGATCGAGGAGGCTCGTCCCGACGACGCTGTCCGGCTGCGGCAGCTTGAGCCCCGTCGGCGTACCGTCGATGGTCGTGCGCGGGTAGTAGATGAGCTCGTACTCGAACACGTCGCCACTGCTGCCGCGATCGAACTGGCTCTCGAGCACGAGGTCGCTGAAGCGCGCGAGCTGGAGGTGTGCCGGCCCGTGGAGATCGGTGCGCGGGGACAGGATCTTGATGAGATCGTCGTACTGGCTCGGCACCGCGCCGGCGCGGTTCATGGCCTGGAAGAAGAAGACCTCGCGCTGCCCGTAGCCCGTGCCCCCCGACCGATCGACGAGGACGGTCTTGAGGATGCCGCGAAAGGGGTTCTCCGCCGGAAAGCGTAGGCCGAAGCCGATGCGCGGCGTGGTCGTGCGCCCGCGCTCGCTCCCCTTGAGCCGCACGCCCGCGTCGTAGGTGACGACGCGCTCGTCGTAGACCACGGTGGCCCCGACCCAGTCGTTGCTCATCAGGTTGGGGGCGGCGAAGAGCCACGCGCTGTCGGTCGCCTTCATCACGATGCGCAGGTTGTGGAGGCCGTTCTTCGCGGCCTGGCCGTCGTCGACCTTCCACATCGCGCGTGACGCGGGGCCTCCGGCGGGGAACATCGCCGTCGCGCCGCGCGCGTCGGCGGCCTCGATCCAGAACTGGACGACCGCTCCGGCGGGTTGCCCGGGCACCTTCACGGTGTACCGGCCACCGCCCACGTCGGTCATCTTGATCGAGCTGGCCGCGGCGCCGTCGACGGCGTAGCTGAGCTGCAGGCTGGCGACGCCGTCCGGATCCGCGGCGACCACCGAGACCTCGACGGGATCACCGGGGGCGGGTACCGCCGGCGCGTGCCGGAGATCGCGGTACGTGGGCCCGATGTTCGCCTCGGCGCGGCTGTTCGGGGCCCCCGGAGTCCCCGGCGCAAGGACGGTGGAAAGCGCGGTCGTGCGCGCGAGTCGGTTGAAGTAGAGGCGCGTGTTGAGCAGGTTGTTCCCACCCTGCCAGCGCGCGCGCAGCGAGACGCGGTACGTTCGGCCGTTCGTGATGGCGTGGCCGCCCGCGAGCGTGGTCTCGATGTGGTTGTGCATGTGCTCGGTGGGGCCCGTCGCCCGGAGCCTGAGCACGTGGTTCTTGGCGTCGGTCGGATCGACGATCACCTCGGCCGCCCGGTGGTTCCCGAGGAAGCGGAACGCCGCGGCGCCGCCCTCGAAGTCTCCGCCTGAAACGAGCTCGGTGGGGGTGGTGGCGGGATCGACCGTGACGTGGACGTCGTCGAGGAGCACCTCGCCGGCGTCGAGCAACCCGATCACCAGCTCGTGCCACTGCCCGTCGGGACCGACGGGGCTCGCCGCGGCCGTGCCTTCGTAGGTGAGGGTCTGCCAGGTCGCGCGCGATGCGATGTCGCTCGCCGCCCACGCCTCCGGCGCGCGGCGATCGGCGCGCGCGTCGCGGACCTCGAGCGAGGCGCCGCCGCCGTCGGTGACCGCGGGCCACCGGCCGTCGTCGGAGTAACGCACGACGTCGACCGGGTTGCCGCAAGCGTCGCGGAGCTCGATGCGATCGCCCCCGTCCGCGAGGCCGCCCGCGAACGGTCCCAGCACCGGCGCCTTCACGCCCGGGTAGGTCGCGGCGAACAGGGCGGCGTCGCTGGTGAGGATCATGTAGCCCCCCGCGGCGAGCTTGGTGCGTGCCGGCAGCTCGAAAGCCGCGGCGTCCACGAGCTGCCAGCCGCTCACGTCGACGTCCGCGGTTCCCCGGTTGTGGAGCTCGATCCACTCGAGCGCGCCGTCCGCGAGGGTGCCGTCGGCGCCCGGGACCGGCGGCGCGTGATACATGATCTCGTGGATGACGACGCCCTCGCGCGTCACGAACGCGTTCGCGGCGCCCGGGCTGGCGAGGTCGGGGTAGCGCCAGTCGAGCGAGTCCTTTGGGCGCGCGCGCGGCACCGCCGCGATGCGGACCCCGTCGAGCACGCCTGCGCCGTCGGCGTCGACGAGGTAGAGCGGCTCGCCGGACACGAGCGGGAAGCCCAGGGTCGCGGCGTCGAGGACGAGGAGCTCGCCAGGCGCGAGCGTGCGCGGGGCCATCACGTGCTCGCGCGTGCCGGCGCGGATGCGCTCGCCCCCGGTCGTGACCGGCGTCCCCGAGCGGTTGGTGAGCTCGATCCAGCCATTCGCACCCGCGGGTCCGACCTCGCTGAGCGCCAGCGCGACGACGTCGGGGGGCGCCGGGTTCGCGGCCGCCGGGCTTCCGCCGATCCGCGCGCTATGCGTCCACGCCTCCGCGAGGCCGCTCGCGGTCTCGGGATCCCGCTTGGCCAGCGACGCGCCTGCGCCGTCGGCCGTGACCGGCCACGGGGCATCGTCGTCGTAGGCGACCCGATCCATCAGACGACCCGCGTTGTTCCAGAGCTCGACGGTACCGCCGTCGTCGGGCAGGCTGCCGGTGAAGAAGGTTCCGAGCGCGCCCGCCACGCCCGCGCGGGACGCCACGACCAGGTAGCCGCGCGGCGGGATGCGTGTGTCCGCGGGGAAGTCGAGGTGCACCGCGCCGTCGAGACGGAAGCCCGACAGGTCGAAGTCGAAGGCGAGCGGGTTGTAGATCTCGATCCACTCCGGGCCGTCGCCGGCGGGGTGGTACATGATCTCGTTGAGCGTGGCCGCGCCGCCGAAGCGGGCTCGGGATCGCGACCACGCGGGTAGGTGCTTGGTCGCGCAGTGGTGGATCGGGCCGGCCGGCCCCGCTTCGGGCGGCCGCGCGCCGTCGTCTCCGCCGGCGTCGGCGCTCGCGCTGCCGCCGGGTACGCTGGCGTCGTCTCCGCCGCAGGCCACGACCGCGAGGAGGATCGCCGACGAGAGGACGGCACGAAGCCCGAGGCGCACGGTCACCCTCCCGCTCTCAGGGCTTCGCCTTGTACGCCGCGATGCGGTCGGCGAGCAGCGCGCGTCGTGCGTCGTGGGCGGCCAGGAGGGCGGTCGCGCGGTTGGCGATGACGGTGCGGGCCACCGCGCAGTCGGCCGCGCCGGCGTTGAACGCGAGGAGCTCGGTCATCGCGGCGCAGACCGGGGGGTCCACGAGCCTGGCCTGGAGCTTCACGCGCGTGGCGTCGAGCTCGGCCGCGACCCGCTCGCGGCGCAGGTTCCCCGCGAGGGCCGCCTCCATCTGGGCGACGAAGAGCTTGTACACCTCAGGATCGGGGAGGATCTTCTTGTCCAGCTCGGCCTCCGCGCAGTACGCGAGCCCGTCGGGGTCGGGCCACGCGGCGGTGCCGCCTCCGTGACAGGGGGTGTAGCCCTCCGCGTCCCACATGTTGAAGCGGTACCGCTCGTGGGTGCCCCCCTTGCCGTCGGCCTGCTCGGCGCCCACGTAGTACATCTCGTCGATGTAGTCGCCCGACTGCAGGATCGACTGGCTCGCCATGAACCGGAGGTACTGGTCCAGATCCATCTGGTTTCGCAGCGCGGCGATGAGGGGCGCGCCCGACAGCCCCATGAACGTCGCCTTGAACGTGTTGTAGCGCTTCACGGGCAGCGTCAGGTCGCCGGTGTTGGGGAAGTTCACCTCGAACTGGTCGGCGCCCCCAGACGGGTAGGCCCGGCGCAGGACCGTGGACACTCGCGCGCTTGCCCGCACCATCTCCTCGCGGGGCTTCTCCATCAGCATGTAGACCCCGCGCATGGATCCGTCGATCACGAGCTCGACGAAGCGCCGGCGCGACATGAACAGGTCGGGGTACATGAGCTCGTAGGCCGTCGGCGAGTACACGTACGCCGCGTCGTCGCACAGCGAGATGAGGATGAACTCGTCCGTCGCCGAGTCCGGCATCAGGTGGCGGGCCGGTCCGTCGAGCTGGAGGACGTAGTGCTTCCGCGCGCACCGCAGCGAGCTCAGGCCGTGGAGGTGAGCCGTGGCGGGCAGCACGGGCTGCCCGGGAGCGAGCCTGACGCCGGTCTGGAAGTCGCTCTTCGCGAGCGCCTCGTTGAACGTCCCGCCTTGCGTCGCCTGGATGCGAACCGCGTGGGCGGCGCGCTGGTCGTCGTCGAACACGAGCTCGATGCGTGGTGTGAACACGCGCTTGGTCGAGTCGATCGCGTCGACGCTGCACGTGGCGCCGGCCTCCTCCGGGAGGGTGGCGGGCAGCGCCGCCGGCAGGCTCCCCTTCGTCTTCTCGACCTTGAACGACACCGCGACCTTGGCCTCCACGCTGCACACGCCGACCTTGTAGAACGCGTTCTTCCGTAGATCGTCGATCGCCGCCGCCGCCGCGCCGAGCCCGGTCGCGTCGGGGGTCACCGCCGTCACGAACACGTCGGTCGCCGCCGTGTCGACCGTCTTCGGATCCTTCGCGAGGACCACGAGCGTGCGCATCACATCGGGCCCCGGCCCGCCGACCTCCTCGAGCTCTTGCGCGACCGTGGCCACGGCGATCGCCGAGGCGAGCGGAGCGGCGTCCGAAGTACCGGCCTTGTAGCGGTCGAGAGCCTCGCGCAGCTCGCTCCGATCCTCCTGGAAGTTCGAGAAGATCTGGATCGCGCTCCCGTGGCGGTAGAGCGCGACGCGCTCCTTCGGCGGTCGCGCGGCGACGAACGTCAGGATGTCCTGGGCGAGCGAGGCGCGCTCGGTGGCGGTCTGGCTCGGGGGGAGGAGCACCGCGGTGTAGCCAGGCTCGATCGAGACCTTGTGCGCCTTGGCGGTACCCTTGATTCCGTCGGGAGGCGTCATGAGGATCCGCGTCGACAGGTCCCCCGCGAACGGCTTGCCCGTCGCCTGGTCGAAGATCCCCACCGTGGCCTCCCGACCTCCCCCTGGCCAGCGGATCATGCGAAGGAGGAGCATCCGTGCCACCGGGTCCTCCGGAGGGGGAGGGGGCGGCGGAGGGGGCGGCGGAGGGGTATCCGTGGTGGTCGTCGTCGTGGGGGACGGCGCTGGCGTCTCGGTCGGCGAGTTCGTGCCGGGTGTCGTCGCGGCGATGGGATCCGACGCGCAGGAGGCGAGCAGGAACAGGACGAACGGCCGTACACGCTTGGACATGGATCTCCTCTTCTCGGGCGCCCCCCCGCGGAAGGGACACCTCCTTTCGATGCTACATGGTTCCCGGACTTCTGCCAGGGCCGGGCTACGAGATATCACGGCCCTCGCCCGCGCGCAGACGTCACCCTACCGCGCCGAGAGCTCCACCAGCATGGCGGTGACCCTGCGGGCGAAGCCGTTGGGGTCCTCGAGCGGCGATCCCTCGGAGAGCAGCGCCTGGTCGTAGAGCACCTCGATCCACCCGTCGATGCCCTCGACGTTCGCGCTCTCCACCTCGATCTTGCTCGCGAGGTTCTTCATGAGCGGGTGGGCCGCGTTGATCTCGAAGATGCGCTTCTCGTGCGGGACCTTCCGCCCGCTCTCCCGCAGGAGCTTCTCCATGAACGCCGGGGCGGCCGTCTTCGTCAGCACGAGGCAGGCGGGGGAGTCCGTCAGACGGTCGGACAGCTTGACCTCCCGCACCCGGTCGCCGAGGACCTTGGTGATGCGGGTGAGGAGCGGCGAGAGGGCCTCCTTGTCCTTGCGCTCCTTCTCCGTCTCCTCGGCGGTCTTCTCGAGCTCGAGGTCCGCGCGCATGGCGCTCACGAGGGGAGTCTTGTCGTACTCGCCGAGGCCGCTCATCGCCCACTCGTCGACCGGATCGGTGAAGAAGAGCACCTCGAACCCCTTCTTCTCGAGCGCCTCGAGGTACGGGGATCTCCGGAGCACGTCCTCCGACTCGCCGTAGAGGTAGTAGATGGCCTTCTGATCCTCGGGCATGCGCGTCTTGTACGCGTCGAAGCTCGCGAGGCCGCCGGCCGCCTCCTTGGTGCTCGGCGCCCGCAGGAGCTTGGCGATCCGGTCCTTCTCCGCGGAGTCGCCGGCGAGCCCCTCCTTGAGGACGGCGCCGAACGCCTTCCAGAAGATCGCGTAGTCCTCGGGCTTGTCCTTCGCGAGGTCGTCGAGCAGGTCGAGGGCCTTCTTGGTCACCTGCTTCTTGATCGCGTGGAGGACGCGCGACTCCTGCAGGGTCTCGCGCGACACGTTGAGCGGCAGATCGTCCGAGTCGACCACGCCGCGAAGGAAGCGGAGGTACACCGGCAGGATCTCCTGCGCGTCCTCCAGGATGAACACGCGCCGCACGAAGAGGCGGAGCCCGCGCTTGCCCGACGGGTTGAAGAGGTCGAACGGCGCGCGTCGCGGCACGTACAGGAGGCCCAAGAACTCCATCGTCCCCTCGACCTTGAAGTGCGTGTGCGCGAGGTGTGGCTCGTAGTCGTGGGTGATGTGCTTGTAGAGCTCCTCGTACTCCTCGCTCGAGATCTCCGCCTTGGGCCGCTGCCAGAGGGCCTTGGCTCGGTTGATCTGCTCGAGCTCCCTCTGCCCGTCCGGCCCCTCCTTCTCGACCTCGAGCTTGACGGGGTACGACACGTAGTCGGAGTACTGCCGCACGAGGTCCTTGATGTGCCAGCGGTCGAGGTACTCCTTGGCGAGGTCCGCCTTGAGGTGGAGGCGGATCTCGGTGCCGCGCGCCGCGCGCTCGGCCGGCTCGATGGTGAAGCCGTTCTTCGCGTCGCTCGACCACCTGAAGGCCTGGTCGTGGCCCGCGGCGCGCGACACCACGTCGACGCGGTCGGCGACCAGGAAGGCGCTGTAGAACCCCACCCCGAACTGGCCGATCAGCGACACGTCGCCGCGCCTCTCGCCCAGCTTCTCGAGAAACGCCTTGGTCCCGGAGTGCGCGAGGGTCCCGAGGTTCTTCGCGAGCTCGGCCTCCGTCATCCCCACGCCCGTGTCCTCGATGACGAGGACCCCCGGCTCCGCGTCGACCCGGATGCGCACCTCGAGCGTCCCGTCGCCCGCCATCAGCTCTGGCTCCGTCACTGCACGGAAGCGCAGCTTGTCGAGCGCGTCCTGCGCGTTCGAGACCAGCTCGCGGAGGAAGATCTCCTTGCGCGTGTAGAGCGATCCGATGACGAGCTCGAGGAGCTGAGAGACCTCGGCCTCGAAGGCGTGGCGTGTCTGCATGGTGCCTCTCTTAACTCCCTCCTCCGTTCTTGCAAGACCGATCGGAAAAGCTGCGCGTTTTCCCCACGTTGCGCCGCAGAATTCTGTTAGAGTGCGCGCCTCTCACCCATGTCCCGAGCCGAACGGAAAGCGTTGTTCCTGGCGCAGGCGCTCCTGATCTACGTCGAGCCCTTCGTCCGGGGTCGGCGCGCCATCGTCGTCGGCGATGGGTCCCTCGGCCTGGGCGAGCGGCTCATCGAGCTGGGCGCGCGCTCGGTCCACGTCTTCGACGCCGATCCCTCGCGCATCCCTCCTCCGCCCACCTCCGACGGGAGCGGCAGTCCGACGCTCCCGGTCGTCTCGCGCGCGCTGCCCGAGGGCGAGCTGGAGTTCCGCGACGGCGCCTTCGACTGCGGCATCGTCGTCGACCCGGCCGGTCTGTCCGATCCCGCGTTGCTCCTCGCGCGCGTGCGCCGCGTCCTCTCGCGCGATGGCTGCCTCTTCCTTTCGGCGCCCAACATCGAGATCACGGGCGCGCGCGGCCTCTCCTACGCGCAGCTCTTCGACCTCGTCGCGCTGCAGTTCGAGCGCGTCGCCGTGCTCGGGCGCGTCCCGTGGTCGGGCGTGGCTTTCGCGCGGCTCGGCGCGGATGCCGACGCCGTGGCGGTGACCGTCGACACCCAGCTCGTCGCCGAGCAGCCGCCTGTCGAGGCGTACGTCCTCGTGGGCAGCCAGGAGGACCACGAACTCGACCCGTACCTCATCGTGCAGCTCCCGCCGGGCGCCGAGGAGCGACCTGGCGCGGACATCGCGGCCTTCGCGGAGGTCAAGCTGCAGGCCGAGATGCTCAGCGCGCAGCTCGAGGAGAGTCGAACCCTCTCGACGCGGCTCGGCGCCGCCGCGGCCGCGAGCGCCGTCGCGGCCGTGGCCCCGGCGAACCAGGAAGCGCTCGAGGCCGCCGCGACGCGGGCCGACGCCGCCCTGACCCGGGCCGAGCAGGCCGAAGCCCGCGTGCAGCAGGAGTTCTCCCGCGCGGAGCGCCTCGTCCAGGCCACGCGCGAGCTCGACGAGACCGTCGAGTCGGCGCGTCGCGAGGCCGATCGCTTCCAGAAGGAGGCCGACCTCGAGCGGAAGGCGCGCAAGAAGCTGGAGATCGAGGTCGCGCTGCTGCAGGAGCGCCTCGAGAAGGAGGTACCCGTCGGGCCCACGATCCGCGTGGCGACGCCGAAGCGCGGGTTCGACGTCGAGTCCACCGTCGCCCTCCGGGATGACCAGCTCGAGAACTTGAAGGACGAGCTCGCGGGTTCCTTCCCCAGCGCGCCCGCGCTGGCGGAGGGGAGTGACGTGGCCCCGAAGGCGGCGCACCTCCCGCAGCTACTCGCCCGAGCGAACGCGGCGAAGGCCCGCGCCGATCGCGCCGAGGATCAGGCCGAGGAGGCCGAGACGCGCGCCGAGGAGGCCGAGAAGGCCCTCGGCTCCGAGAAGGCGCGAGCGGACGAAGCGGCACAGGCGGCGGCGGCGGCGAACGCGCGCGCCGGCGAGGCGGAGCGCACCCTCTCCGAGCTGAGGCGCTCGCTCGAGGGGGCCGAGGCCCGGGTGTCCGCGGCCGAGGCCAAGGCGGCGGCGAGCGAGGCGCGCGCCGTCCGTTACGAACGCGAGCAGCCCGCGCTGACGCAGACGATCTCTCACGAGGTACAGGCGCTCGAAGAGCAGCTCCGCGAGCGTGGCCGGCGAGTCGCCGAGCTGGACGCGGAGCTGCAGCGGCGCGAGCGGATGATCCACGATCTCATCGACGGCCTCTCGCAGGGTGCTCTGCTCGGAGCCGCAGTGACCGAGGCGTTGCCTCGCGCCGGCGCTTCGGGGAGCGAGGCGCCCGAGCGGACCGCTCGCGCTCCCGTCGTCGCCGGGGCGGAGCGGCTGGCGCGCGCCAACGAAGGCCCGCCTCGTGCTCCCCAGTCCCCGCCGATGCCCGTGATCCCGAGGCCGTCGCCGTCTGGCGTCACGCTCAGCGCCTCGGGCCCGCCACCCGCCGGTCGGCCGGCGATCGACCCCGCCGCCTACCACGCGCTGGAGGCGAGTTTCCTTAGGGCCCAGTCCATCGTGGAGCTCCAGGCCCAGGAGATCGATCTCCTCACCCAGGAGCGCATCGAGGCGAAGGAGAAGCTCCGCCAACTCGGCATCGAGCTGGCGCGGTACCAGGGCGAGGTCTTCGCGCGGGACTGGCGCGTGACGGAGCTCGAGCAGAACCTCGCCATGGTCACCGCCACACAGGTTCGAGGGGGCTGAGTGCCCGCTCGAGGTCGCCCGACCTCGGTGGGCGAGCTTCCCGGGACCGAGAGGTCGCCGCGCGAATTCGGGGTTGTCATCGCCAAAAGGGTCGTTACCTTGGCGGATCGAAGTCGGTAGATGTAGGCAAGGGGAGCTGTGAAACGCTGTTTCTATGAAATCCTGGGCCTGCAGAGGTCGGCGTCCACGGAGGAGATCCGCAAGGCGTACAAGCGCGAAGCGCTCAAGTACCACCCCGACCGCAACCCCGATGACGACGCCGCCGAGGCGAAGTTCAAGGAGGTGAACGGCGCGTACCAGGTCCTCTCCGACGAGCAGAAGCGCACCGTGTACGACCAGTTCGGGCACAGCGGGCTCGAGGGCGGGGCGATGGGGGACGGGGACGTCGGCGACATGTTCTCGCAGATGCAGGATCTCTTCTCGGAGATGTTCTCGGGTGGGTTCGGGTTCGGGGGTGCGGGCAGGCAGCGCGGTCGTCAGCGCAAGGGCCAGGACATCCAGGTCCAGCAGCGCCTCACCCTCGTCGAGGCGGCGTTCGGCTGCAAGCGCGAGGTCACGATCCACGCTCCGGCGCCCTGCGCCGACTGCGACGGCACCGGAGCCAAGAGCGGGACCAAGCCCGAGCCGTGCGCCCAGTGTCGCGGCCAGGGGCAGGTGTCGAGCGCGCGCGGCTTCGTCATGTTCACCTCCCCGTGCCCGAAGTGCCGTGGGCAGGGGATGGTCATCAAGACGCCGTGCAAGACCTGTAACGGCGACGCGTACGTCCAGCGGTCACGGTCGGTGGTCGTCGCGTTCCCCGCCGGCATCGACTCGAACCAGCGCCTGCGCGTGCCCGGCCAGGGCATGGCGGCGCCCAACGTTCCCTCGGGCGACCTGTACGTCGACGTCGACGTCGAGGAGAACCCTCGCTTCGAGCGCGACGGCGCCGACCTCGTCACCAAGGTCCCCGTCGCCTTCACGGAGGCCGCCCTCGGCGCCACGGTCAAGATGCCCGCGCTCTCGCCCGAGGGCCTCGTGTACACCGATCTCGAGATCCCACCCGGCACCCACGCCGGCGCGGTCCTCACCCTGAAGAACCAGGGGATCCCGCGCCTCGACGGTCGCGGCCGCGGCGCGCTGGTCGCGGTCATCGAGGTCGAGGTGCCGCACACGCTCACGGCGACGGCGAGGACGCTCCTCGAGCAGCTCGACGCGGAGCTCCGTCCGCACGCCGAGGCGCGACGAGACATCGGCGTCGTGGCGCCGCAAGCGCCTCAGGGCGGCGACGCGGAGGCCGCGCCGGGGGGCAAGGCGACCGGGCGGGCCGCCGGCAGCTGATCCGGGAGCCCGGATGGATCGCGACGCCCTGCGCGCCCACCTCGCACGTACGCCGTCGGTCCGGGTCACGGGCCGTGTCCTCGGGGTCACCGGGCTCGCGCTCCGTTTCACGATGCCCGGTGTTCGTGTCGGCGATCTCGTCCACGTGAGGCGCCGCCCGGGGGAGCGACTGGCGTGCGAGGTCGTCGGATTCGCGGAGGGCGAGGCCATCGCGCTCCCCTTCGGTTCGCTCGCCGGGGTCGGACCGGACGACGAGGTCGAGTCCACGGGGGGGGCCTTCGCGGTCCGCGCGTCGGATGCGCTGCTCGGGCGGGTCGTCGACGGCCTGGGCCGTCCGGTCGATGGCGAGGGACCGATCGACGGCGGCGAGGTCGTCCCCGTCGACCGCGATCCACCCGAGGCCCTCGAGCGAAGGCCCATCACGCGCCCGCTCGCGACTGGCGTCCGCGTGATCGACGGCCTGCTGACGCTCGGAGAGGGCCAGCGCGTCGGTCTGTTCGCCGGGTCGGGCGTGGGGAAGTCGTCGCTCCTCGGCGCCGTCGCGCGCGGCGTGGAGGCGGACGTCGTGGTCGTCGCGCTCGTCGGCGAGCGGGGCCGCGAGGTCCGCGAGTTCCTCGATCGAGCGCTGGGGCAGGCGGGGCGGCGACGAAGCGTCGTCGTCGTCGCGACGAGCGACGCGGCGGCCCTCGAGCGCCTTCGAGCCGCACAGGTGGCCACCGCCTACGCCGAGCACTTCCGGGATCAGGGGAGGCGCGTGATGCTCCTCGTCGACTCGATCACCCGCTTCGCCCGCGCGCAGCGAGAGGTCGGCCTCGCGGCGGGCGAGCCGCCCACGCGCCGCGGCTATCCGCCGAGCGTGTTCGCGATGCTCCCGAGGCTGCTCGAGCGGTCGGGCCAGTCGAGGGCGGGCTCGATCACCGCGATCTACACGGTCCTCGTGGAGGGGGGCGACATGGACGAGCCCATCGCGGACGAGGTGCGCGCGATCCTCGACGGCCACGTCGTGCTCGATCGCGCGATCGCCGCGAGGGGCCTCTACCCCGCCGTCGACGTGACCGTGTCCCTCTCGCGCGTGATGGACGCGGTCACCACCGCGGAGCACCGGGCGGCCGCCGCGCGGCTCCGCGCGCTCGTGGCGCACCACGAAGCCAAGCGCGATCTGGTCACGCTCGGCGCGTACGTGAAGGGGACGGACAGGGAGCTCGACCTCGCGCTCGCCCGCCTGCCGGCCATCGCGCGCTTCCTCGCGCAGCCGCTCGACGATCGCGCGCCCTTCGACGCGACGGTCGAGGCGCTCCAGCAGATCGTACGGTGACGGGCGCACGGCTCGATGCGTGTACTGTGCATGTTATTGGACGCGCGCCCGCCGGCCATGCTACTCGACGCCCCATGACGCTGCTCCAGGTGGCCGGCGTGCGCTTCGGGTACGCCGGCGACACGCTCTTCGAGGACGTGACGTTCACGCTCGCGCTCGGCGAGCGCGCGTGTCTCGTCGCGCCAAACGGCGCGGGGAAATCGACCTTGCTGCGCATCATCGCGGGCGAGATCGAGCCAGACGCGGGGTCGGCCGTCCTCAAGCGCGGCGTCACCCTGGGGTACTACCGGCAGTCCCACGAGATCGCGGCGGAGGGTGACGTGATGGGCGCGCTCCTCTCGGGGTTTGTCGAGATCACGCGGCTCCGCGAGGCCTTGACCCGCGCCCAGCACGAGGCGGAGACGGGCGAGGCGCGCGCGCTCTCGGACCTCGCCGAGCTTCAGGATCGCTACCACCACGCGGGCGGCGACGGGCTCGAGCACCGGGTCGCCGCCATCGCCACCAAGCTGGGCTTCCAGACGAAGGATCTCTCCCGTCCGGTGGCGTCGCTCTCGGGCGGAGAGCGCGGCCGCCTGAACCTGGGCGTCATCCTGGCGCAGGAGCCCGAGCTTCTCCTCCTCGACGAGCCCACCAACCACCTCGACCTCGACACGATCGCGTGGCTCGAGTCGTGGCTGCGCGACTATCGAGGTGCGGTCCTCGTCGTGTCGCACGACCGCGCCTTCCTCGACGCGGTGTGCCCGCAGACGCTCGAGCTCGGCACGCGTGGCCTCCGCGCGTATCCGATGCGGTACTCCGACTACGCCGTGGCGCGCGAGGAGGATCTCGCCCGCGAGCGCGCCCTCCTCGAGCGACAGCAAGCGTTCGTCGAGAAGACCGAGGACTTCATCCGGCGCAACATCGCCGGTCAGAAGACGAAGCAGGCCCAGAGCCGCCGCAAGATGCTCGACAAGCTCGATCGCGTCGAGCGGCCCGAGGACGTCTGGCAGATCGCCGAGCGCGTCGCCTTCCGCTTCGCTCCGGCCCTTCGCTCGGGCGACATCGTGCTGGACGCGAAGGGCCTCGGCGCGACGCGCGGGGGTCGTTCTCTCTTCGCGGGCGTCGACCTCCTCGTGCGTCGCGGGGAGCGCATCGGCATCGTCGGACCGAACGGCTCGGTGGAGGGGG
>SXNL01000301.1 GCA_005777185.1 Myxococcales bacterium
GCTCGGGCTCGGGCTCGGGCTCGGGCTCGAAAATGAGGGGATTCCTCAGGGTGGGTGCCCCCCGCGCGTGCTACCGTCCTCCCCCCCATCCGATCGACGCGCCTTCCTCGGCGAGGTCCCAGGACGCGAAGACGCGCCCGTTCTTCCGCTCGGCGTCGGGATCGGCGGCGATGGCCGCGACCGAGCGACCGACCAGCATCGGGGTCTCCGACGCGATGAACTCCGGCACCTTCGTGGCGGCCTCGCGCCAGTTCGCCTCCGTCACGCCGAGGTGATCGAGCATCCACTCCGAGCGGAGGAAGCCCGGGGTGGCGGCCACCGCCGTCACGCCGCGCCCGGCGAGCTCCTGCGACAGCGCGAAGGCCATGCGGATCACGGTCGTCTTCACCAGGTCGTAGAAGAAGTGGCCACGGTAGTGATAGCCGTCCCGTCGGTGATCTCGGCGACGAGCCCGCCCGGGCGAATGCGCGCGACGCCGTGGTGGCTCGTGATCACGTGCGTCTTGATCGCCCGATCGAGGAGGACGAGCCCCTCGTCGAGGTCCGGCTCCCGCAGCCTCTTGCCCCTTCTTGGTCTGGCGAGACCGCGGTCATCCCGTGCGCGCTGGCGCCAGCCCTTGACGTCAGGCGGCGCGACGGGCGCCCTCGACCCGCGCGTGTTCCACGATCGACCGCTCCTCCTCTCCCACGTGCGCCAGCGCGCGCGCGACCTCCGAGGGATCGTCCCCCGCGAGGATGCGCGTCCGCGCCGCGGCGCTCCCCGTGAGGAGGTCGAAGGCCGGGATGTCGTCGACGAACTCGTACCGCTCGGTCCGGAAGCGAAAATCGGCCGGGTGGTGATGGTGGGCCAGCGCGACCAGCGCCAGGTAGGTCGCGTACGGGCGGAAGGCGTGCGGATCGGTGACGTGGATCTGCACGCCGCCGCACGTCTGCCTCGCGTGCTTGTGGAACGTGGGCGAGAACGTGAGCGGGCGCGCCACGAAGCCGGCGAGGCCCGTCGCCGCGAGCCCCTCCGCGAGGCGCCGCCCGTCGAGCCACGGCGCGCCCGTGATCTCGAACGGCCGCGTCGTGCCGCGCCCGTCCGACAGGTTGGTCCCCTCGAGGAGGCACCCGCCCGGATACACCAGGGCCGTGTCGAGCGTGGGCATGTTGGGCGACGGCATGACGAACGTCGCCGGGACCTCGCGCTCCCCCACCACGATCGAGAGCGCGTCCGAGAGCCTCTCGATCGCGGCGCGGTGCGCGAGGATCTCCCCGAGCGTCAGCGCGTGACGGACCGGCACCGGCTCGAGGCCGACGAAGGAGCGGAACGCCGCGTCCTGCAGGCGCCCCTCCACGAGCGTGTGTCCGATCGGGTTCGGACGGTCGAGGACGATCAACCGGACGCCGCGCGCGTGGCACGCGCGGAGGACGAGCAGCGCCGTCCAGACGAACGTGTAGTAGCGCGCGCCCACGTCCTGCAGATCGACGACCACGAGATCGAGCCCCTCGAGGTCCTCCGCCCGCGGCGAGAGATCTTCCGTGGACTCCCCGTAGAGCGACCGCACGCGGACGCCGCGCGCGTCCCTCGCGTCGAGGACGCCGATCATGTCCTGGGCCTCGCCACCGTAGCCGTGCTCGGGCCCCAAGATGAGCTCGGGCCGGAGCGAGAGCGCCGCGAGGACGTCGCTCACGTGCACGAAGCCCCGAGTCACGGACGCGGGGTGCGCGAGGAGCGCGAAGCGCCGGCCGCGGAGGAGATCCTGGAGGTGCGGGTCACGGGCGAGGCGATCGAGACCGGTCGGCATCGGAGCTTCGCAAGAATGTCATTCCGGGACGGGCACTGCGACAGTTTTTGCGGTTTCATGCTAGATTTTGCCTCGCAATCCTTGCGAGGCATTTCCTCGCAATCGTTGCGAGGTGAACCATGCGGCGCGTCCTGGTGGTCGACGACGAAGAGAACATCCGCCTCGTGCTCCGCACGCTCTTGCGCAAGCACGGCTACGAGGTCGAGATGGCCGACAGCGGCGAGTCCGCCCTCCGGCTCGTGGACACGTTCGGGCCCGACGTCATCCTCACCGACGTGCGGATGCCGAAGATGGGCGGGCTCGATCTGCTCGCGACGCTGAAGGCCAAGCAGTCCCTCTCGACGGTGATCGTCATGTCCGCGTACGGCAGCGTCGACCTCGCGCTCGAGGCCATGAAGGCCGGAGCGTACGACTATGTCTCCAAGCCCTTCAAGCCGGAGGAGATCGTCCTCGTGCTCAAGAAGGCCGAGGAGCGCGAGAACCTGCGGCGCGAGAACAAGGCGCTCAAGGAGCAGATCCGCGAGTCGAACCAGTTCGAGTCGATCCTGGCGAAGTCGCCGCAGATGACCCTCATCTTCAAGACCATCGCGAAGATCGCCGACTACAAGACGACGGTCCTGATCCAGGGCGAGAGCGGCGTCGGAAAGGAGCTGGTCGCGCGCGCCATCCACGCGCGCAGCACGCGCAAGAACGCGCCCTTCGTGGCGATCAACTGCGGCGCCATCCCGGAGAACCTCCTCGAGAGCGAGCTCTTCGGCCACCGGAAGGGGGCCTTCACGGACGCCAACGCGGACCGCCGCGGGCTGTTCGAGGAGGCGCACACGGGCACGCTGTTCCTGGACGAGATCGGCGACCTCCCCCTCTCCCTGCAGGTGAAGCTCCTCCGCGCGCTGCAGGAGGAGTCCATCCGCCGCCTCGGCGATACGCGGGACATCAAGGTCGACGTGCGCATCATCGCCGCCGCGCACCACGACCTCGCCGCCGAGGCCAAGGCGGGCCGCTTCCGTGACGACCTCTTCTACCGCATCAACGTCCTTCCGATCCTGATCCCGCCGCTCCGCGCGCGGAAGGAGGACGTCGCCCTCCTCACCGATCACTTCATCGCGCGCAACAACGTGCGCCTCGGGACGCAGATCCGCGGCCTCTCGCCCGACGCGCGCAAGGTGCTCCTCGAGTACCCGTGGCCGGGCACCGTGCGCGAGCTCGAGAACACGATCGAGCGCGCGATGGTCCTCTCCGAGGGCGACGTGATCGGCATCACGGATCTCCCCGACCGCGTGCGCGCCGCGCTCGATCCCGTACAGATCCAGCTCGCGACCGGGGAGATGTCGATCAAGAAGACGATGGCCGCCATCGAGGAGATCCTCATCCGCCGAGCGCTCGCGAAGACGCGCGGAAACCGGACGCGGGCGGCGGAGCTCCTCGAGCTGTCACACCGGGCGCTGCTCTACAAGATCAAGGACTACCAGATCACCGACGCGTAGAGCCGCACGCCTCAGCGGCACGTCATGTAATTGACCTCGTTGACGCTCGATCCACACTGCCGGCAGCAGGTCTTGAGGGACGAGGAGATGCACAGGTCCTTCTCGAACGCCGTCGGTTTGCCGTCGCACGCGGCGTGTGCCAAGCGGACGCACGTGTTGGTGCACTCGGTGCGCGCGCCGGCTTCGCGCGACGCGCGCGCGCTCTCTGCGGCCTCGCGAACGGCCGCCGCCTTGGGCCTCGGGCCCCTTCTTCCGACACTCGCGGGTGCACGTCGAGAGCTCCGCGTCGAGGCTCGCACCGCCCGGCGGCTGGGCCTTGCAGGTCGCCTGGGGGCCGCGGGTGGAGAAGTCGGCGAGGCAGTCCCTCATCGCGCGCTCGAGGAGCTCGCTCCTCGCCTTGCCCGCAGCCGTCTTGCACCGGTCCTGGCAGGCGGCGCGCTCCGCGCCGGTCAGGTTCGGGAGCTCGGCGCACCGCGGGCTCGTGTCGAGCCACCGCTCGGCGCACTCGCGCTCGACGGGCTGGAACCTCCGGTCGAGCGCCTGCTCGTGCTCCCGGCGCTCGCGCGCGGCTGCGCCCGCCGCCTGCTCGTCCCTCGCCTTGCCGGCACGCGCCTCGAACCCGGCGGCCACGGCCAGGATCCCCCGCATGCGCCCGAGCAGGCACGGCACGCCCGCGCGCTCGTCCGAGAAGCCATCCGGTCTGGCGAGCTCGCCCAGCTCGTCGTCGCTCGTCGGCGCGGCGTTGCCGAACTCGACGTCGGCCATGTGCCGACTCGCCTCGGCGTCCTGGACACGCCGCTTGTACTGGTCGTCGTCCTCGTTCGCGCGCATGGGACCCGCCGCCTCGGGCCGGGGGTAGCCCTCGCAGCGGTCCTTGTGCACGGTCCCGAGGCGGTCGAGGAGGTCCTGCGCGCGCTTGCGCTCGTCGGCCGGCATCGTCGCGTGGCCGTCGACGCAGGCCTCGCGCGCGCCCATCGCACACTGTCGCGCGCGGTTCACGGCGGCCTGGGCTCGGCTGACCGCGGCGGTCAGATGGGCCACGTAGTCCCTGGCCCCGCGGACGTAACATCCACGAGAGAGGGGGAGCGGCGGCGCCGTCGCGAGCCAGCCGCCGATGCGCAACGCTTGGTGGCTGTGCGAGCCCTCCTCTTGCGGATCACGGCGATGCTCACCGCGATGGTGCTGAAGCTCGGCTCGTCTTCGTCGGGCTCGGGCTCGGGCTCGGGCTCGACGTGAGGAAAATGAGGGGATGCCTCAGCCTCGGCCCGGGACGTGCCGTCTGCGGCCAGCGCCAGCGTCCCGAGGTGAGCACGGTGATCTTGCGCTTGCGGTAGGGGAGCAGGACCTTCTTGCTCGTGACCGGATCGACACCCTCGAGGCGCCGGCTCTCGCTCTGGCGGATCTCCGCCGAGTAGGTGCGCGCAGAGGACAGATCGCCGCGCAGGCGGCGCCACGTGGGTCTCATGCGGACCGGAATAGCGCGGGCACGGGCAGGACGACGCCGGGAGGACATTCGGCTATGCTCGCTCGAACATGTCATCCACGACGGGAGTCCAGGAGGGCGCGCCCCCCTCCACGACGACGACGCCCGAGCGCGCCGTGGTCGGGCCGGTCGTCCCCGACGCCAAGCCGCCGGCGAGCGGCCCCGCCCTCGCCGGCCCGGTCGCCTCCGCGACCATCCCCTCGGCGCCCCTCCTCCCGAGCAGCCCCCCTCCCGGCGGGGCCGCCGCCCAGCCGCTCCCGGCGCCGGCGCCCGAGATCGACCTCCGCGCCCCGTCGCTATACCTGAACCGCGAGCTCTCGTGGATCGAGTTCAACACGCGCGTCCTCGCCGAGGCGGAGAGCGAGTCGGTCCCGCTGCTCGAGCGGCTCAAGTTCCACACCATCGCCGCGTCGAACTTCGACGAGTTCTTCATGGTGCGCGTGGCGGGCCTCAAGCAGCAGCTCACGGGCGAGGTCGAGGAGCTGCCGGCCGACGGCATGCACGTGGGCGAGCAGCTCGCGCACATCTCGGCGCGCGTCCACGAGCTGTGGGAGCGGGAGATGACCGTCCTCGGGAACGTGCTCCTCCCTCGCCTCGCCGAGCACGGGTTCGTCATCGTGAAGCCCGCGGATCTGCCGCCGGACGCGCTGCTCGCGATCGACGAGCGCTTCCACCAGGAGATCTTCCCGATCCTCACGCCCATCTCGATCGATCCCGGACACCCCTTCCCGCACGTCCGCAACAAGAGCCTGAACCTCGGCGTCATGTTCACGAGCGCGGGCGGCCTCGCGGATGCGGCGTTCGGTGTCGTGCAGGTGCCGATGATGCTGTCGCGGCTCATCGAGGTCCACGGCGTGAAACGCCCGGACGGCACGCCCGCCAAGCACGCGTTCGTGCTCATCGAGGACGTGATCGCCCGGCACGTCGGCACCATCTTCCCGGGCGTCCGGGTGAAGGGCGTCTACACGTTCCGCGTCACGCGCAACTTCGACATCGAGTTCGACGAGGAGGACGCCGAGGACCTGCTGCAGACCATCCAGCAGGAGCTCCGGCGGCGCGAGCGCGGCAACGCGGTGCGCCTCGAGGTGAGCGGCGAGCCGACGCCGGCGTCGCTGGCCAAGCTGACGCGCGCGATGAAGCTCGACGATCGCGACGTGTACCGTACGAGCGCGGCGATGCTCAACGTGGGAGACCTGATGCAGCTCGTCACGCGCGACGAGCCGCACGGCGTGCGCGACGAGCCCTTCTCGCCGCTCAACGTGCCGCCGCTCCGCGACGCGGACGACCTCTTCCAGATCATCCGCGATGGGGACATCCTCCTGCACCACCCGTACGAGTCCTTCGACCCCATCGTCGAGCTCGTCAGCCGCGCGGCCGAGGATCCCGAGGTCCTCGCCATCAAGCAGACGCTCTACCGGGCGGGCGGCGACTCTCCCATCGTGAAGGCGCTCGCGCGGGCCGCCGAGTCGGGCAAGCAGGTCACGGCCATCGTCGAGCTCAAGGCCCGCTTCGACGAGGAGTCGAACATCGTGTGGGCGCGCACGCTCGAGCAGAGCGGCGTCCACGTGGTGTACGGCGTGCTCGGTCTGAAGACGCACGCCAAGTGCCTGCTCATCGTTCGCCGCGAGAAGGGCAAGCTCCGCCGGTACGTCCACCTCGCGACGGGCAACTACAACCCCACGACCTCCCGCCTCTACACGGACGTCGGGCTGCTCACGTGCCGGCCCTCCATCTGCGAGGACGCGTCGTCGCTCTTCAACCTCCTGACGGGGTACAGCGCGCCCGCGAAGTGGAACCAGCTCATCGTCGCGCCCCTCGGTCTGCACGAGGCGGTCCTCGGCCTCGTCGCCCGGGAGGCGGAGCACGCGCGCAACGGGCGACCGTCGCGCATCGTCGCGAAGATGAACGCCCTGGTCGACGCCGACGTCATCGAGGCGCTCTACCGTGCGTCGCAGGCCGGCGTGGTGGTCACCCTGCTGATCCGCGGGATCTGCTGCCTCCGGCCGGGGGTCCCCCGCGTGAGCGACAACATCGAGGTCCGCGCCATCATCGATCGCTTCCTCGAGCACGGACGCGTGTTCAGCTTCTCGAACGGGGGCAAGGAGGAGCTCTACATCGCGAGCGCCGACTGGATGCCGCGCAACTTCCACCGCCGCGTCGAGGTCATGGTCCCGGTGGAGGATCCCATCCTGCGCGGCCGGCTCAACGACATCATGACGGTCTCGCTCGCGGACAACGTGAAGTCGTGGACCCTCCAGAGCGACGGCAGCTACGTCCGCACCCAGCCCACCCCCGGCGCGCCGCTCCTTCGCAGCCAGCAGCACTTCATCGATCAGACGCGCAGCAAGGTCAAGAGCGCCGAGGCCACCGCGCGCCCCGCGTCGCGCTTCCACATGATGCCGACCGCGCAGAAGTCGCCGCTCGAGGGCAAGGTCCCCCGCACCACGCGACGCCGCCGGCGGAACGAGGACTCCTGACGGCTCCGGAGTCGGTCACTTGATGATGGTCGCGCACCCGAAGAGGATCTCGACCTTCGGCGGCTTCGAGCCCTGGGCCTGCGCCGCCTCGCACGACGCCGGGCACAAGGTGACCTTCGTGGGCGCCTTCGGGTCGTCGTAGTACCAGCCCTCCCCGCCCGCGCAGGCCACGGCATCCGCGACGCGCGGCACCGTGTAGGGGGGCTTCTTGCCGTCGTCCACGCGCACGTTGACCTTGTCGGGATCGAGCGTGCCGGAGGTCGGGGGCGGGATGGCGATCTCGCACACGACGCGCGCGTTGGCGAGGACGGCCGTGGCGACCGCGTCGAAGAAGGGGCCCCACGCGGCGCTCCCGTCGCAGATCTGAGCGCGGGCGCCGCCCGTCTTGGCGATGAGGGCGGAGTACTCGGCGCCCGAGGTGGGCGGCTTGCCCCCGGCGGGGTACGTGCAGCGGATCGACGGATCGAGCTTCGATCCCCAGCCGTAGAGACCATGGAAGACGTAGCCCTTCCACGGGTCCTTGCGGCTCGGGTGGAGGATTCCCACGGGCAGCTTGAGGCCGCTGGTGTTCGGGTTGTCGCCACCGGGGAACATCTCGAAGCTCACCCCGGGGAAGCGCGAGTTGTCGTCCGTGACGATGACCACGCTCTTGGTCGCCCCGGGGCGCAGCTCGGGGCCCCAGGGGACACTGCCGCGCTCGGTGCCCGCGGTGTAGCCCGTCGTCTGGTCGAGCGTGCCTAGGATCTGCTCGAGGGGCTGCGTGCTCTTCACGTCCATCGACGCATGGAAGAAGTGGGTCGAGTTGTCGCAGTCGGCGCCGCCGAGGGGCGGCGGCACGCACACCGGATAGCGGATCGCCCCGCCGACGATCACGGGCCCGCTGCCCTTGAGCGACAGCATGATGACCTTGTAGTCGAGGCCCTTCGATCCGACGAGCGTGGCGAACGAGTTCAGACCCGCGTTCACCTCGGCCACGGAAGGCGCCATGCTGGCGGAGTTGTCGACGACCCAGATGATGTCGACCGGGAGCGGTGCGCGCTTCGCCTCCACAGCGGCGCTCGCGCACGTGGTGAACCCGCCGTCGCCGGGCGGCGGGGCGGCGTCGCCGAACGCCGTCCCCGTCGGGGCCAGCGTGGGTGGGGCGGGGCCGCCCGCGTCGCTGCCCAGGTCCGCGGGCCCTGGTTCCCTCTGGAGCGCGCACGACAGCCCGCCGGCCCCGACGACGGCGAGCGAGGCGACGAGCGTCTGCGAGTATCGCATCCTCGATCAACCTATCACGGCGGCCGAAGGGGCGCTCGCGAAGGCTCGCGGCGCAGCACCGTCACGCCTACACTGTCCCCAACCCATGCGGAGCGTGTTCATCGAGCGGACGGGTGCCGGCGTTCCCGAGACGCTGGATCCGACGGCCCTGGTACGCCTCGCGCGGCCTCGTGGACAGGCGGTCGTGTCGGCACGCGACGGACTCTCGACCCGACCCGACGGCCCCTTCAGGCCCCTCGCGCGGGCCCTCGTCGAGGACCACGCGATCCGCGAGGCGTTCGCGGAGGCGCTCGCGCCTCCCTCCTGGGCGCGGGCTCGACGCCAGCGGTGGGTGTCGCCGCTCGTCGTCCTGCCGTGGCTCATGTGGATGGAGCTCGACCGTGAGATCCTCGTCGGGGTGCGGGGAGACGTGGGCCCGCGCGTGTTCATGGACGCCCTCACGCTGTTCGTGATCGTGCGCGAGATGTTCCGGCCCGTGGCTGCGCGCCCGAGGACGATCGCGATCCTCTCCTTCGCGGGGGCCGCGCGTTGCGTGTATTTTGCAAGCGAGAGCTGCGGCCGCGGCGTGCACCCGGCGATGTGGGCCGCCGCCGCGCTCGGCACCGCGATGGGGCTCTTCTTCCTGGCGGCGCCTGCGCCCGAGCGCGTCGCCCTCGAGCTCGTCGACAGGCTGGGTCTCGAGGCAGAGGAGGCGCGGGCGGCTCGCAAGCCGCCGCCGGTCGCGACGGGACACGTGGCCGCCGCCGTCGGTGTGGCGCTCGCGCTGCCGATCCTGCTCTGGCTCACCCGCGCGTGGGGTGCGCTCGCGCAGGGCGTCGTGTTCTTCGCGTTCGCGGCGATCGCGCCGGAGGTCGTGCGGAGATCGTTCGAGGGCCGGCTCCCGGACCTGGGCTCGGGGGAGCTATCGCGCATCCTCGAGCGCGGCCTCCGGGCGGGGATCGTCGGGGCGGTGCTGGCGGCCGGCCTCGTGAACGGCGCGCACTGGCTCTCCGGCACGGCCGGCCACCTCGAGCGCTGCCGCGATCCAGGCGGCTACCCCGCCAGCGTGACGCGGCGCGCGCTCGCGCGCGAGCTATCCGAGGTGCGCGGCGGCCGCGGAGGCACGGGCACGGGGCACGGGGTGGTGCTCGCCGTGCTGCTCATCCCCCTCGCGGAGGAGCGCGTCTACCGCGGCTTCGTGCAGCGCCTGCTCGCGCGGCGCTGGGGGACGGAGCCGGGGATCGCAGGTGGCGCGCTGCTCTTCGGCGCCGCGCACCTCGGCGTGTACCAGGTCGCGGTCTACCAGACGGTGCTCCTCGGGATCGCGTCCGGCGTGGCCTTCTCGGAGGGCGGCCTCCTCGCGGGGTTCGTGGCCCACGCGCTATGGAACGCGCACGCGCTGTTATGATGCACGGCGGCGCGCGCCGTGATACTCGTTTGAGCCATGACCCCAGGGGAGTGGGCGCTCTTCGTCTTCATCTTCCTACTCATCCAGGGCGCCTCGCTGGTCCCGCGCCTTGGCGGCGCGTTGGGCCGGAGGTTCGACGGAGCGAAGCGGCCCTGATGGACGAGCCGGGCTCCCAGGACCGCGATCCGTTCGGCCTCACGGGCGAGGTGGACGCGGCGTTCATCGAGACCCCGCAGGTCTTCGTGTGCGACTCGTCGGTCGAGGCCGAGCACGTCTCGCTGGCGCTGCGGCGGGCCGGGTACCTCGTGGTCGAGGTGCCGCTCGCGATGCTCTACTCCCGCGTCGCGATGCAGCGGCCGAACGCGATCCTCGTCGACAGCGACGCGGACGGCGCGTTCGTCGCGGTGGAGCGGGTGCGCGCGCTCGAGGGCGCAGGCGCGATCGACGTCCTCTACCTGGGCGATCCGACGGGCGCGGTGGGGAGCACTCAGGAGGCGCTCGAGCGCGACGGGAGCGCGTTCTTCCCACGGCCGGTGGACGTCGTCGCGCTGATCGACAAGCTGAGAACGCTCACGGGCGGGCCGCGCGCGCCATCGAGCCCAGTGGCGCCGTCGGCGCGCGTGTCGGTAAGCCAGCTCCCGTCGCCGAGCATGCGGAGCACGAGCTCGTCGCCGCGGCCGGTGATGGTGCCCGCCCCATCCTCCGGGTCGCCGTCGCCGCTCCCGCTCATCGACGATCCGTTGAGCCGCACCGGCCGGAGTATCGGCGCGCGGGCGCTCGGCCTCCTTGGGGGGGCGTCGATGCGGGAAGGTGTCACCGACAGCCTCGCGCGCCCGCTCGCGCACAACGCGCTCAGCCACGAGATGCAGGAGCTCCTCGCCGAGGCCGAGGCGCGCGAGATGCGCACGGCGGACTCGTTCCTGGAGCGGCCGATCGCCACGCCGGAGGAGGAGATCGAGAGCGTGCTCCCTGCGGAGGTCCTCGCGGCCCTCGACGAACCGATCGAGGCGGAGGACCACGACGAGAGCGAGCCCGCGCTCCGCCTCGGTCCCGGTCGGCGGCCCGTCAGCGACGGCCCATCCTCGGGCCTGAGCCAGGGGACGTTCTCGGGGACGGGCGCTCCGGTGACGACCGGCGGCCTGTGGCCGCACGAGGACTCGAGCACGCCGCGATCGCGCCCGCCCGAGGCACGGCGGGACCTGCGGAGGCCGCGAGAGATGGCGCGGCCGCCAGACTCGGCGGTGGACATGCCCGCGCTGCGAAACCTTCACGACGCGCGCGAGAAGCCGGGCGACTCCCCGGACGCGCTGCCGCTCGCGGCGCGATCCCCGGCCGGCGCGGACGGCCTGGGCACCGGTACCCGCACGACCGGCGCCGTGCCGGTGATCCCGCCCCCTCCGCGCGAACCGCCCTCGGCACCCCGGCCTCCCTCGCGCACGACGAGCGTCCCACCGGCGCAGGGGCCGGCCGCGCTCTCGGGCCGCGACGGCGCGCGCGCGCTCGGGTTCGCGATCGCCACGCGCGCGTCCGAGGCGCTCGCGTTCGACGTCGACGGCGTCATCCGACGCGTCGTGCTGCGCGAGGGCGACCTCGTCACGGCGTCGTCGACGCTCGAGTCCGAGAGCCTGCTCGCGTACCTCGCCATGCGCGGCGATCTCCCGCGGTCGGCGACGGACCGGCTGGTGAGCAAGGTGCCGCCCTTCGGCCGCCACGCGGGCGCGGCGCTCGTGGCGCACGGGCACCTCCGGCAGGAGCAGCTTTGGCCGACGCTGCGGGGGCACGCCGAGTGGATCGTCCTCACGTGCATGAAGCTGACGCGTGGCACGCTCGCGCACGAGCTGGAGCTCACGGGCCGACTGAAGACGGAGCCCAGCGTCTTCGGCGGATCGGCGGGCGCGGAGGTCTTCGTGGAGCTCGCGCGCCGGCTGTTCTCGCCCGACGAGGCGATCGTGGAGCTCGGGGGCGTGGATGCGCGGCTCGGCGAGGGTCCGCGGATGGCCATCCTCTCCGAGTGCGCCCTGCCTTCGCCGGAGGAGCGGCTCGTGGTGGACGGCCAGGGAACGTCGCTCGGCGACATCCTCGGCCGCGCGATGGAGCCGCACGTCGCGAGCGTGATCCTGGGGCTCTGGTTTCTCGGGATCGTGGACGTGATCCGCCCGGTCTCCGCGGCGGCGCGGGGCGCGCGCGACCGCGAGGACGAGGAGAGCCTGCGCGACATCCAGGCGATCGACGAGGACGCCGCCCGAGCGCGGATCAAGGCGAGGGCGGACCTCGTCGACGAGGGCGACTACTTCGCGGTGCTCGGCGTCGCGCGCGACGCGACCGGGTACGAGATCCGCAGGGCGTTCCTGGATCTTCGCCGCGCCTTCGAGCCTGCGCGGATCCTGACGCCGCCCATCGCGGACCTCTTGCCGGAGCTGCGGAAGATCAACCTCGTGCTCGAGGAGGCGTACGAGGTGCTGAAGGACGGGGCCCGGAGGGAGCGGTACCGGCGGGCGATCGAGGCGGTGGACGAGCCGTAGGGAGACTGCGGACCGAGGACGGCCGTCGGCGGCGCGTCACCCCCCGTGGATCCGCCGGAGCCGCGTGACGACCGGCAGGTGATCGCTGAACCCGGCCCGCTCGAGATCCTGGTTCCTCGGCTTCACGCCGCGCTCGAAGAACGTGCGCGGCGTGCCGTCGTCCGCGAGCATGAAGTCGGCGCGAAACACCTGCGTCGAGCCCGGCACCCACGAGAGCCCGTCGGTGTCCAGCAGGCCCGCCGTCACGAACACGTGATCGAGCGCGTTCCACTCGCCCACGTGGCCGTCGTAAGGGTACTTGCGCGTGAAATGCGTCGCGCTGTCGACGCCCGCGTCCCTGTCCCGCGTGTCGAAGACGGTCGCGGTCGGCGCGGGGCTCGCGACGCTCGCGCGGTCGGCGCTCACGCGGAGGCCGCGCGGACCGAACGCGTCCTCCTCGGTGGTCGCGTTGAAGTCGCCGAGGATCATGATCTCGGCGCCGGGCGACTCGTTCATCCGCCTCTCGACGATCGCCCGGAGGCGGCGCGCGGCGTCGACGCGCTGCCCCTCGGAACGTCCGGCTCCGGCCGGCCAGTGGTTGACGAAGAGCGTGAGCGACACGCCCCGCACGTCGAGCGTCGCCTCGAGGATCCCCCGCGTGCGGCGGGCCGCGAGGTCGTGGAGCCGCGGCTCGCCGACCAGCGGGAACCGGCTCAGGATCGCGTTGTCGAGCCCGTACGCGCAGTCCGTGTCCAGGTGAACCACGACATCGTACCCGAGATCGCCGAGCACCTCGTCACGGAGCCTCGTGACGATCCCGCGGTTCTCGACCTCGTTCAGCGCCAGGATGTCGGGGCCGCGCCCCGCGTTGATCTCGCGCAGCACGCGTCCGATGTTCCGGAGCTTGGCCGTGAGCTTCTCCTCGGTCCACGCGTAGTGCCCGTGGGGCAGCCAGTCGTGGTCCTCCTTCTCGTGATCCTTCTCGCAGTCGAACAGCGCCTCGACGTTGTAGGTCGCGACGACGATCTCGTCCTCACGGGCGGGCGCGCGCGGATCGGTCTCCCCGGACACGCTCGGGATGGTACCGGGGAATCGCTTCGCCGTCGACAAGCCAGCTGCGGACCGGGGCGACGGGCGGTCGCCTCACCAACGTCAGCTCGCCTCCGCCCGCGTGGCGTCCACGACGATCTCCCCCCCCTCCACGCAGATCATCGCCACGTCGCCCCGCGCGATCTCGGCGCGCAAGATCATCTCCGCGAGCGGCGCCTCGATCCACCGCGCCACCGCCCTTCGCATCGGCCTCGCGCCAAGCTCCGGGTCGAACCCGCCGTGATCGAGGAGCGCCTCCACCGCGGCCTCGCTGACGTCGAGCTTGATGCCGCGTGCGCGCTGGAGCTCTCTTCCCAGGTCGCGCAGCATCCGTCGCGCGACCTCGGCCACGTCCCTTCGCGCGAGCGGCGCGAACGCGATCACCTCGTCGAGCCGGTTGTAGAGCTCCGGCGGGAGCGCCGCGCGGGCCGCCTTCGTGACCGCGTCCACGTACGCGGCCTTCACCGCGTCTTCCGACTTCGCGCGGCCGAAGCCGATCCGTCCGCGGTCGCGCGCCACGTCCTGCGCATCGGCCCCCAGGTTGGACGTGAGCAGGATCACCGCGTTCGTGAAGTCCACGGTCCGTCCACGGCCGTCGGTCATGCGCCCCTCGTCGAAGACGCCGAGGAAGCTCTCGAGCACGTCGCGGTGCGCCTTCTCGATCTCGTCGAGGAGGAGCACCTGGTAGGGGCGCTTCCGGATCGACTCGGTGAGCTGGCCGCCGGCCTCGTGGCCGATGTATCCAGGCGGCGCCCCCACGAGCCGCGACACCGTGTGGGCCTCGGCGTACTCGGAGAGGTCCAGCCGCGTCATCGCGTCCGGCGAGTGGAAGAGGCACTCGGCGATCGCCTTGGCCGTCTCCGTCTTCCCCACGCCCGTGGGCCCGAGGAGCAGGAACGTGCCGATGGGCCTCTTCGAGCGGAAGCCCGAGGCGTTGCGCCGGAGCACGCGCGCGATGCGGCCGAGGGCCTCGCCGTGGCCGACGATGCGCTCGCCCATCAGGTCCTCGAGCCGGAGCATCCGGTCTCCGTCCGACTCGAGGAGCCGCTCCGCCGGGACGTCGCTCATCTCGCTCACGACGTCGGCCACGACGTCGCGTCCCAGGTCCGCGTGGCGCCTCCTCCGGGCCCGCGCAGCGGCCAGATCGAGGACGCGGATCGCCTTGTCGGGGAGCGCGCCGCCGGGCATGTAGCGGGTCGTCATGTGGACCGCCGCGCACACGATCTCGTCGCTCATCGAGACCTTGTGGTGCGCCTCGAACAGCGGGCGTACGGCCAGGGTCGCGAGGCAAGCCTCCTCCGGCGTCAGCTCCTCGACCTCGATCGCGGTGAACGCGCGCGAGAGCCCCGGATCACAGTCTATCGATCGCCGGTAGTCCGCCGCGGACGTCGCGCCGATGCACGCGACCTCGCCCCGCGAGAGGACCGACTTCAGGTCCGAGGCGGCCTCCCCCTCCGCGAACAGCGTGTGGATGTCGTCGAAGAAGAGGACGACCGGCGTCTCCGACCGCGCGATCTCCTTGCGCAGGTGCGCCAGCCGCTCCGCAAGGGCGCCGCGCACCGCCGTGCCCGAGAGGAGGCGTCCCGCGTCGATCGCCACGACCAGCCGGTCGTCTTCCGCGTGCTCGGCGCCTCGTGCGGCGAGGCCGAGCGCGAGGGCGTGCACGACCGCGGTCTTGCCGACGCCAGGTCCGCCGACGAGGCAAGGATTGTTCGCCTGCCGCTTCGCGAGCACATCGAGGACACGCTCGACGACGTCGTCCCGTCCCACCACCGGGTCGAGCTCGTGCGCGAGGGCGCGCTCCGTGAGGTTCACGCCGAGCTGCGCGAGCAGCGGGAACTTCTTCGGATCGAGCCGGTACCTGGACGCGGCAGCCGACCCAGCCTTCCTCACGCCCACCTGCGCCCGAGGCTCGACGGCTCGCGCCCTCGCCTGCGCCCTCGCCTGCGGCGTCGCCGGCGTGGCCTTCGGGGGCGGCGTCGGCGCCTTCGCGGCCGGCTCCTGGGGCCCCTTTGCGCGGGGCGCCGGCGCGGGCGGCGGCGGGCC
>SXNL01000302.1 GCA_005777185.1 Myxococcales bacterium
GGCGAGATTTTGCGAGGAAACGCCTTCGAAGCGCACATCCAGCTCGCCAGTCCGTCGCCGTCGCCGTCGCCGTCAACGTCAACGCTCACGTCAACGTCAACGTCAACGAAGGGCAGCCCCGGGCAATTGTTGGACAGCTCTCGAGCGCGCGTAGCGCGATTTGGGGGAGACCGCCGCGCGGAGCGCGGCGAGTGGGGGCACCCCTTCTCTTGCGCTGGATCGCGCCTAACCGAACGGCATTGCCGCTAATCCTTGTGCGCCCCCGCCACCCTCGCGGCGGGCGTGAGCCCCTTCTCCGCGCGGAACGCCGCGTACGCGCGGAGGAGGTCGTTGGCGAACGTCGTCCCCACCGACGTGTACCCGTCGCGCGTCAGGTGCACGCGATCCTTCGCGGCGCGCGGCGGGTCCTCGGTGGTCCAGGCGGCCATCGCGCCCTCGCCGCCCATCGCCTCCATCTGGTCGTAGAACGCGCACCCGGCCGCCTCCGCGACGCGCCGCTGCACCGCGATGATCTCCGCCATCCGCGGCGACGTGGTCCACCCCGTCTCCGTCTCGACCGCCCGATCGGGCGGGCCGAGGAGGAGGCACGACGCGAGGGGGACCGCGCGCGCGACGCGACCGAGCACGTCGACCAGCTGGCGTTCGTACGTCTGCGCCGAGGCGTCGTCGACCGACTCGTTCGTCCCGTAGGCGAGCACGACGAGGCCGGGCGCCCGGTGCTTGAGCTGCTCGGCCATGTGGGCCTCGTTGTAATGGAGCGCGATTGACGCGCGGGCGCCGTTGATGCCGATGGCGTCGTAGACGACCCCGACCTGCGCGCGATCGAGCGTCGCGCCGAAGACGCGGACGTCTCCGTCGCCGCCGGCGCGGATCTCGATCTTGTGGGCGGCCTCGGGCACCGTGAAGCTCTTCCACGCGCTCGCCGTGTGCGCCCCGTTGGTGGGGACGCGCGCGAGGCGGTTGCCGTCGACGAAGACCTCGAACGAGCCCCCCGCCGGCTGCTCCATGAAGGCGATCTCGATCTGCGAGGCCACCGCGCTCGCCTCGAGCCACGCGCGCGCGCCGCGCTTCGAGGCGAGCAGGCACACGCCGCCGAGGCCGTAGCAGCCGTCGCCCACGAACTTGCCGTGCACCAGCTTGCCGCGCTCGGGCTGCCACTCGCGCGTCATGCCCGTGCGCACCCCGTCCTGAACGTACTTCTTCCAGGGCTGGCCCACCGCGACGAAGCCGCGACCGCCGTCGCCGAAGCGCGTCTGGAGGGCGCGGCGGACGGCGCTCGTCTCGTAGTCGGCCGCCGTGTGAGAGTCGCCGAACTGGACCACGCGCACGTCGTCGTGACCCTGCCCGCTCTCGAGGAGGGCGAGCGCCTCGAAGAAGCGCCGCAGCGCCGCGGGGCGCTCGAGCGCGCCCATCTGCGCCTCCCTCGCGGTCGCCCTCGGGGTCACCACCTCGACCGGGGGCACGTCCGACGGCGCCGTCGACGCACCCCCGCGCGCGACGGCGGACGTCGCGGCGACCTGGCTCGATCCCTCGACGCCGGCCGAGCCACGCGCCCCGCAGGACGCGGCGAGGGCCGCGACAAGAACCGCGCAAACGCCCGTAACCACGGGTGTCTTGGCCAATCCAGCGGTCCTTGAGGCGAGGGGGTGCACGCGACGCTCGAATTTTAGTGGATGCGGGACCTTTGCGAAAGTTTCTTTGCGTGGACAGTTGCCGAACACGCAAGAGCGGGGGAAGTTCCTGCCACATGCCGCGGGTGAAAGAGATCGCGTTCACGGTCGCCTACCTGGGGCTGCAGATCGGCCTCGTCGCGACCGCCGGGAGCCGCGCGGACGGCGCGTTCGGGTTCCGGATGTTCAGCGAGTCGACCGAGCTCGAGGCGCACCTCGTCCGCGAGGTGGGCGCCGGGGAGGTGCACGTACGCGGCGGGGAGTGGATCGCGCGCGACAGGGCCGGCGCGCCGAGGCGGATCAAGTGGGGCGACCGGGTCCGGCGGCGAGAGCTCGCCACGTTCGATGCCGCGATCCACGCGTCGTACGGCGCACGCGCACAGATCGCGCGCTGGCAGGCCGCCGTCGACGACGTCGCAGCCCACACGCCCGACGACGCCGAGACGAGGCGCCTCTCGGTCGATCTCGTCATCCGCCGCAACGGACGCGCGGCCGAGAAGGTGCGCGTGTCGAGCGCACCGAGGAGCCCCTGATCCGTGCCTCTCTCTCTCCGGGCGGCCCGAGGCTCTTGGCACTCCGACGGGAGTTTGCCGGCGTGAAGGACCTCGTCGCCGCGATCGGGAGCTGGCTCCGGAGCTCCCGCGACGGGTATGCGCTCGGGCTCGTCCGCGCGATCGTCGGGGCGCTCCTCTTCTGGCATGCGCTCGGGGCGGCGCGGGATCTCGCCGTCTTCGGGTACTTCGGCGACGCGTTCCACATGCCGATCCTGCCCGAGGCGCTCGTCCCCTCGCGGACGCTCTATGCCGTGTCGCTCGGCGCGCGGCTGCTCCTCGCCGTGCTGATCGTCGTCGGTCACCGCGCGCGGGGGGCGCTCCTCGCGAGCGCCGCGCTCGGGCTGTGGGTGCTGCTCGCGAACCGGCTCGAGTTCCACCACAACCGGTACGCGCTCTTCCTGTACGCGCTGCTCCTCGCGTTCACGCCGTGCGATCGCTCGCTGTCGCTCCTCGAGGGCGCCGACGAAGTCACCGAGGAGCGCGCGGGCCCGTTCTGGGCGGTGCTCGTGGCGCAGGTACAGGTGGCGCTCGTGTACGTCGCGTCCGGAGGCTCGAAGCTCCTCGACGCGGACTGGCGCGACGGGCTCGTGCTCGCCGACAGGATCCACCGCTACGGCCACGTGGCGGTCCACCACGGCGTGCCGGCGCGCGTCGTCGAGGCCCTCGGGCGCGCCGACGTGTCGAGCGCCCTCGCCAAGCTCGCGATCATGACCGAGCTCTTCGTCGCCGTGGGCCTGTTCGCGCGCCGCGCGCGGGTGTACGCGCTCTGGGGGGGGGTCTGGTTCCACCTCGTGATCCAGCTCACGAGCGAGGTGGAGGTCTTCACCTGGCTCGCGATCGCGGTCTACGGGTTCTTCGTGACGCCCGACTTCCGCGCCCGGAGGTTCTTCTTCGATCCGACGCGCGCGAAGAGTCGGGCGTGGGCACGGGCGGTCCGTGCGCTCGACTGGCTGGCGCGCTTCGAGGTGAAGCCGTGGGCGCCCGACGACATCAAGCAGGGCCACAGCGTCGTGATCGTCGGCCGCGACGGCACGCGCGCGACGGGGATCCGCGCGGTGGCGATGACGGCGCGGTGCCTCCCCGTGTTGTTCCCCATCTGGGCGCCCCTCGCCCTCGCCGCCAGCTTCACCAGGGGCGGCGAGGCGAGCTCCGGGAGCTGATCGCCGCGCCGCGTGGGCGAGCGGTCGCGTGGAGGCCGTGAGCGGTCGAACACTCCGCCGTGTCCAGGCGTCCAACGGGACCATGACCCGCCGGTTCGCCACGCTGGGCCTCTCGTTCGCCGTGCTGCTGATCGTGACGGGGTCGGCGCTCGCCTACACCGACCACCTGCCGCGCTTCCTGATACGCGTCCACCACCTGGACAAGGTGTGTCACGCGCTCATCTACGGGATGACGGCGCTGTTCCTCGACGCGCTCCTCGAGGCGGGCGCTCGCGACAGACCCCGCGGCGAGGCCGCCCGCCTCCCCCGGCTCCCGGTCGCCGCGCTCGCCGTGCTCGCCCTGAGCGGCCTCGAGGAGCTCGCGCAGGGCCTGTCCTCGAATCGAGACTCGAGTCCCTGGGACTACAGCGCGGACGCGTTCGGGGTCGTCACGTTCGTGGCGCTGGGGCGGGTCATCGCTGCCACTCGGACCGCTGCACCACCGGGAGCTGCAGCGCCCGCTCGCGATCGAGATCCAGGTTCCCCACGTGGAGGCACAGGGGAGTCTGCACCCACTTGTAGATCGACATCGTGAACAGGCGTGCGAACTTGTCGGTCCACGCGTCGAGCTTGTCGGGCCCGTGCTCGGGGAACATCGCGTGCAGCGCGCGCTTCACCTCGGCGGGCTCCATCTTCTCGCCCGCGTAGAGCAGGAAGCACGCGTCGAGCACGGGGAAGGGCATCAGGTCCTTCTCGTCCTCCTGGTCGTCGGCGAGCTCGGCGGACGCGGGCTTGATCAGCGTGAGGCGGATCCCCTCCATCCCCGTGGTCTCGAGGAGGTAGTCGAGGAGGTAGTTCACGACCGTCTTCGGTACGTTGGCGATGACCGAGAGGGCGCCCTCCATGTCGCCGCCTATGGTGGCGTAGCCCACCGCCTTCTCGCTCATGTTGCTCGTCTGGAGGAACAGCGCGCCCGCGCTGTTGGCCCAGGTCCACATGCGCTGCGACCGGACGCGGGCCTGGATGTTCTGGCGGGCGACGGGGGTGAGCGCCTCGCCGGGCTGCAGCATCCGCTGGATCTGCTCGAGCTCGCTCTCGAAGGCGTCGTCGATCGAGACGCTCACGAACGGAGCGCACAGCTCCTGCGCAGCGGTCTCGGCCGCGAGCGCCGTCTCCTCCGAGGAGTACCGCGTGGGCATGAACACGGCGCGGAGGATCTCGCGCGCCTTCGCGTCGCGGCCGGGACCGTCGAGGTGCGCGTAGCGCTGGTCGATCCAGCGCCGCGCAAGGTAAAGGCACAGGAGGCTGTCGCGACCGCCCGAGAGCGCGACGCCGATCGTGCGAAACGCGCGCGTCTTCTCGAAGTAGTCGCCGATGCCGAGCGCGAGCGCGTCGAGGAGATCCTCGGCGAAGCGGGCGCGCGCGGTCGTCGGCGGGCCGTCCTCGGGGAGGGGGAGGAAGAAGCTCTGGTGCTTCGGCGCCGGGTACACGAGCGCGTCGCGGCCGGTCGTGGGCTCGGGGACCTCGACGTGGCGGATCGCGGTCGTCCGCTCCTCGAAGCTCTGCTGGTCACGCCGCCACGTGGTGTTCTCGGTGCGGAGCCGGAGCGTGCGATCGAGATCGACGGTCACCGCGTGCACGCCTTCGCGGAAGCGGCGCACGTCGAGGACGACGCGCCCGTTCTGCGCGACGTAGCCGCCGCCGTCGAAGATGAGCCCGTCGTTCGCGCCGACGAGGTTCGCGTAGACGATCGTGACCTGGTTGTCCCCCGCCCGCGTCGAGATCATCTCGCGGCGGGTGTCGACGACGCCGAGACGGAAGGGCGAGGCCGACAGGTTGAGCACGAGCTCCGCCCCCGCGTAGGACCGGCGGCGCATCGGCCCGTCGGGCGACCAGATGTCCTCGCACACCTCGAGCGCGACCGTGCCGAAGTCGAGATCGAAGACCAGGTCGCCGAAGGGGACGCCGTGCACCTCGCCCGTCTGTCCGGGGAGGCCCGACGTGAGCGTGCGCGCCTCGTAGAACACGTTGTACGTCGGGAGCTTCTCCTTCGGCACGACGCCACGGATGCGTCCGCGGTGGACGAGCGCGGCGGTGTTGTAGACGTGCGAGCCAGACGCCACCGTGAGGCCGAGCGCCATCGCGCAGCCGAGCTCCTTCGTGGCCTCGGCGAAGCGCTCGAGCTCGGTCCACTGCGCGGCGACATAGGCCCGCCACTGCACGAGATCCTCGGGAGCGTACCCCGCGATGATCTGCTCCGGGAACACGACGACCGTTGCGCCATCCGCCGCGGCCTGCCGCGCGAAGTCGACGCAGCGTTCGGCGTTGCTCCGCACGGCCCCCACGGTGGAGTCGACGTTCGCGATCGCGAGCCTGACGAGCCTCATGCGCCTGCCTCCCCGGCGAGGGAACGGACGAGCTGTTCGAGCCGCGCCGACACGACCAGGGGCCGCGGTTCGGGCGACACCTCGAGCGCCGAGAGCGACGCGGGGAGGGACGCGATCTGTCTCGCGACGTGCGCGCGAGACGCCTCGAGCGAGGGGAGGGGCTCGACGGGCGCGCCGTCCCTCCACACGGGCAAGAGGAGGGGGTGGGTCCCGGGAGGTCCCGCCTCGTCGTGGAGCGCGAGGAGATCGTGGTCCGGCGCGCGGTGGACCTGGAGGCGCCCGGGGAGCGTCGCCTTGCCGCTGCCCTTCGCGAGCTTCATCGTGATCTTGCCGTAGCCGTTGACGACGAGCTTCGCGACCGCGCCGACGCCCGCGGCCGCGTCTGGCGAGCAGGAGATGTTCTCGCCGACGCCGAAGCCATCGACGAGGTCGGCGAGATCGCGCACCTTGTGCTCGTCGAGGCCGTCGGAGACGAAGATCTTGCCATGGGAGGCGCCCAGCTCGGCGAGGAGGGCGCGGGCACCCGCGATCGTCTCGCGCGACACGTTGGAGTCGATGCGAACCGAGAAGGGCCCGCCGCCGGCCGCGCGCACGGCGTTCCGGATCCCGCGCTCGGTGTCGTAGGTGTCGACGAGGAACGTCACCGGGGCGCCGAACGAGCGCTGGTGGTCGCGGAAGAAGCGCTCCTCGGTGACCTCGCGCGGGACCCCGTCCTCCTCGCTCGCCTGGACGGCGAAGTGGTCCATCGTACCGTACGCGGGGATGCCCCACGCGGCGTACGCGGCCATGTTGGAGGTGGCCGTCGCGCCCGCGAGGTACGCCGCGTACGTGGCGTCGAGCGCCGCGAGCGGGTGCGTACGCCGCTGGCCGAACTCCATCACCGTCCTGCCTCGCGCGGCGAGGACGACGCGCGCGGCCTTCGACGCGACCATCGACATGTGGTTGATGAAGCCGAGCCACGGCGTCTCGACCAGCTTGGCGCGCAGCATGTCGGTCCGGATCTGGAGGAGCGGCGTGTAGACCGTGAGCGGCGCGCCGCCGACCGTGAGGGGGGAACCCTCCACCGTGCGCGCCGGGCCGGCGAACGCGAGCGTGCCCTCCGGGACCGCGTCGATCTCCCCGCGAAAGCCCTCGAGCGACGCGAGCGCGCGGCGGAGATCCGGGCGCTTCGCGAGCGCGAGGCCGAGCGTGGGGTGCTCGTCGAGCCGCACCATCTCCTCGGGCGAGAAGCCCATCCGCGCCGCGTGCTCGAGGACGCGCGCGAGCCCCGCGAAGACCACGAAGTTGCGGGCGCGCGGCATCCGGCGGAAGAAGAAGGCCATCCGCACTTGCTGCGCGAGCCGCCCCCCGTCCGCGTGCGTGACGAGCGTGGTGAGCTGGTAGGCGTCGACCGAGAGGGTGCTGGGGTGCATCTTCCGAGAGAGAAGGTGGGGACGCGCCTAAAAAAGTCAATATGACTTTATAGCCTCCCCGGCCTGGGGAACGCGAGGTTACCACGCGACAGCGGACGGCGAACGGCGGACAGCGGCGCCGGGTGCTACGATCGCCGTGGATGAGATCGGTGCTCCTGGGGACCGCGGCTGTCCTCGCGCTCGGGGCGGGGATCGTGCTGCTCCCGGCCAAGCCGGCGCCGCAGCAGCCGCTCGCCTCGCACGTCGTGTTCCAGCCGGGCGTCGCGGCGCACGTTCCCGTGGGCGAGATCCGGCCCGGGGGCGAGATCGTGCTCGAGGGCGCGCTCCGCTCGACGATCGACGGCGCCGTGCTCGACGCGGCGACGCGCACCGACTACGCGCTCGGCGTCCCGACGACGCGACCCGGAGGTTATTTCGAGATCGAACGCGCGGGGCTCCGGCTCGTCACCTCGGACCCGATCACGCACTCGGTCAAGCTCGTGGCGAGCGGGGGCGACGCGTCCGCGTGCGAGGCGGCGGGGCTCGCGGGTCCGTGCCTGGTGCCCCGGACGAAGGACCTCGCGCGCGAGGGGATGATCGCCGAGGGCGAGCTCGCGCGGTCGCTGCACGGAAAGATCGAGGCGAAGGTGCCCCGCGTGGCCGTCGCCGCGCCGATCCCACCCGCGCCGCTCGCCTCGTACGGCCTCTTCGGCGCCGCGGGCCTCCTCCTCGGCGCGGCGGGCGCGAGCGTCGCGCGCAAGCGACGCGCGTCGCCGATGGGCCGCGTGCGAGCGGAGGCCGATCGCGCGCGTGCGGCGACGTCGCGGGATCCGAGCCTCGGCGAGCTTCACCGCAAGATCGTGGACCTCGTCGCGCGTGCGGAGAGCCTGGACGCGACCCGACTCGCCTGCGAGGCGCGCGCCCGGAAGATCGACCGCGCGGCCCTCCTCGGCAGGCGCGCCACGCTGGAGAAGGGCGGACCGGAGGCGGCCGACACCCTCGGCTGGATCGACCGCGAGATCGCCGAGGCCGATCGGGTCGACGAGGACGCGCGCCTCGCGATCGCCGGAATCGAGCGCGTGATCGCGGCGCTCTCCGTCATCGCGCTCGCGTCCCGCGAGGAGCGCGGCGTTCGCGTGCGCGCCGAGGTCGACGATCCGGTCGAGGCCGTGCGCGTCGAGCTCGAACGCCGCGAGGAGGCGCGCGCCGAGGTGGAGGACGAGGTGGCGCTCCGACGCCAGGCCCCCTGACGCTCGTGGTTCACTCGTGGTGCCGCCGCTCGATCCACCGGTCGATCTTTGCGCGCGCCTCCTTCGGGTGACCGCCCGTACCCTCGAAGCCGACGAGGTAGACGTGGTTGTCGTACCACCCGGTCACGTACGCGTGCACACCGTCGGGCGCCACGACGAGCCCGCTCCCCCGGTCCATGCCGGGGACCACGAAGACGCGCGCGGTCCAGTCGGTCGTGTCGACCACCGAGACCGAGTTGGTCTCCTTTCCGTAGTCGGCGGTGAAGACGAAGCGCCCGTCGGGCGACACGTCCACGCTCTTGGGCGAGCTCCCGACGTGGACCTGGCGCACGACCTTGTGCGTCTCGGTGTCGAGCGCGTGGAGCATCGAGTCGTGGTAGCAGGACACGTACAGCAGCTTCTCGTCGGGCGAGAGGGCGAGGTGCCGGGGGATGGCGCACGCCGGGACGCGCTCCCGCGTGGCGAGGTCCGCGCCCGAGAAGACGTCGATGGACGCGCCGTTGAAGTTCGCGACGTAGAGCTTGCCCGTCCTCGTCCCGACCATGCCGCGCGGCTGCGCGCCGACGGGCAGCGTGCGCACGACGGCGGCGGTCGCGACGTCGATCTGGCTGACGGTGTTGCCCGACCAGTTCGCGGCGAAGAGGGTCTTGCCGTCCCTCGTGAGGGCGAGCACCTTCGGGTGCGCGCCGGTCGCGACCTCGCGCGTGACCTTCTTCTTCTCGAGGTCGAGGTACTGCACCGTGTTGCGGAGGAAGTTGGAGACGAACAGGATCCTCCCGTCGGGCGAGAGCACGCTCTCGACGACGTTCCCCTGGAGATCGATCGTGTCCTTCGGCTCGAGCGTCGCCGCGTCGAGCACGGTCACGTTCCTCCCGTTGTGCTGCCCGAAGTTGGTGACGTACACCGTCTTCCCGTCGGGGCTCAGGCTCACGCCCTTGGGCATGGATCCGGTCGCCCCCACCTCCTGCACTTCGAGCCGCGGAGGCTGTGCGTGTGCGGCGGACCCGAGCGCGAGCACGAGCCCGAGCCCGACCCGACGACCGCGGCGGCCGGCGCCCCTCACCCGTCACTCCAGCGGGGTGACGCTCGCCTGAACGACGTCCGGGTTCGAGCGGTAGCGCCGGTAGTACTTCACCACCTTGACGACGTAGTCTCGGGTCTGCGCGTACGGCGGGATGCCATGGTGGCGCATCACGGCCTCCTCACCCGCGTTGTAGCCGGCAACGGTGAGCTCGAGGTCGCCGTTGAACATGTTCGCGAGGATGCGGAGGTACCGCACGCCGCCGAAGATGTTCGACCTGGGATCGGAGATGTCCTTCACCATCAGGCGCTCCGCCGTCTCCGGCATCAGCTGCATGAGGCCGCGCGCCCCGGCCGAGCTCACCGCGCGCGGATCGTAGTCGCTCTCGACCTTGATGACGGCGCGCACCAGCGGCTCGGGGATCTGGTAGTAGGCCGCGGCCTGCCGGATCCACTCGTCGTAGCGCGTGTAGCGCGTCGGATCGCGGTCCTGCGGCCCCACGGGCGTGACGCCCGGGCGCACCATGTTCGGCGTGACCTGTGGGGTCTTGAGGTACGTCTTCGACCTATCGGACGAGGGCCTCGTCTCGAAGTGCTCGACGCCCTGGGCGTCGACCCACCGGTAGATGTCCGCCGACGCGACGGCGGGCGCGGCCACCACGGCGAGCACGGCGCGCGCGAAGAGGAGGGTGGAGCGCGGCGGCATCTTCCTGAAAGGGTGCATGATCCCCGTGCGCCGCGCAACAAAGCAACGCGGCGCCGCGTTGCAGGCAGCTTTGTTCCCGGGCGCCTCCACAGGTGTTACTCCTCCGCGCATGGAGTGGCAGATCCCGCTCGTCGTCTCCGCGGTCGTCTTCGGGGGTTTCATGCTGTGGCGCATGCGGCCCTCGATGGGGGAGCGAGGGGGCACCGTGCGCGCCGCCCTGCGGGACGCGAACGCGCGCCTCGAGAAGGCGTCGACCGACGAAGATCGCGGCCGCGCCCTCGCGGACGCGGGGGACGTGTGCGCCCGGGCGATCGGGCGCTCCGGGAGCGCCGTGAACTACTACCTCCGCGCGATGCGCGCGGATCCCGTGTCGATCGAGCTCGTCACGCGGGCCGCAGCGAGCCTCGGGAAGCGCCCGCGCGCCCTCGAGGCGCTCCTGTGGCGACGGCTCGGCGAGCCGTGGGGCGAGGCCGCCGCGCCGGCGCACCACGCCGCGCTCCTCGCGCTCGCCGCGGTCTATGATCGCAGGGCGAAGACGCGCCCGAAGGCGCGCGCCGTCGAACACCTGCTGCGCGCGATGGGGGTCGAGGCGCCGGCGCCTCCGGCCGCGGCAGCGGCCCGATCGAGCCGGGAGCCCGCGCGTGAGGGTGGCTGAACGCTCACCTCTGGGCTAGGGTTCGCGCAGTGATGCAGCGAGCACAGCTCCGGACCTCCTCGCCCCTACTCCCAGGCGTCCGACGCCGCCCGTACGCGCTCGCCGTGCTCGCGCTCGCCCTCGCGGCTGTGGGCGCGTGTGGAGAGGACACGGTCACCATCGGTCCGAACGAGAACGACGCGGGCTCCCTCGGTACCCCGTCCGCGACCTCGCCTTCCCCGTCCTCGTCCACGCCGCCTCCGCCGCCCTCCACCGACGGCGGTGCGGACGCCGGGCGCGACGGGAGCGCGACCACCGGGCCCTCGAAGTACGACACGAACGGCACGCACGCATTCGCCTCGACCGTCGTCACGGAGGGCGGGACCTCGACGGTCGTCGTCGCCCCGACCGCGCCCGGGAAGTACCCGGTCGTCAGCCTCTCGCCCGGGCTCCAGCAGCCCGCGACCGCGTACGCAGGATACGCGGCGCGGCTCGCCTCGCACGGCATCATCACGGTGATGCGCAACGACGGTGGTGTCCTCACGGGCACCGCGGCGGTCGAGAGCGCGATCACGGGCATCGTCACGACGTGGCTGCCGGCGGAGAACGCACGCGCCGGGAGCCCGATCCAGGGCAAGGTCGACCTCACGAAGGTGGGCCTCGCGGGTCACTCGCGCGGCGGCAAGGCGTCGCTCCTCGCCGCCGAGAATGGCTTGAAGGGGAAGATCGCCGGCTGGTTCGGTCTCGATCCGGTGGACGCGACGGCCTTCGGCGACAACGTCAAGGCGCGGGACAAGCTCGCGACGGTCGGCGTGCCGATCGCGATGATCGGGGCCGAGGTGGCGAGCAGCTGCTCGCCCGCGGCCGACACGTTCGCCGCGCTCTACGCCGCGTCGGTGTCGCCCTCGGTGCTCGTGAAGGGCAAGGGGGCGGGCCACACCCAGCTCGAGGACCCCGCGACCTGCGCCGCGTGCGGCCTCTGCACGCCGGCGGGTACGGCGGACGGAAAGGTCGTCCTCGCCTACGCGATCCGCTACTTGACCGCGTTCTTCGCCCGCGAGCTCCTCGGCGACACGAGCGTCGGCCCGAGCTTCGCGGGCGCCGGCGCCGCCAGCGACATCTCGCTCGGTCGCGTCGAGATCACGGCGAAGTAGCTCCGCCGGCGTACTCACCCCGAGGGCGGAAACCACGCGGTCGGCATCGCGTGGCGGTGACTCAACGACAGCCAGTCCATGAGCCCCGCCACGGTGATGTGGACGAGGAACCCCTGGTAGATGCTCTTCGTCCGCATCGCGATCGATCCCAGCGCGATGCCCGCGAGGATGGCGCCGCACGCCTCGAGGTACGGCTTCCCGTAGTGGATCATGCAGTACGGCACCGCCATGGCGAAGATGGCCCCCGAGCCGAGGCTCTTCCTGAGCGCGCCGAGCCAGAACCCGCGGAAGAACATCTCGAGGGCGAGGAACTGCAGGAAGTACATCGCCTCCCAGAGCAGGAAGTCGAACCAGCTCCGGCTCGACTGCTTGTAGAACGGGTAGTACGCGCCGAAGTCGGGCGACCGGGCGACGATGAGCATCGCGGGGAGCACGATCGCGAGGAAGAGCACGTAGATCCACACGTGCGAGAAGAAGCCCTTGGTACGCAGGCCGAGATCGAGCAGGCTGTCCTGCCGGAAGATGAGCTTCCACAGGGGAAACGGCACGAGCACGTAGCCGGCGATGCGTGTCCCGGCCCACCACACGAAGGTCCACAGCTCCGTGTAGCGGTCGAGGTGGATCCACGTCGGGTGCCTCGTGTCCAGCGCGCGGAGGAGTGGAAAGACCTTCGCGTCGAAGAAGACGCGACCGCCGTAGTACTCCTGCAGCGTGAGGATCATCGCGCACATCACCAGCGCGACCATCGGCCGTGTATCGGTCTTCCCCCGCGCGAGGAGCAGGGCGCGGTGGCGGAGGGCCTCGTCGTCGAGCACGCGCCATGTGTCCCGGAACATCAGCCACATGATGGGCAGGATGCCGAACATGAGGACGGGCGGGAGGACGGGCTTGACCGTCTCCAGGAAACCCTGGAAGCCGGACACCTCGTGCGTGGCGAAGGTGTCCGGGGAGATCGGCCTCATGGCGAGCTCGATCACGCGCGCTGCCCGAGCTCCACGCCCGCCCGCAGGCGCGCGAGCGTCGCGTCCCGGCCCAGAACCCACATCACCTGGAAGAGGCCCGGGCTCGCGGTCTTGCCGGTGAGCGCGACCCTCGCGGCCTGGGCGACGTCCTTGATCTCCAGGCCCTTCTCCGCGAGGAACGCGCTCATGCACGCCTCGAGCGCGGGCTCGGTCCACGCGCTGCCGTCGAGCCCGTCGAGCGCGAGGACGAGACCGGCGAGCCGGGCCGCCCCCTCCGCGCCGAGGAACTTCCGCGCGGCCTCCGGATCCACCTCGGGGGCGTCGCGGAAGACGAAGTCGAGGCGCAGGGCGGCGTCCGCGAAGGTCGTGGCGCGCTCGCGAATCATGTAGAGCGCACGCTTCACCGCCTCCTCGGTGGCGGACGTCCGCCCGCGCGCATGGAGGAAGGGCACCGTGCGGCGCGCGTACTCGTCGTCGGGGACGAGGCGCGCGCTCTTCAGGTGCTCGTGGTCGATGGCGAGGAACTTCTTCGCGTCGAACTTGCCGTCGCCGCGGCCGCACGCCTCCCAGTTGAAGGCCTGCACGAGCTCGGCCTTCGAGAACACCTCCTGATCGCCGTGCGACCAGCCGAAGCGGACGAGGTAGTTGAGCACGGCGTCGGGCGCGTAGCCGAGGTCGCGGTACTCGAACACACCGACCGCGCCGTCGCGCTTGGAGAGCTTCGCGCCCTTCTGGTTGAGCATCATCGGGAGGTGCGCGAAGCCGGGCACGCGCGCGCCGAGGGCCTCGTAGATCATGATCTGCGGCGGCGTGTTGACCATGTGGTCCCGGCCGCGCGCGACGATCGAGATGTCCATGGTGACGTCGTCGACCACGGCGCCGAAGTTGTAGAGCGGGATTCCGTCGGATCGCAGGAGCACGAAGTCCTGCTGCGCCGAGTTCGGCGTGGTGACCTCGCCGAAGACCATGTCGCGGTACGTGAGCGCGCCGGCGGTGGGGGTCCGGAAGCGGACCACGGAGGGGCCGGCCGGCTCGTCCCTCCTGTCGCGGCACGTGCCGGGGTAGCGGAACTCGGCCTTGGGGTCCTTCGCCTTCAGCGCCTCGCGCTGCCCCTGGAGCTCCTCCCGGGTGCACCAGCAACGGTACGCCCGACCCTCACGCACGAGGCGCTCGGCATGCTCCCTGTAGAGCGGAAGGCGCTCCATCTGCGTGTACGGCCCGTACGGGCCGCCCACGCCGGGCCCCTCGTCCCAGTCGATGCCGAGCCAGCGCAGCGAGTCGAAGATGATCTGCTCGCTCTCGGTGGTCGACCGCTCGCGATCGGTGTCCGCGAGCCGCTGCACGAAC
>SXNL01000303.1 GCA_005777185.1 Myxococcales bacterium
CTGTCGTCATGGGCTCCTCCTGGTCGAGGGGTTGTCTCGCAACTTCCGCTCTACCAGTTGGAGCCCTTTCGTTCACTCTGCATCGTCTCAACCCGTTGAAATTACGCCGCTATGCGGCCGTCGCCATGGAGCCGGACCCGAGGAACTTCAGCGCGACCTTCTCGGCGTCCCCGACGCGCGTGTCGGTGGCCTGCCAGACCACGCCCATCCCACCCTCACCCAGGAGGCGCTCGAGCCGGTACGATCCCACCATGCGACCCTTGGCCAGCGCCATCGGGAGATCCTTACCACTTCCGCTCCGGGTCCGCAGGAAGCCCGCGCCAGGGTGGCGCGCGGGCCACCGCCGGGGTGCCACACGTTCGCTCGGGATCGTGTTACCGATCGATCCGCTCGCCCCCCCCGATCGTTCCGGAGACGACCCACGATGACCCTCAGCAAGCGCGCTGGCGCCGCCCTCGGGGCCCTCTCCTCGCTCGTCCTCGCGTTCGCGTCGACCGCCGCGGCCCAGACCCCCGATCCCCCCGCCGCGGCTCCCGCAGACGCGCCGCCGGTGCTCAGGACCTTCGAGAAGGCCGAGTATCCGGCGGCGGCCCTCCGCGACGGCATCGAGGGCAACGTCGGGCTCGATCTCTCCGTCGACGAGGCCGGCACCGTCACCGCGGTCAAGGTGACCTCCTCCGCGGGCCGCGACCTCGACGCGGCCGCCGTCGCCGCGGCGAAGCGCTTCGTCTTCGAGCCCGCGCGGCAGGGCGGGCTCCCCATCAAGGCCACCGTCCAGTTCACGTACGAGTTCCACCTCCCCCCGCCACCGCCCACGCCGCCGCCGGTGCCCCCCGCCCCGCCGATGCCACCGCCTGGCCCGCCGGTCCCGCCCGAGGTCACGCAGACCGGAGGCGACCAGTCCACGCTCGTCCTCGCGCAGCGACCGATGAGCGCCGCGTCGTCGTCGTCGGTGCGCGACCGGGACTTCCAGCTCCGGCCCATTTCCACGGTCGCCGACATCCTCCGCGTCACGCCTGGCCTCACCGTCGTACAGCACGCGGGCGGCGGGAAGGCGAACCAGTACTTCCTGCGCGGGTTCGACGCCGATCATGGGACCGACATCGCGTTCTCGATCGACGGGATCCCCATCAACATGCCCTCCCATGGGCACGGCCAGGGGTACACCGACACGAGCTTCATCATCCCCGAGCTCGTCGAACGGGCCGACATCACCAAGGGCCCCTATTTCGCCGAGCAGGGGGACTTCGCCACGGCGGGCGCCGTCAACCTGGTCACACGGGACGCCTTCGAGCACAGCTCCATCGGCTTCGGCTACGGCGGATCCCCGAGCCGCGGCGGTCCCACCTACCGCGGCCTCCTCATCGCGAGCCCGAAGTTCGAGCACGTGCGCGCCACGTGGGCCGCCGAGATCGGCCGCACCGACGGGCCCTTCGCGAACCCCGAGCACTTCGACCGGTACAAGCTCTTCAACAAGATCACGATCCCCGTCGGCGCCTCGTCCACGCTCTCGCTCGGCGGCTCGAGCTACGCGGGCGACTGGCGCGGTTCGGGGCAGATTCCCTCGCGCGAGGTCGCCGCCGGAAGGCTCGATCGGTTCGGGTACCTCGACCCCACCGAGGGGGGCAACAGCGCCCGCCACCAGCTCTTCGCGCAGTACAAGATCGAGCCCAGCCCGAAGAGCGAGCTCTCCGCGATGACGTACGTCGGGCAATACCGCCTGAACATCGTCTCCAACTTCACCGGGTTCCTGAACGATCCCGAGAACGGCGACCAGATCACCCAGACCGACCGCCGCTTCTTCGGCGGAGGCCGCGCGAGCTACCGCGTCGTGAACGAGCTGGAAAAGGTGCGCCTCGACACGACGATCGGCGCCAGCCTCCGCAGCGACACCATCCGGAACGGGCTGGACCAAACGAAGGCGCGCGCGCTGGTCGGGCGTCTCCGGCAGGCGAAGGTCGACGAGACGGCGATCGGCGCCTACGCGAAGGAGGAGATCGTCCCCGTCCGCTGGCTGCGCGTCATCGGCGGCGCGCGCGCCGACTTCTTCTCGTTCGCCGTCGAGGACGCGCTCGAGGACCCTGGACGGAAGGAGGGTGCGTCGAGCGGCGTGAAGGGCGCGTCCCAGATGAGCCCGAAGGGGAGTGTCGTCGTCACGCCGTTCACGAAGGACGACGTGGAGGTCGACCTGTTCGGCAACTATGGCCACGGCTTCCACTCGAACGACGGGCGCGGGGTCGTGCGTGCGAAGGATCCCGTCACCGCGCTCACCCGGGCGGTCGGGTACGAGGGTGGCGTGCGGGGCAGGTTCCTGAAGCGACTCGACCTCGCGGCGGCCGTGTGGCGGCTCGATCTCGCGAGCGAGACGGTGTGGCTCGGCGACGAGGGCACGACCGAAGCGAGCGACTCCACGCGACGCTTCGGGGGCGAGCTCGAGGCCCGCTACGAGATCACCAGGTGGCTCGCCGTGGACGCCGACCTCACGGCGACGGACTCGTCCTTCGTCGGGAACCGCGGGAACGCCAACGCCGTCGCGCTCGCGCCGCGATTCACGTGGGCGGGCGGCGTGTCGGCGCGTCACCCGAGCGGCTTCCGCGGAGGCCTCAGGTTCTACGGCCTCGGCGACCGCCCGGCGACGGAGGACCGGTTCCTCACGGCCGAGGGGTTCACGGTGTTCGACCTCCACCTCGGGTACCGGACGCGCCGCCTCGACCTGGCGCTCGACATCGAGAACCTGCTCGACACCTCCTACAAGGCCGCGCAGTTCGCCACGACGAGCCGCCTCGCGAGGGAGCCCGCGACATCGGCGCCCGCCCCGGCGGGTTCGTGCGGCGGCCCGAGCCGGGTCGTCGCGGGGCCGGGCGGCAACTTCGGGGGGTGCGAGGACGTGAACTTCACGCCCGGCTACCCCATCACCGTCCGGATGATGACGACGCTGTATCTCGACTGATCACGCCCGACGTCGTCGCTGGAGCTCGGCGCCACGTCCCGCGAGCGGTGTCCGCGTCCACCCCTGCTCGACGAGCCGGTGGATCCGCCAGAGCGTGACCCTGTCGGCGTTCCCTTTGAGGGCCTGGGCGCCCAGCGACTCGGCCGCGACGTGCTGCGCGACCTCTCTGTGCACCTCGTCGCTGACGAGCACGTCGCCGGGCTGTCCGAGAGACTTGATGCGGGCGCCGAGATGGACGAACGGGCCGACGACCGCGAGGTCCGCGCCGTACCCGGGCCGTGGCTCCGTCACCACCACGTCGCCGCTGGCGATCCCTGCGACGCAGGCGAGGTCCCGCCCGAACCGCGCGGACAGCGCCGGCATGGCGGCCTTGATGTCGAGGCCAGCCTGCACGGCGCGCAGCGCGTCGTCGTCGTGCGCCGTCGGCGCACCGAATACGGCCATGATGGCGTCCCCGACGTAACGCTCGATGCGGCCGCCGAGGGCGGTGACGATCGCCTCGACGCGGTCGAAGTAGGCCTGGACGAGGATATGGAGATCCTCGGCGTCGATGCGCGTCGAGAGCTCGGTGAAGCCGGACAGGTCCGTGAAGAGGATCGTGACGTGGCGCCGGCGCTCGCGGGGCGCGACGCCGCTCGTCCGGATCAGGGGCGCCGCGCACCCCCCACAGAACCTGAACCCTTGCGGGTTGTCGCCGCCGCAGACCTCGCAATGCATGCCGTACGCGGACTCCGCCACGGATCGATCGTACGGGCACGGTTCGGGCGAGGCCAATTTCCGGCGCCTGCCGCCGTTGGCCAGGCTGCTTTTTCCGATCAGGCCGGCCGGCTCGGGCGCCTCGACCGGCCGCGCCCCGCCGACGCCCGCGCGATGAGCGCGTCGGCGGCCATCTGCCCGCTCACGAGCGCCTGCTCGTGCACGAACGGCTCGATCAGGTGGCTCCCCGCGTAGAACACGCGGTCCGCCCCCTGGATCGTGCCGAGGTTGCTCGCGAGCCCGCGCGCGTCCGCGCCCGCGACGGGGTGGACGAAGAAGCGCTCGGCGATCACCTTCTCCGGGTCGGGCTCCACGAAGGGGTTCACGCTCACGAACACGTCGGGCACGTGCCCTGGAAGCTGGGCGAGCAGGTTCGACCAGAAGGTGATCGTCGGGCGGACCTCCGGAATGCCGTCCTCCGGCACGACGAAGTTGTACGAGCCCCACGTGTCCCGGTCGGCGGGCATCAGGCGCTCGTCGCGGTGCACGCAGATCCGCGCACGCTGCCAGCCGAAGGCCGGGAGGAGCCTCGCCTCGTCCTCGAGCGGTTCCTCGAGCACCCCCTTCACCTCGATCGGGTTGATGGCGAACACGACCTGATCGACGCGGTGGACGGCGTGCTCGTCGCGACCCACGACGACGCGGACCTCGATCGAGCGCCGCCGACGGGCGACCCCGACGACCCGCGTGGAGCAGTGGAGCATGCCGCCCGCCTCGAGGAACCACTCCTGGAAGCGATCGCAATACCGATGCATCCCGCCCTCGACGCACATCCGCCGCGCGGGCCCATCGCCGATGAGCCCGTGGATCTTCCAGAACGCTGCCAGGCTCCGGATCGGGTACGCCGACGGGTGGCAGTTGGGCATCGGGAACGCACCGCCCGCGCGGGGCGAGAAGTAGAGGCGCCGGAACTCCGCCGAGTAGCCCTGGTCGTCGAGGTACTCGGACGCCGGGGCGCGCGCGAAGCGCGGGTCGAGCAGGGCGTCCGCGGCGGTGCGCCTGAAGCGGACGATCTCCGCGATGAGCGCGTCGGCGTCGGGCGTGTCCCGGAACTCCATCTTGCCCCGAGCCGCGCGCCATACCAGCGAGCGATCCGGCCGCATGAAGCTCGCGTCCTGCACGATCGGGAAGCGCGCGACACCCAGATCCTCCAGGAACCGGGAGAAGGCGAGGAACGTCCCCTCGTTGAAGTCGCTGACGCCCGCGTCGATCCGGAGAAGTGCGCCCTTGCCGAGCGGCACGTCGACGCCGAAGCAGTTGCCCCCGAGGCGCGATCCGCGCTCGAGGAGCAAGACGTCGACCCCGGCGCCGAGGAGCCGGTGCGCCGCGCCGATCCCTGCCGCCCCCCCCCCGATCACGGCGACGCGCGTCACGGGGGCGGCGCCTGGGAAGGGGACACAGCCGGCGGAGGCGTCGTGTACGCCGGGCCGAAGCGTCGCGTGAGCAGGTGCAGCAGCGAAGGCAGGAAGAGCAGCGCACCGAGGACGCACGAGATCTCGCCCGCGATCGAGAGCTTGCCGAACGATCGCAGGGCCTGGTTGTCGGCGAACAGGAGCGAGCCGTAGCCGATGATGGTCGTGTAGCTGCACAGCGCCACCGCGCCCATGGACAGCTTCACGGCCGTCATCGTGTCTCCGCGCAGGAGGCGCGACCGGTCATAGATGTTGAACGGGTACTCCGATCCGATCCCGAACGTGATGGGCAGCGCGATGAAGTTGACGAAGTTGAGCCTCGTCCCGAGCGCCGCGCCGAAGCCCACGGTCCAGAAGACGCCCAGCACGAGCGTGAGGATAACCGCGAAGGCGCCGCGCCGCGACCACGTCGCGACCAGCACGACCAGGACGACCGCGACGAAGGACACCGTGGTCGCGAACGGGCCGTCCCGCTCGAGAGAGCGGATCATCTCGGCGAAGACCGTGGCGCGACTCGCCGTGTCCACCCGCGTGCCGTCGGGGAGGACGACGCCGTCGATCGTGTGCGCGATGCGGAGCAGCACGTGCCCGTCGTTGGTGGACACGCCCGGCTTGAAGTCCACGTAGAACGGCGTCCCGATCTTGCCGCTCTTCTCGGCGAAGCGGTGGCGGATCGGGCCCGGGAGATCCTCCGGCGAGAGCACGCGCAGGGCCTCGGGGGGCCGCATCTCGCGGAGGCGGTCGGCCTCCTCGTGCTTCATGCGGGAGAGGACGTTGGGCGTGATGCGGTCGCGGATCCGCCCGAGCACGTCGAGCTTCTGCGCCTGCGCCTCGGGCGTACCGGGCAGGTAGTCCCACACGGTGTTGACGGCCTCGATGAGCGAGCCCTGCGGATCGGCCGCGTCGTTGGCGAGGATTCGCGCCTTCACCTGCGACACCTGCTCGACCCGGTCGGCGAGCACGATGGTGCCTTCGAGGTGCTTCTTGCCGCGGAGAATCTCCTTCGCTTCGTTGGTGACGCGGAAGGCGCCGCTCTTGCGGGCGCCCTCGCTGCCGAGCTTGTCGAAGTCGTACTCCCACGGATCGTGGAGGAAGTGTGGCAGCTTCCACGCCGCGAGGACGGTGGCGAGCGCGGCGGCGGCGACGAAGAGCCAGGGGTGGCGCGCGGTCCGCTCGCCGATGAAGCTCGACACCGGGCCGCGGCTCTCGTCCTGGCGGAGGGTGACGGCCTTCTCGCGAGCCCAGGCGGGCAGCTTCTCCTGGAGCCGCTCGATGACGACGACCATCGCGGGCAGGCACGGGATCATCGAGATCCACACGAGCAGCATCCCGAAGAAGCCGATGACGCCGAACTGGCTGAAGCCTCGGAAGCGCGTCACCGTGAGCGAGCCGTACGCGATGCTGGCCACGCACGAGCCCACGAGCTCGGCGCGAAACGCGTTCCACACCGCCTCCCGCCGGGCGACGTCCGCCGCCATGCCCCGCGCGCGGAACTCCTTGTAACGGGAGTAGAGGACGATCGGGTAGTTGATGCCGTTGCCGAGGATGATCGCGCCCAGGAACGCCCCCGACGAGTTGACGTAGCCGTAGCGCGCCGTCGCGAACGCGTACGCACACCCGACGCCGAAGAGCGGGGGAAAGAAGACGATGGGGATCGCGAACAGCGATCGGTAGAACCACACGAGCGCCACGAGGATGAGCGTCGCCGCGATGGAGGTCGCCATGAGGGCCTCGGAGATGAGCGAGTCCTTCTCGGCCTTGGCGTTCGGGATGTCACCCCCGTAGCCCACGGTCATCGCCGGGTGGAACGAGGCCGGCCCGACCTCCGCGACGACCTTCTTCACCTGGTCGAGCAGGAGATCGTCCTCGCTGCCCCCCATCCCTCGGCCCTTCGTGACGATCCAGAGCGCGATCTTCGTGCCGTCGGGCCGGGCGAAGTAGCCGCTGGGGAAGTCGTCGCGCTCGTCGGCCTTCTTCTTCCAGCGGTCGCGGTACACGTCCATGCCGAGGGCGACCTCGGCCTTCTCATCGGCCTCGAGATCCTCGACGAGGCCGCTCTGGACGGCGATCTGCTTGTCGAGCTTGCGGTCGGCCTCCTCGAGCTCGGCGAGATCCGCGTACAGCCACTTGTTGTCCTGGAAGAACTGCCGCGCCTCCTTCGACCCAGGCTCGAGGTAGGCGATCTCGACGGCGCCGCCGCACGCCCGCACGCACGGGGCGGCCTCGTTGCACGACGTGAGGCACCTCGTGTGCTCGGCCCGCCACCGGTCGAGCGCGGCGGCCGCCGCGTCGACGAAGCGCTCGTTGGCCGTGCGATCGGGCGACTCGGCGAGGATCGAGATCGTCCCCTGCCCGCCCACGCGCTCGAGCCGGTGCTCGAACGCCATGAAGCCGGGGCTGTCGCGCGGCAGGAGCTCCATCACGTCGGACCGGACGTCGAGCTTGCTCGAGTATCCCCAGCACGCGCCCAGGATGGCGAGCGCGACCCCGAGGACGAGGTACGGCGCGTTCGCGCCCAGATCGACGAGCGCGAAGACCGCGCCCTTGATCCGTGCCCAGGGTTTCATCGCGGCTACGACTATCGAGCGCCGCGCGCTGGGTCAAGTGCTCGAAATTCGAGGGGTTCGGCGCTGCCAGCGGGCCAGCGCCCCGAGGCCGGGGCGCTCGACCATGCGCCAGGACGCGAGGCCCACGAGGGACGACAGCGCGAGGGCGACCCCGCCCACGAACGCGAACCTCGGCCACGAGGGGGCGCGCGAGGGAAAGGGGGCGAACCACTCGACGAAGCCAAGCACGAGCTGGTGGTTCAGGAAGATGCCGTAGCTCACGAGGCCGATCGCGGCGAGCGGCCGGAACGAGAGGACGCGGGCGGCGCGGCCGCGGGTGAGGGCCACCGCGAGGACGATGACGGTCGTCACGAGCGACATGAGCGCGTACGGCCAGGATCCGCCGCGGTCGAGGTAGAGCTCGCCCTCGAGTCGGAACGCCACGACGAGCGCAGGGAGCGCGAGCGCGAGCACCCACGGCGCCGCCCGGGAGGCGCGGACGAGCGCGGTCGAGCGCTCGATCGCGACGTACGCGGTGGCGGCGAGCGCGCCGAGCACGAACTGGTCGAATCGGCTCACGATCAGGCGCCGCTGCGTGAGCTCCCAGAGCCCGGTGTGCACGCCCGGCTCCAGCACGAGCGCGTGGAGAGCGCCACGGGCGAGCCACGACCCGACGACGAGGGCCGCGCCGAGACGCCACCCCCGCCTCTCGAGCAGCCGACGCGCGAGCAGCGGAAACACCACGTAGAACTGCGCCTCGGTCGTCAGCGTCCAGGACGCCCCGATGAACACGAAGCCCCCGAGCAGGCCCGTGTAGCCCTGGAGCAGCGCGAGGTGCGCGACGAGCGCGCTCGCGAACCCGTCCTTCACGACCCAGCTCGGATGGGTGACGAGCACGAGCCCGAGCGCCGCCAGGAAGCCAGGAACGATGCGCGCGACCCGACGCAGGTAGAACGCGCCAGCGGGCGTGGCCTTCTTCTCCTCGACGGCGCGCAGGTGCGCGAGCCCGAGCGAGAACCCGCTGAGCACGAAGAACAGGTCGACCCCCCACCACGCGTGGTGGAGGAGGGTCATGATCCACGCCTGGAGGGCAGGCGCGTGACGATGCACGGCGCCCTCGATCAGGAAAAGGTACCTGTCCCCCAGGTGCTGGAAGAAGACGACGAGGATCCCCACGCCGCGGAGGAGGTCGAGCTGCTCGATCGCCTTCCCCGAGGACGGTGGCCGGGCGGCGAGGATGGAGAGCGCGTCGCGATCCGCTCCGCGTCCCCGACCGATCAGCTCGCGCTCTCCTTCGTCGGGAGCGTGCTCACCTTGCCGATGAGGTCCATGAGCGTGTCGACGGCCTTCTCGGCGGTCGCCTTCTTCGTGTAGGTCTCGGTCGTGCCGAGGATCTCGCCGTTCGCGGCCTCGAGGACCACGAGCCACTGGCCATCGCGCGACTCGCGCACATCGAAGTTGCCGCGGCTCCTGCCGTTGGCCGAGATCGACTCGACCGCCTTCTTCGGGCCGTCGGAGCGGCCGTAGCCCTCGGACTGAAGGACGATCTCGCCGTTGGCGGCGCGCAGGTTGAAGTAGTACTGGCTGTCGACGACGCTCTTGAAGAACTGGATGCGCGCGCCGGGGAGCGCGTCCGAGATCTTGCGGTTGGTGACGATGCGCGCCAGTCGCTCGACGGCGCGCTCGGCGTTGGACTTCGTGGCGTACGTCTCGCTGGTGGCGATGATCTCGTTGTTGGCGGCGACGACGTTGAAGTAGTACTGGCCGTCACGCGCCTGGAGGACCTTGTACGACGCCCGCTGCGAGGCGTTCTCGATGACCGCGGCGACGCCCTTCTCGGCGCTCGCCTTCGCGGTGTACGCCTCCGACGACGCCATCACGCGGTAGTTGTTCGCGAGGACGTTGAAGCGCCACTGGCCGGACACGTCCTGGAAGAGCTCGAAGTTCGCCTTCGCCGACCTCACCTCGTTGTCCTCGCCGTCCTCCGAGGTCGCGCTCCCCGTCTCGGCCGTGCAGCCGGCGAGGGAGGCGGTGGCGAGCGCGAGGAAGGAGGCGAGGGCGGCGGTGCGGAACGAGGAGAACATGATGACGGCCTTTCGTGTGGGGGGGGCACGCCGGGGCGTGTGTCCCGAACCCACTGCCAGGTCCGTGCCATCGAACTACGTAGACCCACATGTGTGCTTCCGCGATCTTGCGGGGGATACCCGTTCGAACTCATGGGTGTCGGTGGGTAGTAGGCGATCCACCTACATTGACCATCCTGCGCAAATGAGCCGGGCGGAACGCCCACCCCGTCGGGTCACGGTCACGCTGTGCACCGAGGAACCCACCTCGCGATGCCACGCTCGTTTCGTCGGCGCTTCGCACCGCGGCGCGGGGAACGTGGCTTGCTAAGCTGGACGGACCATGCGCGCGCGCGTCGCCCCCGTCGTCACGTCCGTCGCGCTCGTCGTGGGCGGCGTCGCTGCCTGCTCGAGCGAGCCGGGCACTCCAGGTCCGGCGGCTCCCGCGCCGCCTCCGACGACGACATCGAGCAGCACGCCGTCGACGACGGTCACGCCCGGGCCCGAGGTCACCTTCTACCGGGACGTCGAGCCGCTGCTCCAGCGGCACTGCCAGGGCTGCCACGAGAAGGGCGGGCTCGCGCCCTTCTCGCTCGCCACCTACGCGAGCGCGAAGCCGGTCGCCTCGCTCCTCGCGGCCAAGACGCTCGCGCGCACGATGCCGCCGTGGGGCGCGATCGACACCGCGGAGTGCAAGCCACCCCACCCCTGGCAGAAGGACGCGCGCCTCACTGACGCGGAGATCGCCGTCTTCCAGAAGTGGAGCCAGCTCGGCGCCCCGGAGGGCGATCCGAAGGACTCGCGTTCGCGCCCCGTCGCGCCGCTCGACGCGCTGCCCAACAAGGATCTGGAGGTCCAGCCGCGCACGCCCTTCGTCGCCGCCGGCGATCGCGATCAGTTCCGCTGCTTCGTCCTCGACAGCCCGGTCCTCGAGGCGGGCGCGTACATCGGCGGCATCCACGTGGTCCCCGGCAACCGCAACGTGGTGCACCACGCCGTCGTGTTCACCGATCCGGGCGGCGCGCTCGCGAAGCGGGCCGGGGCGGATGGCTCGTGGGATTGCTCGTCCTCGGCCAACGCGGCGATGGCCGGCGGCGGCGCGGAGCCGGGGCAGCAAGGCGTCAACCTCGTCGTGTGGACCCCGGGATACCTGCCCGTGGATCTCCCGAAGGAGATCGCGATGCCCGTCGCGAAGGGCGCGAAGCTCGTCATGCAGATCCACTACTCGCCCGGCGGCGCGACGGCCGCGCCCGACACGACGCGCGTGCAGATCCGGATCGCCAGGGACTGGCCCGACTACCTGCTCTTCACGACCGGCATCGGGAACTTCCCCGGCCCCATCGGCGCGAACGGCGACGGCCTGCAGCCCGGCCCGAACGACCGGACGAGCACACCCGAGTTCCGCGTGCCGGCCAACGCGGAGAAGCACATCGAGCGAATGGTGTTCACGATGCCCCCGCCGAAGCCCGACGCGTCGCCCATCTGGGTGTACGGCGTCATGGCGCACGAGCACCTCGCCGGGGTCGATCTCAAGTTCGACCTGGAGAAGAAGGGGGGCGCGTCGTCGTGCCTGCTCCAGGATCGCTGGGACTTCCACTGGCAGCGCATGTACGCCTACGACGCGAAGGTCGCCGCGCTGCCGAGGCTGGAGGAGGGCGACAAGCTCAAGATCCGCTGCACCTACGACAACACGATGAAGAACCCCCGCCTCGCCGACGAGATGATCGCCCGCCACATGAGCGAGCCCGCCGACATCGTCCTCGGGGAGCAGACGATGAACGAGATGTGCATCGTCGTGCCGCAGCTGCTGGTGAAGGCGCCCCCGAAGCCCTGACGGACGCCGCACGGCGGACGCCGCCGGCGCGCAGCGGACAGCGGACAGCGACCCCCGGACTCGTGTAGCCTGCGTCCATGTCGAAGCCCCTCCCCTCCGACGCGCTCGTGTTCTTCGGCGCCACCGGCGACCTCGCCTACAAGAAGATCGTCCCCGCCCTCCAGTCGCTCGTGCGGCGCGGTCGCCTCGACGTCCCCGTCGTCGGCGTCGCGAAGTCGGGCTGGAACCACGAGCAGCTCATCGAGCGCGCCCGCGCCAGCGTCACCGAGTACGGCGGACTCGATCCCGCGTCGTTCGCCAAGCTCGCGGCGAACCTCCACTACGTCGACGGCGACTACGCCGACAAGGGCACCTTCGACCGCGTGAAGGAGCTCGTGGGCAGTTCGGTCCGACCCCTCCACTACCTCGCGATCCCCCCGTCCATGTTCCCCAACGTGATCGGCCAGCTCGCCGCGGCGGGGCTGACCAAGAACGCGCGCGTCGTCGTCGAGAAGCCGTTCGGCCGGGATCTCGCGAGCGCGCAGTCCCTCAACGACACCATCCACGAGGCCTTCCCCGAGCCCGCGATCTTCCGGATCGACCACTACCTCGGGAAGGAGCCTGTGCAGAACATGCTCTACTTCCGCTTCGCCAACGCGTTCCTCGAGCCGATCCTGAACCGGCACTACGTCGAGAACGTGCAGATCACCATGGCCGAGTCGTTCGGCGTGAAGGGCCGCGGCAAGTTCTACGACGAGACGGGCGTGATCCGCGACGTCATCCAGAACCACCTCCTCCAGATGGTGAGCTACCTCGCGATGGAGGCGCCGTCGAGCCTCTGGCCCGAGGCCATCCGCGACGAGCAGGCGAAGGTCCTCCGGACGGTGCGGCCCATGAACGTGGAGAACATGGTGCGCGGCCAGTTCAAGGGCTACCGCGACGAGCCGGGCGTCTCGCCCACGTCCTACATGGCCACGTACGCCGCCCTCCGGCTGTTCGTGGACTCGTGGCGCTGGGAGGGCGTGCCGTTCATCGTGCGCGCCGGCAAGTCGCTCGCGATGACATGCACCGAGGTGATGGTCGAGTTCAAGAACCCGCCGCAGATCGTGTTCAGGGAGGCCGCCCCCAGCATGGGCAACTACCTCCGCTTCCGCATGACGCCCAAGGTGGAGATCGCCCTCGGCGCCCGCGCGAAGCTCCTCGGTGAGCGCATGGTGGGCAAGACCGTGGAGCTCTCGGTCGCGCACGAGGCCGAGCAGGGCAAGGAGGGCCGGATGGCCGACTACGAGCGCCTCCTCGGCGACGCCATGCTCGGAGACGCCACGCTCTTCGCGCGGCAGGACGTGGTCGAGGCGGCGTGGGCCATCGTCGACCCGGTCATCAAGGGCCCGAGCCCGATGTTCGACTACGAGCCCGGTTCGTGGGGCCCCGTCGAGGCCGATCGCCTGGCCGCCGACGTGGGCGGGTGGAACACGCCCGTTGCTTGACGGACCTCGTCCGCGAGTCCCGGAGGGGGCACCCGGGGCAGGACCCCCGGGCGTCCGAGCCGCACCGTGCAAGGAGCACCCATGTACTACGTGAGCCGTGGTGGGGGCGTCGAGGGGCCGTTTCCGCTCGACGCGATCGTCGCGGGCCTGCGCGACGGATCCCTCGCGATGGCGACGCTGTGCGCGCAGGGCACGCAGGCGTGGCAGCCCGCCACGGCGTTCCCGGAGATCGCGCAGGCGATGGCGGCAGGGCAGGCCTCCTATCCCGCCGTCCCCGCGGCCCAGGCGGCCTACGGCCAGCCGACCCGCGGCCAACCGCCGGCGGCCCACGCGCAGCCCCAGCCCGACTACGCGAGCGCGGCGCAGGCGCCCGCCGGCATGGCGCCGCACAAGAAGGGACCGCCGATCCTGGCCCTCTTCGGGGCCCTCGCGCTCATCGCCCTTCTCGTGGGAGGCGCCGCGGTGGCTTACCGACTGAGCGGCGGCGTCCGCCTCGCGAAGTGGGTCCCCAAGGCGACCACGGCCTACGTGGAGGTGCCGAGCGTGAAGGGGTCCATGCTGTCGCTCTCGACGATGAAGTCGGTCGATCCGGAGAAGGCGAACGCGAAGAAGAAGGCCGAGGAGGTCATCGCGGGCGTCGCCGCCGCGTTCGAGATCCCCAAGGAGGACGCCTCGGACCTCGTCATGGGCATCGACTCCGTCGCCATCGCCTCGAAGGACAGCGAGAAGGTCGCCGTCCTCGTGAAGTTCTCGAGCAGGTCCACGGCGGAGAAGCTGTTCAAGAGCCGCCGCTTCACGCCGCGGGGAAAGCTGGGCGAGAAGGGGGCGGCTTATACCCTCATGCGCGGCCCGCGGCCGGCGCCCGTCACGAAGGAGCTCGCCAGCGTCACGCACGACGCCCTCGCGTCGGCCTCGCTCGACGACGAGCACGCGAAGCTCGTCCTCTTCGACAACGGTCTCGTCGCCGTCGGGAGCGACGTGATGGTCGGCCTGATCGGCGACGTCGTCGAGGGCAAGTCCGAGTCGCTGGAGAAGAGCGAGGCGTTCGCGAAGGCGAAGAAGGACATCGACTCTCGCGCCGACGTCGTGCTCTTCGTGGACACGCACCTCCTCGACGGCGACCTGCCGTCGGAGATCCGCAACCTCGCGTCGAGCTACCTCCACGATCGGGATCCGGTGTCCGCCACGTTGAAGGTGACGAAGGCCGGCGTGGTGATCGACGGGCACGCGCGACTCACCGGCGCCGCCGTGCCCCCCGCCGCCCTCGTCCCGCCCGCGCCCGCGCTGAAGTACCCTCGCAAGCTGCCGAAGGACACGCTCGCGTTCCTCGCGTACTCCACGAAGACGAGCATGAAGGGCGCCGACGCGCGCGCCGCCATCCTGAAGCACAGCCAGCTCGCCGATCCGAAGGCCGCGCGGCGCATCGAGGAGGACCTGAAGGAGCTCGAGAAGAACGCGGGCTTCGGCGTGGATCAGGTGTTCGACGCCATGGGCGACGAGGCCGCGTGGGCGATCGTCCTCGAGGAGCGGTTCAAGTACGATCCGAAGGACGGCCTCGGAGAGGAGCTGGCGAAGGGCGCGATCCTGTTCGTGCAGGCCATCAAGGACGAGGCGCTGGCGAAGCGCATGCTCGCCACGCTGCGCTCGCGCCTGGAGGAGACGCTCGGAGGCCTGGCGAAGGTGAGGTCGACGCCGAACGGCTTCGAGATCGACCCGGAGACGGAGGACGCGCTGCCCGTGCCGAACGTGCGCGTGGAGCTCGTGGACAAGCAGCTCGTCGTCGCGCTCGCCGCACCGCAGATGCTCCAGTCGTGCCTCGCTTCGCTGCGCGAGGGGAAGCTCACGCTGAAGGACGACGCGGCGATGGAGCGCTCGCTCGACGCCATGCCCTCGCACGCGCACTCGTACCTGTGGTTCGACACGGGCCGGTTCACGGACGCGATGCTCACCGCCTCCCCGCGCGCGAAGGAGAAGGCGATCGCGGCCGGGATCCCGCTCGACAACGTGATCCTGCGCGGGCCCAGCCGGCTCACGAGCGGGATGGCGCTCCGCTACCGCGCCAAGGACGACGGGTGGGGCGTGGACGTGGGCACCGTGAACGTGCCGGGGCTCGCGGTGCTCGGCGCGCTCGGGTACCTGGATCCACCGCTGGAACGCAAGCGTGGCGCGCTCGGTGTGGACACCGATACACCGGACGCGCCGAAGACGATCCCGCCGCCGGTGCTGCCGACGGCGACGGGGAAGGCGACCGTGGCCGCGCCTGTGCTGCCGCCCCCGGTGGCGCCGCCGGCGAAGCCGAGCGCGACGGCGACCGTGGCGCCGCCGGCGAAGCCGAGCGCGACGGCGACCGTGGCGCCGCCGGTGAAGCCGAGCGCGACGGCGACGGCACCGGCGAAGCCCAGGTGAGCGCCAGCGGACTCAGCCCGCCTTCCTGAAGCGCCGCCAGCCTCGGCGGGACGGTTCGCGAGGACGTCGGCCGACGGTCGCACCGCCTCGCGCGCGGTGGTAGCGTCCGCGGCATGGCAAGGGTCACTGGCATCGGCGGCGTGTTCTTCAAGACGCGCGGGGACAAGGACGCGCTCCGGCAGTGGTACGCGAAGCACCTGGGCATCGCGCTCGAGCCGTGGGGTGGCGCGATCCTCAAGTGGCCCGACGACACCTCCCGCGACAAAGGGCTCACCGTGTGGCACGTCGCGGAGAAGGACAGCGACTGGTTCGCGCCGAGCGAGGCGCCGTTCATGATCAACTACCGCGTCGACGACCTCGACGGGCTGATCGAGCAGCTGAAGACCGGCGGGGTGGCGATCCACAAGGGACCGGAGCAGCACGACAACGGGAAGTTCGCGTGGATCCTCGATCCCGACGGCAACAAGGTCGAGCTCTGGGAACCGTCATGACCTGATCACGGCCTCCCGAGCACCATGGCCAACCACGGCTGCTCGGGCCGGGGCCTGTTCGGCGGACGGTAATAATGCGACAGCAGCGTGAAGCCGGCGTCCACGAACAGCTGCGCCCACGCGTCGAGCTCCATGAAGCAGCAGTAGCGATCCCCCTGGAACCCCTCGACGTCGGCGCCGCGCGGGTTCGAAGCGAAGAGGACGCCCCCCGGCGCGAGCGCGGACCGTAGCTCCACGAGGACGCGAGGCAGGTCGGCGCGCGGGACGTGGAACAGCGACGCGTTGCAGAAGATGCCGTCGAAGGCCTCGGCGGGGAGAGCGAGCGCGAGGAAGTCCTGGTGGAGCACCTCGCACCCCGCGTGCGCGCGCGCCATCTCGGCGAACCGGGACGCCCCGTCGAGGCCCGTCGGCAGGTGACCGCGGCGCGCGAGCTCGGCCAGATCGCGGCCCGGCCCGCAGCCGAGGTCGAGGATCCTGAACGGAGGTGAGCGTCTGCGTGCCAGCGCGCCGAGCAGCGCGTCGAGGTTCTGCGACACGTCGTGATCGCGCGTTCCCTGCCAGAAGCTGTCGGCGTGGGCGTCGTAGTGAGCGAGCGTGCGGCGGGACTCGGGGCGGATGCGCAGTCGTAGCACGCCAGCGCCGCCACTCCGTGGCTTCCAGGCGCCGCCGGTCCCCGCGTACGATCGCCCCGTGGGGCCCCTCCCGGCGGCGGCGCGCGCGACGAGGAAGAAGGCGCAGGATCTCGCCCCGGAGGATCTCGCGATCCTCGTCGATGCCGGGGAGGCCGCCCTCGTGGCGGACTTCGCCTGGGTCCAGGGAGTGATCTTCCGAGCACAGGAAGGTCGCTGCCCCGGGCTTCAGCGCTTCAGCCCCGGGGTGCCCAGGATGCTCGACTCGCCCGGAGATGAGCCCAATGCTCAGGCGCCACAGGAGGGACGGCCCGGCGCTCGACACCACGGTCCGCCGACGCCGCGCGACGCGAGTTCGCCTCCCACGGCGCCGTTCACGCCCCCCGTCACGCCGCGCGCGCGGTCTCCTCGACGGGCGCGGTCCGCTCCGCGACGACGACGCCGAGGTCCCGGCGTACGTCCTCGAGCGGGCGGTCCCACAGCTCGTCCCACACGACGCCGAAGAACGGCCTCGCGCGCTGCCCGATCTCCCAGCCGCGGACGACCTCGGACGCGAGCGCGTCCTTCCACTCGATGTGGAAGAGGCCGACGTGGAGGAACCCCGCCGCGAGGAGGAAGCTCGCGAGGCGCGCGGGGAACTGCGCGAGGTAGAACGCCTGGAGGCCGATCTCGCCCACCGGGTCGGCGCCGAAGCCGGTCACGGTGTGCCAGATGTCGTGCGTCTCGTAGAGGTGGGCCTGGACGTAGGACGTCGCGTCCGTCGCGGGGAGGGTCGGGATCGCGGACGGGTCGAGCCCGTTCTTCCGCATGTGCTCGAGGTACGCACGGCCGAGGCTGCCCGCGGGCGCGCGCTCGAGGCGAGCGACGTCGAGGTGGACCCGCCGGCGATCCTGCAGCGCCCTCCGTCCACGCGGGTCCCTGCTGAAGTGCGCCACGAGGTCCTCGAGGAACCGCGGCTCGATCCCGTGCTCGGCGACCTCGAAGACCTGGTCGAGCCGCGAGGGATCCCGGACGAGGGTGACGAAGGACTTCAGGGCCCTGGCCCTGCTGACGATGGTGCCGATCTTGCTCATGGACGAAGACTCCTCTCGCCCGTCAATATGTGAGCGATAGCTCGGTTTATCTACTCGCGTTCGCGAGCGCGCGACCTGCGCTGTTTATCGGGCGATTCGCCGCTTCCTGGACAGAATGCGAGCGAACGCTCATATTATGCCCCGTGGCACGCAGGCTCCGCACCCAGCCCCGGAAGCTCCCGACGCAGGAGCGCGCGCGGGCCACCGTCGCGACGCTCCTCACGGCGACGGAGCGCCTGCTGTCCAGGAAGGGCTACGAGGCGCTCACCACGAACGCGATCGCGGCCGAGGCCGGCGTCTCCATCGGCTCGGTCTACCAGTACTTCCCCACGAAGGAGGCGATCGTCGCGGCCGTCGTCGACCGCTTCTGCGCGCGCCGCATCGACGACCTCACCCGCTCGATGGCGACCATCTCCCCGACCGCCACCCTCCGGGAGGTCATCCGCGGCGTCGTCTCGGCCACGGTCGCCGCCCACCTCGAGAACCCGGCGCTCGTCCGCGTCCTGCTCCAGGAGGTCCCGCGCAAGGGCCAGCTCGAGCGCGTCGACGCCATCCTCGACCATGGCATCGGCATCGTCGCCGCCGCCCTCGCCGCGCGCGCCGAGGAGGTCCGGCCAAGGAACACCGAGCTCGCCGCCCGCCTCCTCGCAACCGCCACGCGCGGCATGCTCCTCCACGAGATCGTGCGCGATCCCGACTGGGTCCGCGACAGTCCCGACTTCGTCGACGAGGTCACGGAGATCCTCGCCCGCTACCTCGATCCCTCCCCCCCTCCGTCTCGCGCGCCTCGGGCGGCGTTCTGAGCCGCGCCGGCGCCGCCCCCGCAAGGGTCGCCGCGCGCGCTCCGACCCGCGCCGCAGCCCACCGTGGGCTCGGGTGTGCTCGATACAGCACACGCGGCGTCTCGTTTCGAGAAACGACCGTCCCGCCTTGAAAATGCGAAGCGGCAGAGTAGGGTTGGCGCCTATCCGGGAAAGGGGCCCAAGCATGTCCACCGCAAGACACGTCACCACCTTGTTCACGCTGTCCGTCCTCGCAGCCGTCGGTTGCTCGTCTAGCGAGGTTGCACAGACGGACACGGACGTACCCGAGATAGCCCCGGGTACCCTGCAGACGCAGGCGCGTGCCAAGATCGACCTCGTCGGCACGCCCGACCTCGTCGTCCGGTAGGACATGCTCCAGCAGCAGTGGCTGATCCGCTCGGAGACCTTCGCAACGAACGACTGCGCCGCCCAGGAGGGCGGGGTCAGCCCGGGCGTCCACCGCGTGGTGAGGTTCACGGTGGGCACGGCCAACATCGGCGACGCGGACCTCGTCGTGGGCGATCCGAAGAAGCACTACGCAGCCAACGACGGCCTCTTCGAGCTCGCGAGCTGCCACGGCCACTACCACTTCCGGCACTACGCCAAGTACGAGCTCGTCGCGAGCGACGGACGGGTCTGGCGCGCCGCCAAGCAGGGCTTCTGCATGATCGACACGGATCCGAACGTGGCGCCCTACGCGCTGCCGGATCGGCCGGCCATCTTCACGCGCTGCGGCTCGAAGACGTCGCCCGGGTACCAGGGCATCAGCCGCGGCTGGACCGACACCTACGGGTACCTCCTCCAGGGGCAGTTCTTCGTCCTCGACGGAGGCGACGGTCAGCCGCCGGTGCCGGCGGGGACGTACACGCTCCGCATCTCGGTGAACCCGCCGTTCATGCCGGCCGCCGGCGATCCGCCGTGCCCGAACCGGGACGCGGCCGGGTTCTGCCACCAGCTCAAGGAGTCGAACTACAACAACAACATCGCGCAGCTGACCGTGAACGTGCCCGCGCCGTAGACCGCACCTCTCGCGCGCGCCGTCGACGGCTCCTCAGCGCGGCGCGGGCGGCTCCACCACCACGCCCACGGGTCCCTCCTTTCGCAGGGCCCAGTAGTCGGGAAGCGGCACGAACATGCCGCCCACCTTGAACACCTCCCACCCGAGCAGGAGCTCGGCGCTCCCTTCGTTCACGGCCACGAGCGGGCACCACCCGAGGCGCGCGGGATCGAAGGCGGCGTTGCCAGCGGTGCCGTAGTCGAGGAAGTCCTCGCCCTTCCAGCCGCGCGGGAAGCGCTCGGCGCGCGCGCTCCGGAGGAGGTAGTGGCCGAAGGTGAGCTGGCGTCCGCTCGAGTCCACCCGTGGCACGGTGGCCCGCTCCCACCCGGTCTGCTCCACGCGGACGTTCCAGCCTCGGATCTGGCCGGTGTCGGGATCGCGCACGAAGGTCTTGCGAAACGTCTTCCAGAGGAGGCGCGTCGCGAGCGGTGGCAGGCTGAGGTCGACGCCCGTGTACGCGCTGTCGCCGAGCTCGTCGCGTGGGATCGGGTGCGCGGCGCGGAGGATGGCCTCGTGGTCGGCGCGCTTCATCTGGACGAGGTCGTCGAGCGTGATGGGCGTGGTCATGTGCGGGCGATCGTAGCGCCAGGCATGCGCGTCGCGTGGGGCGATCTGGGCGTCTCCGCGGCGCTACGGCTCGAGGGCGAAGCAGTATATCGCCCCCCACCCGCCGCCGGCGCCCACCGTGTTCCCCATTCCCGGCCCGTTCTGGATGAGGTTCACGCCGGCGGCGCACCCGTTGAGGCGGTGCGCCTGTATCCAGTGCTGCCCGCTGTTCGCCGGCCACGAGTGGCCGCAGCGCACCTTGTTCTCGGATCCCGGTCCGACCGCGCTCGTCCAGTCGTTGCAGGTGGCGACCTCGCTCGTGCCGTCGAGCTGCCCCATCATGTTCGAGCCCGTCATCACGTCGTGGCTGTCGCCCAGCCGCCTGATCCCCTGGCCCGTCTCGTCGGGGAGATCGTTCGCGATGGCCGTATCGGCCGCGGGCCTCGTCGAGAGGAGCCCGGCGCGATCCTTCGCCACCAGCCGGCCCGTCCTGTCGTACCAGGGCCCTGGCCCGATGCGATCGATGGCGTGGACGGGGGCGCCGGCGTTGTAGGTGCTCAGGAACGCACGCCAGGTCTTGTGACCGAAGCCGACGGCGGCGGCGGCGGTCGTGCAGATCTTGTCCGCCCCGGCGAGCCCGCCGAGGTCGCCGCCGAAGCCGTCCTGGCTACCGGACTGCGCGCGCATGGTGTCGAGGCTGGTGATGAAGAAGCTGAAGCGCGTGGCGGCGGCCGGCGCGTCCGCTCCGGCATCGGTCGCGCCCGCTTCCGGGGTGGGGGTGCTCGCCGATCCTGCGTCCGTCGGGCCGGGGGGACCGGCGGCGGTCTGTCCGCCGGTGGCCGGCGCTGGCGCGATGACGGCAGCGGCGTCGCCGCTGCATCCGCCGTGGAGGAAGAGGAGACCCAGCGCCGCGAAGGCGACGAGCGCGCCGACGCGAGCAGGAGACTCCCGTGACAGGCCCGGGGACGGCGTGTGCGTGTGCGCAGTTGTAGGCGACAGCGTCGGTGGGGTCATGGTCTCCCTGTGGGTGCGGCAGGCCAGGATCGATCACTCCATCATGCCGCATCCAGGTCGAATTCGGAAATCGCATTCTCGCACCGCGTTTCGCGATCCGGGCCGCGCCCCCTTCGACTCCGCTACACTCCCCCGCGATGCGCGCCCTCGAGATCCCCTCCTTCGGCCTCGACCACCTCGCCCTCGTCGAGCGACCCTCCGCGCCCGTCGGCCCGCTCGACGTGCGGGTCCGCGTGCGCGCGATCTCCCTCAACTACCGCGACTGGCTCATGATCACCGGTCAGTACAACCCCCGCCAGCCCCTCCCCCTCGTCCCCTGCTCGGACGCCTCGGGCGAGGTCGTCGAGGTCGGCTCCCTCGTCACGCGCGTTCGGCCGGGCGACCGGGTGGTCACCGTCTTCGCGCCTCGCTGGCTCTCCGGGGAGCCTCGCCGCGACCGCATCCGCCACACCCTCGGCGGGCCGGCGCCGGGCGTGCTCGCGGACGAGATCGTCCTCCACGAGGACGGCGTGGTGCGCGCGCCGGCGGAGCTATCCTTCGACGAGGCCGCGACGATCCCGTGCGCCGGGCTCACCGCGTGGAGCGCGCTCGAGCAGTGCGGCGTGACCACGGGGCAGACCGTGCTCGTCCAGGGCACCGGTGGCGTATCCATCTTCGCCCTCCAGCTCGCCCGCGCCCGCGGCGCCGAGGTGATCGTCACCTCGCGAAGCGACGACAAGCTCGCGCGCGCGATCGCGCTCGGCGCGCGCCACGGCATCAACTACCAGACGACGCCGGACTGGGCGGCGGGCGCCCTCGAGCGGACGGGCGGCGAGGGCGTGCACCTCGTGGTCGAGGTCGGCGGCAAGGGCACGTTCGCGCAATCGATCAAGGCGACGCGCCCCGGCGGATCCATCGCCGTCATCGGCATCCTCTCCGGGGCGGCCACCGAGATCGTCCTCTCGCGCGTGCTCATGAGCAACATCCGCGTGCAGGGGATCTTCGTCGGCCATCGCGACGCGCTCGAGGCCGTGATCGCCGCCGTCGTGTCCGCCGGGATCCGGCCGGAGATCAGCCACAGGTTCGCGTTCGAGGACGCTCGCGCAGCGTTTTCGCTGATGCGCGAGGGGGGACACCTCGGGAAGATCGTCGTCACGGTCCAGCCCTGAACTGTGCGAGACTGAGCGCGTGCCGAGACCGAAGAAGAGCGCCGCGGCTCCGCCGCCGCTGCCGCCCCCCGACGGCGACGACGCCGATCCCGACGCGGCGCCGAAGCCGGCGGCCGCGACCGCCCCGAAGCTGAAGCTGCCCGCCCCGCCGCCACCGCGCGCACGCGCGCAAGGGCAGTCGGTCATCACGCTCGTGAAGACGGCCGTCCCCTCCCAGTGGGTCGTGCCGCCGGACGGCGAGCTCGTGGTCACGTTCGAGATCGGCAACACCGGGGGCAAGCTCGACGGGCTCTACGTCGAGATCGGCGGGCCCGGTGCGGGCGCCATCACGGGCGGCACGCTCGCGTGCGACGGGACGTCCGGCGTGCTCGAGCAGAAGGGAGCGACCCTGCGCGGAGAGCTGCCGAAGCTCGCGATCGAGGCGGGGTTCGCCGATGACGGCGGGCAGAAGCCGCCGCTCCCGCTCCATGCCTCGTCGCGGCCGCTCGAGATCCGGCTGCGCGCGCGATCGAAGTCCGCGGGCCTCGTGACCGTGCGGATCGGACCCCTGAAGGCGCCGCCCGGGCGCGGCTCCGTCGTCCAGGGCAGACAGCTCACGGCCGAGTAGTCCGTGACGCTGAAGGAGGCCGACCTCGATGTCCTCTCGCGGAGTCGGCTCTTCTCCACGATGAGCGCGGAGGACCTGGCGTCCTTCTACGACGAGCTCGACCAGGTCGCGGTGCCTCCACGCACCACGATCATCCGCGAGGGCGACGCAGGCGACTACCTCTACTTCGTCCTCTCCGGCGAGGCCGAGATCTCGCGCGGCGACTTCGCGATCGGGCCCGCCTCCACGGGAGCGCACTTCGGGGAGCTGTCGATCGTCGGCGCGCTGCGCCGGGCGGCCTCCGTGACGTCGGTGACCGCGATGCGGCTCGCCCGCCTCTCGAAGCGCGGGTACGAGAGCCTCCGCGAGCGGAACCCGGCCCTCGCGGTCCGCTTCGTGGAGGGGCTCCTCGCGACGCTGGGGACGGAGCTCGTGTCCATGACCGACAGCATGGGCGAGCTGTTCCGGCAGCGCTCGCTCCCGCGCCACGCGCGCGTGAAGATCACGCGGGACGACGGCGGCGAGCCCCTGGTGGTCGGCACCGGCACGCCCGTCGCGCAGCTCCTCCCGGAGTACGTGCAGGGTGCACGCGTCGTCGCGGCGCTCACGGATCAGCGACCGGTGTCCATGGACGCGCCGGTCATCTCGGACACGCGGCTCGCGCCGGTCACGATGGCGAGCTGGGAGGGGCGAGAGGTGTACCGGCGCTCGGCGTGCCTCGTGCTGCTCGAGGCCGCCCGGAGGGTGGCGCCCGAGGCGCGCGTGTCGTTCGGGCCGTCGGTCGGCCCGGGGCGCGTGCTCCACACCGCGACGCCGGAGCTCGGGCCGGAGATCGCCTGCGCCTACACGCACCTCCTCGCGCAGAAGGCGCCCCTCCGCGAGGAGCTCTGGGGCGCCGAGGAGGCGGCGAGCCACTTCGCGCGGCAGCGCGACGACGGGGCGGCACGCCTGATCCAGCACTGGCGCGACCCGAGCGTGCCGCTCGTCCGGTGCGGGGATACGTACGCGATCAGCCCGGGGCCGCTCCTCCCCCACGCCGGGTGGCTCGAGCCCGTGACGCTGGTGCCCCACCCCGCGGGTCTGCTCGTCGCCTTCGGGGCGGAGATCGACCGGTGGTTCCCCGCGCCCGGTTCGCTGGGAGACGCACTCCAGCGCGAGGTCGAGAAGCCGCGCTTCGGCGACGAGATGACGCGCGAGCGCACGGCGTGGCTGCGCACGTTCGGCGTCGACTCCGTGGGCGCGTTCAACGCGGTGTGCGTCTCGGGGCAGGTGCGCGAGCTGATCCGCGTGAGCGAGGGGTACCACGAGAAGCGCATCGGGCGGCTCGCGGACCGGATCTCCGCGCAGGGCGGCGTGCGCGTCATCGGCATCGCGGGGCCGTCGTCGTCGGGGAAGACCACGTTCATCAAGCGCCTCAGCGTGCAGCTGCAGATCGTAGGCCTCTTTCCGGTCGAGATCTCCCTCGACAACTACTACGTGGACCGCGAGAAGACGCCGCGGGACGAGCACGGCGATTACGACTTCGAGGCGTTCCTCGCGCTCGACCTCGAGCTGTTGCAGGATCACCTCCGGAGGCTCGTCCTGGGCGAGGCGGTGAGGACCGCGAAGTACGACTTCCGCACCGGCATCTCCCACCGCGAGGGAGGCCCCGAGCTCCGGCTCGGCCCGCACGACGTGCTCGTCCTCGAGGGGATCCACGGCCTGAACCCCGAGCTCGTCGCCGACGTGGTGCCGCGCGCGCAGGTGTTCACCGTGTTCGTGCACCCGTCCGACGCGATGCCGTTCGACGCGCTGTCCACGATCTCGCCCGCCGACGTGCGCCTCCTCCGGCGCATCGTGCGCGACCGGCACACGCGCGGCTACAAGGCGGCGGAGAACATCGCGCGCTGGGCGTCGGTGCGGCGCGGCGAGCACCTGCACATCTACCCGAACCACCCGAACGCCGACTCGGTGTTCGACACGTCGCTGCCGTACGAGCTCAGCGTGCTCAAGGTGTACGCGGAGCGTTACCTCCTGGAGGTGCCCGCCGGCCACCCGAGCTTCGCCACGGCGTACCGCCTCAGGCACCTCGTCGATCGCTTCGTCGCGATCTACCCCGAGCACGTCCCGCCGACGTCGATCCTGAGGGAGTTCATCGGGGGGAGCGGGTTCGAGTACTGACGGGAGACGGTCGCGCGCCGCACCCCGCCGGGCTCAGTCTCGCCAGAGCGCGATCCCCCCGAGCAGCCCCGCGAGGTTGTCGGCGATCTTCACCTTCTCCGGCAGGTCGCCCTTCAGCCGCTTCGCGTTCCCGCCGCCGAGGTAGACGGCGTCCGGGTTGAACGTGGGCATCAGCGTCTCGAGGATCTCCCTGACCCGCTTGTTCCAGCGCTTCTTCCCGACCTCCTCGAGCGCGGGCCCGCCGACCCAGTCCTCGTACGTCTTCCCCTTGCGGAAGGGGTGGTGGCCCATCTCGACGTTCGGCACGTAGCGCCCGTCCACGAAGAGCGCGAAACCCATCCCCGTCCCCAGCGTGAGCACCATCTCGACGCCCTGCCCGCTCCGGATCCCGAAGCCCTGGACGCCCGCGTCGTTGAGCACGCGCGCCGGCCGCTCGAAGGCCGCGGACAGCGCGCCCGCGAGATCGAACCCGTGCCACTCCTCGGTGCCCAGGTTCGGCGCGGTATCGATGACCCCGGCCCTCACCACGCCGGGGAAGCCGCAGCTGATCCGGTGGAACGCCGGAAGCTGCGCGACGAGGCCCGCGAGCTCGTGCATGACCGCGGACGGTGTTGCGGGCTTGGGCGTCTCCACCCGCACGCGTTCGCAGAGCGGCTCGCCCGTCTCGGAGAGCACGAGCGCCTTGAGGCCGGTGCCGCCGATGTCGATCGCGAGGCTGTGGATCTCCCGGGACTTCGTCTTCTTCGCCATGGGGCGAAGGTACACGAGCCCGCGGCGCGCTACACCATCTGTGCGTTCGTGCCCTCGACCAGGGCGTCGACCGCGTCGATCTTGGCCTTCGCCACGTCCTCCATGCGGGACGGGGCGGTGTCGGGGACGTCCCACGGCGCCCGCCCGATCTGCTTCGAGCGGAGGCTCGGGACGAACGGGCCGAGGATGTACTGCTTCGTGAGGTACCACCAGAAGCTGTACTGGTTGAGCTCGGGATCGATGTTCGCCGCGAGGCGCGCGTGGACCTTGGGCAGCTCCGACCAGTGCGTGCCCGCGTTCTCGTGGTGCGCCGTGTGGAGGCCCGCGTTGAACACGAGGAAGTTGAACACCCGGCCCGTGATGTTGCGCGAGTGGTTGTGCTTCGACCACGGGTCGGTGTGCAGGTGCTGCAGGTAGTTGAAGAACATCATGGTCCACGTGCCGAAGAGCTGCGGCAGCACCGTGATCAACACCCACAGCCGGAGCGCCTCGCGCCACGGGTGGAGCGCCAGCCCGAGCGCGAGGAACGCGAAGCTGCAGCCGAGCCACGTCGCGTACTGGCCCAGGATGCGGCGGTAGAGCTCCGGGTTGTTCGCGCGCGCCTTCTGGATGTACTGCCGGATCGGGACCGACTGGTAGTAGGCCGAGACGAAGAAGTACGAGAGCGCGATGAACAGGCTCACCTTGTTGGTGTGCCGCCAGGTGATCGTCGCGTCGCCGGGCTTGTTGACCCACTTGTGGTGGTTCAGGTTGTGCGTCGGCACCCAGGCGAAGGTGGGGTACCCGTAGAAGACCGAGATGTACGCGCCGAAGAAGGTGTTGAGCGGCTTCTTCGTGAACGTCGGCGCGTGGTTGTGGTTGTGCGCGATCGTGCCGGCCGCCATCGCCAGGTAGAAGGCGAGCGGCAGGAGTCCCTTCATCAGCGAAGGATCGCGGTACTGCGCGATCGCGACGACGGGCATCGCGAGCGCCCACAGCAGCGTCCGGTAGTCGGCCTTGTAGCGGAGGGGCATGGCGCCATCAGGTAGCGCCGCGCGAGGGGTCCGTCGACTTTTTTTTGGCGCGAAAAATCCTGCGCAGGCTACGGTGCACGACTTGCACATGTCGAGAAAGACACGCCAATCCGTCGCCATCCACTACGAGCGCTTCGGCGAGTCCGGGCCGTTCGCGGTCCTCGTGCAGGGGCTCGGTCTATCGGGGTCCTTCTGGTTCGACGTGCCGGGGCGGGTGGCGGCGGCCGGCTTCCGGGTGCTCGTGCCGGACAACCGGGGGACGGGCCGGAGCGACGCCCCGCGGGGTGGGTACACGATGGCCCAGCTGGCGGACGACCTCGCGGGCGTGCTCGACGACGCGGGCGCCGATCGGGCCTTCGTGTGCGGGATCTCGATGGGGGGGATGATCACCCAGAACTTCGCGCTGCGGCACCCCCGGCGGGCCGCGGGCCTCGTCCTGATGGCGACCACGCCCGGGAAGCCGCACGGCCGGCCTCCCCCCGCTGCGTCGCTCGCGCGCCTGCTCACGATCCCGCTCCTCCGGCGGCGCGGCGCGAAGAACCTGGTGAAGCTCCTCCTGCCGCCGAGCCAGTGGGCGAACGCGCCGGTCCTCCTCCGCGAGTTCGGGAGCGCGATGCGCGCGGAGCCGACGCGCCCGTCCACGTTCGTCTCGCACCTGGCGGCGATCCAGGGTCACCGCGCGGGAGAGCGGCTCGGCGAGGTGGGCTGCCCCGTGCACGTGATGACCGGGGACGAGGACGCGCTCGTCCGTCCCGAGAACAGCCGCCTCCTCGCGAAGCTGATCCGCGGCGCGACGCTCGAGGTGGTCCCCGGCGTGGGCCACGCGATGATGGCGCTCGATCCCGACGCGCCGCTCCGCGGGCTCGCCGCCGTGCGCGCCCGGGCGGAGGAGCGACGGCAGGAGGCTTGAACTCCGCCGTGGTACGCTCGCGGACGTGAGGGTCGCTTCGATCGTGGCCGCCTCCCTGCTCGCCGCGTGCGCCCCCACGCCGTCACGCATGGGCGTGCCCGGCAGTCCTCACGGAAAGCTGTCCGAGCTGTCGCGCGTCGAGGGCGAGATCGTGCTGTGCGCCCACGGCGTGCCGGAACGGACGTGTACCCTGCACCACCCCGAGCTCGTCGCGCGCTTCAAGCGCGTCGGCGACTGGTGCGAGCCCCACGGCGTGCCGGAGTCGCAGTGCCTCGCGTGTCATCCGGACCTCACGTTCGAGCCGCTGCCGAAGCTCCCGCCCGACGCCGACGTGCGGTGGCTGTCGCGGACCGGCGAGGACGTGCCGGAGCTGGACGCTCACGCGACGCGCGGCGTGGTGACGATCTTCGACTTCTACGCGGAGTGGTGCGCCGCGTGCCGGAAGGTCGACGGCCACGTCTACGGGCGGATCGCACGAGGCGACCGCCTCGCGTACCGCAAGATCGACGTCGTCGACTGGGACAGCCCCGCCGGCAAGCGCTGGCTGCGCGACGTGCCCTCGCTCCCGTTAATCGTCGTGTACGGCCCCGACGGCAAGCGGTTCTCGACGCTGCACGGAGCCGACCTCGCGGAGCTCGATCGGGTGATCGCGGAGGCGCGCCGGCGGTGAGGCTCGCCGTGGGGCTCGCTTCCGCGCTCCTCGGTCTCGTCGCGAGCGAGGCGGAGGCGCACGCGTGCGCGGGATGCAGCAACCCGAACCTGCCGACCTCGCGCACGGGGCCGACCTCGCTCGCGGCGGGAGAGGTCTTCGCGGGCGTCGTCGTCACGGGCACGACCCTCCGCGTCGTTCACGCCGAGTCCTGCCCGGAGATCGGCCCGATCTGCACGCGCCGCGAGGAGCCCGCGCAGCTCCACGACCAGCGCATCTCGCTCGTGGAGGTCCGGCCGATCGTCGCGCTCGGAGCGACGTCCATCTTCGGCGTCGAGGCGCAGATCCCCTTCCGCGTCGTGCGCACGACGGTGACCTTCCGGCGCCTCGACGGGACGGCGTTCGTGCCCGACGACGAGAACATCCACCACCGTGACGAGACGCTCGGGGGGCTGTCCGATCCGTGGATCCTCGGCCGCGCCTCCGGCCGCCTCGGTCCCGTGCAGGTCACGGGGCGCGCGGGGATGGGAGTCCCGCTCGGCACCACCGAGGAGGACCCGTTCGCCCGCGGGCGCGCCGGCCTCTCGCACCAGCACATCCAGCTCGGGGCCGGCACCGCGCACGGCGTGCTCGCGCTCGACGCGCGCGTCCCCGCGGGCCCGTTCGGCATCGGGGCCCACGGCCAGGGGATCGTGTTCACCGGCGAGAACCGGCACCGCTTCCGTCCCGGAAACCGGTGGTCGGGCGGCGCCTGGGGCGACGTCGCGGCGATCGCGCCGGGGCTCAGGCTCGGCCTCGGCGCGGACGTGTTGAACGAGCAGCCCGAGCGCTGGGGAGGGGTCGTGCAGCAGGACGGAAACGTCGGACGGACCGACGTCCTCGTGGGTGGCGGGATCACGTTCGCGCGCGGAGCCGCCTCGGCGAGCCTGTCCTTGCGGACCCCGATCTGGCAGCACTTCCCGTCGACGGCGGATCACCGCGACGCCGGGCAGCTCACCTACCCCGCGATCGTGGCCATGTCTGCGGGGACCACATGGCGGTAGGATGGGCCCATGCGCCGTAGCCCCATCGTCGCCGCCCTGCTCCTCCTCTGGCTCGCCCTGTCGGCCTGCGGCGACGATCAGGATCCGGCCGGCGCGAAGGAGCTGTGGGATCGCATCCACGCGCAGGGGTACAACGGGTGGCGGCGGCCGCCGAGCTACCCCGTCCGCACGGCGAGCTTCACCTTGCACGGCGACCAGGTCGACATCTTCATCAACCCGGTGATGACGAAGGCGTTCGGGACGCGCCTCACGGCCTGGCCGGAGGGCGCGATCGTCGTGAAGGACATCTACGCCTCGGGCAAGCTCACGCACGTCGCCGCCATGGAGAAGCGCAAGGACGGCTGGTTCTGGGCCGAGTGGAACGCCTCGGGCGACGCCCTCTACTCGGGCCGCCCGTCCGTCTGCATCGGGTGCCACGACAACCGGGCCGGCTACTCCGACCACACGTACTCGCTCGAGTTCCCCAGGTGACGCCCCGATCGCCCTCGCGCGAGGGCGTGGACCGCGACGGCCGAGGAGGAGATGTTCATGGCTTCCTTCGGGGCACAGGGCGGCTACCATCTGGCCCATGAAGATCGCCGCCGGTACCATCGTCAGGATCGAGTACGAGCTCCGCGTCAAGGGTGGCGACGTCATCGAGGCGTCCACCAAGGCGGGCCCCCTCCAGTACGTCCACGGTGGGGGCACGCTGCTCCCGGCGCTCGAGAAGCGGCTCGAGGGCATGGCGACGGGCGAGTCCAAGGAGGGCGAGATCCCGTCGGCGGAGGTCATCGGCGACGAGGAGTCCCTCCCCACGCGAACGATCCCGCGCGCCGAGTTCCCGAGCAAGGGCCCGCTCGAGATCGGCGCCCTCTTCGAGGCCGAGGCGGTCACCGGCGGCACGCTCAACCTCCGCATCGTCGACGCCGAGGACGAAACGGTGACGGTCCGCCTGCTTCCTCCCCTCGTCGGCAAGGACCTCGTCTACAAGGTGCGCGTCGTCCGCATCGAGGATCCCGCGAGCCACCTCATCTCGGTCGTCCGGAAGCCGCCACCCCCCGTGCCCGCGAAGATCGACGAGGCCGACCTCGAGCCCGACGAGGGGTAGCGCCACGCTCGGCGTCCTCGGCGCGGGGGCCGGGCCGCCGGTACACGTCGAGTCGTTCGTGCTCGAGAACCATGCCAGCCATGCCATCCCAGTCGGCCCGTCGACCTCGGGGTTGCGTGAAATCGGGCACGGGCACGGGCACGGGCACGTTTGTCGGCCCGAGACGACCGGGGGGACCGTCGAGCTCCTGACTGCCGTGGACGGATCCGCGGGCCCCGCGTCGCGAGACCGTGGTAAGGCGGCTGCCCATGGATCCCAAGCAAGCAGATGTCGCGCTCCACACGGCCCTCGCCACGCTGACCGAGGTCGGCCTCAAGATCGTGGGGGCGCTCGTCCTCTACATCGTCGGACGGTGGCTCATCGGCGCCGTCGGCGGGCTGTTGCAGTCGAACCTCGAGAAGCAGAAGATCGACCCGACCCTGGTGAAGTACGGGAGGACCGCGATCAGCGTGCTCCTCAACGTCGCGCTCGTGGTGTCGATCCTGGGCTACTTCGGCGTGCAGACGACGACCTTCGCCGCGCTCCTCGCGGGCGCGGGGATCGCGATCGGCACTGCGTGGAGCGGCCTCCTGTCGAACTTCGCGTCGGGCGCGTTCCTGATCGTCCTCAAGCCGTTCAAGGTCGGCGACTTCGTGACCGTCGGCGACATCACCGGCACGGTCCGCGACATCGGCATCTTCACCGTCACGCTCGACACCCCGGACAACGTGAAGACGGTGCTCGGCAACAGCAAGGTCTTCTCGGGGACCATCCAGAACTTCTCGTCCAACAAGGTGCGTCGTGTCGAGCTCCTGGCCCAGCTGCACCACTCGGTGGACGTGAACGACGCGATGACGCGCCTCCGGGAGGCCCTCGCGAAGATCCCCGACGTGTCGACCGAGCAGCGCCCCGAGGTGGACATCCTCACCTTCACGGACCTCGGACCGGTGCTGGCCGTGCGACCCTACACGCACACCGACACGTACTGGCCCGTCTACTTCGCGACCAACAAGGCCATCGTCGAGGTCAGCGGTCAGGCGGGCTACCCCGCGCCGGAGCGCCGCCTCCACCTGAAGAACGTGACCTGAGGGGGCTCGTCAGACGCGTCCCGCTCGGCGGCGGCCATCAGCAGGTGATGAACAGGTAGACGACTCGATTGGCGAAGACGCGCGCCCTCATGGTCGCCGTCGTCGACGGCCAGCCCTTGTTGTTGCGCGTGCAGCTCCTCGCCGGATGCGTGAAGGTCAGCTCGACGTGGCCGACCGGCACGTTCCCGAAGAGACCCCAGCCCTCGATCGAGGTCTTCGCGAGCGAGGGATCGATCGACGCGCCCGCGTCGCCGGCCGCGGCGAAGACGGCGCCCTTCCCTGCCGCGGGCGTCATCCGGGCGCTCACGTCGGGAAGGGGTGCCCCCTGCCCGCCGCCGCTCGCGCGGAAGACGATCACGCCCGTCGTGGGACTGGGCCAGTCGAGCGCGGCGGCCCGGGCCACCTTGTCGATCGTCGCGTCGGACCCGAGCGAGATGAACATCACGCCCGAAATGGGAGGGCTCGTGAACTCGACCACCGCGCCGTGGTAGCCCGGCTTCGAGTACGTGACCGCGACGTCCGTCTTCGCGGGGAGCCTGGACAGGGTGTACTCCCCTTTCGCGTCGGTCCTCACGCACGGCACGTCACTCCGATCGGCGGCGCAGACCTCCACGTCCGCGAGGGGCGTGGGCTGCGCGGGCGGCGCCACGCCGTAGGTCAGCTCGGTGATCTGGCCGAACAACGAGATGGGGGCGTAGGTGCGCGGCTCCTCTTCCTCGACGCCGGCATCCACGGGGGTGGAACCCGGAGTCGAGGAGGTGCAGCCGAGAGCGAGGCCGACGCTCAGGGCGAGAACGAGTCGTGCGCGGTTCGTCATCCGAGCACCATTCACGTCGGCTCGACGGCTCCTCCGCCGCGCCGCACGGCAAGTGAAACAAACGCTGTCACCCGAGGGCCGGCTCGGACGACTCCACGTGGTAGATGGTGGCCTCGGGCGCCGCGGCAGCGATCTGCCCGAGGAGCGAGAGGGTCTCCGCGACCGCCGGCAGCGCTCCCTGGCGATCCATCGCCGGCCTGTCCCGGAACACCTCCGTCGCGATGAACGCGTCGGCGTCCGTGAGGTCGCGACCGATGTCGAAGCCCCGCGCCCGTGTCCGTGAGCGCATCCGACAGGGCGGCGAGCCGGACCGCGCGGCCCTGGAGCGCGTCGTCGACGAGGGCGTGCATCGGTCTCGATGGTACGTCATGTCGGCGCCGTTACCCCTCACACCCGCTCGAACAGCGTCGCGACGCCGAGCCCCGCGGCCCCGCTCACCGCCGCGACGCCGTATCGCGCGCCTCGCTCCTCGAGCGCGTCCACCACGTCGAGCGCGAGGATCGCCCCCGTCGCGCCGAACGCGTGGCCGAGGACCATCGAGCCGCCGTCCGGGTTCAGCCGGTCGGGCCCCGCGTCGAGGTCCCGGCCGAAGCGCACGCAGAGCGCCGAGAACGCCTCCGCGAACATGAACACCGCGACGTCGGCCGCGCGGAGCCCCGCCTTCTCGAGCAGCGCGACGACCGCGTCCTGCCCCGCGGTCAGCATCGTGACCGGATCGACCGCGCGCGTGGACGAAGCGACGATGCGCGCGCGCGGCCTCGCACCTATCGCCTCCGCGCGCGCCCGGGTGCCGATCGCCAGCACGGCCGCCGCGTCCGCCGGCGACGGCGACGTGGCGCGCGTGTGGAGGTGCTCGATCCGCCCGAGGCGCGGATACCTCGCGAGCGCGACCGCGTCCTGCCCCGACGCGCCAGGCTCCGCGAAGGCCGGCGGCAGGAGGGCCATTTCCTCGCGCGTCGGCGCGTACCCGAGCAGCTCGTCCGCGGCGAGGAGGAGCGCGCCGTCCGCGGACCGCACGGGCACGACCGATCGCGCCGCGCGCCCGGACGCCCACGCCGCACGCGCCCTCGCCCTCGACGCGTGCGCGTACGCGTCGAGGTCGTCCCGCGTGAACCCCTCCAGCGCCGCCACGAGGTCCGCGCTGACGCCCATGTGGACGCTCCCCACCGCGGCCATCACCGCGGGATCCGCGAACAGCGGGCCCCCGTCCGCGAAGAGCGGGACGCGCGACGTCGACTCCACGCCGCCCGCGACGTAGAGATCGCCGTCCCCCGCGCGGATCCGCGCCGTCGCGACGTTCACCGCCTCGAGGCCGGACGCGCAGAACCGGTTCACCGTCACCCCCGCGATCCCCTCTCCGAGGTCCGCGAGCAGCGCCGCCGTCCGCGCGAGGTTCGCGCCCTGGTCACCCGTCTGCGACGCGCACCCCACGACGACGTCGGTGGCTCCGCGGACATCGACCCGGTCGGCCAGCGCGCGCAGGATCCCCTCGAGCAGCCGCACGGGCGACACCGTCGCGAGCGACCCCCGGGCCGAGCCCTTGCCGCGCGGCGTGCGGAGGCCACCGAGGACGTAGGCGTCCTGACTCACGTCACCGACCCGCGAGCGCGTCTCGATCGGCCCAGAACGCGTGCGTGCCGCTCGAGATCCGCTCCGGCAGCCGCACGCACGCGACCGGCCCGTCCGCCAGCCGCCGCGCGTCGAAGATCTGGCACTCCGACAGGTCGCGGTTCGTGTCGGACACGAACGTGACGACCCACCCGTCGTCCTCCGCCGTGCCGGCGGGGCGCGGCGCCATCGGTGCCTCGCTGGCGAAGACGCCGTCGGGCCACCGGTAGCGATCGACGAGGCCCCGCTCGGTGTGCAGGCGCGCGATGCCGTCGAAGAGGAACCATCCGGGCTTCGTGGTCATGACCCAGGCGCTCTGGTGCACGCGCCCGGCGAAGCGCGGGTTGATGGTCGGGAACTCGGTGCACGTGTCGTCGAGCGGCTCCTCGCGCGTCTTGCCGGTGCGCAGATCGAACCGCCACCGGTGAGCCCGGGTGCCGAGCGACACGAGGTCGACCATGCGCATGAGGGCGCCCCACGGCCCGTCCTCCGGCGCGGGGCGCGGCGTGGGGTTCTCCTGGCGGTAGCCGTCGAGCACGATCTCGTCGCCGCGCTCGAACGCGTTGATCCAGTGGAGCACGTACGTGGGGCTCGCCTCGAACCAGCGCACGTCCGCGGCCGTCCCGCGGCGGGGGATCACGGCGAATCGCGACGGGATGTCGCGGTGGAAGCGCGCGCGATGGACGCCCTTCGCGAGCAGATCGGCGTCCCAGAACAGCGGGAAGTCGTCGAGGATGGCGAAGCGCTCGGTGAACGCCATGTCGTGCGGCAGCCGCGGGCCGGGGAGCGGCACCGCCGTGTGGTGGACGAGCTCGCCCGCGCGGTCGAGCACGCCGTAGTGCATGTAGGGCGCGACCTTCGAGTAGCCGAAGAAGAGGAGCTCGCCCGTGCGAGGGTCCACCTTGGTGTGGGCCGAGACCCCCTCCCGCGGAAAGCGCCCTCCCCACGTCGCGGCGCCGAGGGGCTCGAGCGTGACCGGATCCATCTCGTACAGATCCCCGCACTGGTAGAAGCTCGTCTTCGCGCGCCCCCCGTGCACCACGATGTCGGTGCTGGAGGCGTCCTTCATCCGGCCGCGCGCTCCCCACCCGTCTCGGAGGGACCGCTCCGGAGGCTCGATGATCCCGGCGAAGAGCGGCTCGCCCGCCTCGAGCTCCGCCGCGAGGCCCTTCGTGGGCACGAGCCGGTTCCGGTACGACGCGCGCCCGCCGCGGAAATCGATCGCGTGGACCATCCCGTCCCCGTCGAAGGGGTGGTAGCGCCCGATCGCGTCGACGATCGGGTTCTCGGTGTTCCGGAGGTAGACGCCGTCGAGATCGTCGGGGATGGCGCCGTGGGTGACGTCGAGATCGTCGGCCTCCCACTCGGCGAGGTTCGGCCGCCACGCGCCCGTGCGGTAAGGGTGATCGTCGCCCGCGGGGAGCCGCGACGCGTGGGTGCGCACGACCCTCGCCTTCACGAGGGCGCTCCCACGACGAAGCTCACCGCCGTGGCCGCGCTGCCGCCGATGTTGAGCGTCCCGAAGGTGCGCGCGCCCGCCACCTGGCAGTCGCCCGCCCGGCCGGTGACCTGCTTCTCGGCGTCGAGGAGCATCCGCACGCCGGTCGCGCCGACGGGGTGGCCGCCGCCGATCAGCCCGCCGCTCGGGTTGATCGGCGTCTTGCCCGTCCGGGCGACCGCGCCCGACTCGATCGCCTCGAACGCGCGGCGCGGCGGCGCGAGTCCGAGGTGGTCGATCGCCAGGTACTCCGTGACGGAGAAGCAGTCGTGGACCTCGACGCCGCCGAGGGCCGAGGCGTCCGCGAGGCCCGCGCGACCGAGCGCGTCCGTGATCGTGCGCCGGACATGCGGGAAGAGGTACGCCTCCGACCTTCCGAGCTCGAGCTTGCGCGCCAGCGAGAGCGACGACGTGCGGTGACCCCAGCCCAGGATGCGCGCCGCGGCCCGGCCGCTCCTCCGCGCCCAGGTGTCCGCGAACGCCGCCGAGCAGAGCACGACCGCCGCCGCGCCGTCCGTCACCTGCGAGCAGTCGCGGCGCCGGACGCGCCCCTCGACGATCGGGTTCTCCTCGTCGTCCTCGAGGAAGGCGGACGCCTCGAAGCGCCACCCGCGGCCCTGGGCGCGCGGGTTCCCGCGCGCGTTGTCGAAGCTCTTCCTCGCGATGGCGGCGAGGTGCTCGTACCGGAGGCCGTCTCGCTCCTCGTAGACCTCCTGGATGCGCGAGAACATGTGCGGCCACAGGTACCGCGCGCCCTCGCCCTCGTGGCCGATCCACGCCGCGGAGCCCATGTGGCGGGCGGCCACGTCGCCGGGCACGTTGCGCTCCTGCTCGACGCCGATCACGAGCGCGCACGCGTAGCGGCCCGCCTCGATGTCGCTCATGGCCCCCAGCACCGCGGCGCTCCCCGACGCGCACGCGGCCTCGTGTCGCGACGCGGGTACGCCCATGAGGCGCTCGTCCACGGTCGCCGCCATCGCGCCGAGGTGCGCCTGCCCGGCGAACAGCTCGCCGAACGCGTTGCCCACGTGGATCGTCTCGATGGAGGACGCGTCGACCGACACGGCGTCGAGCGTGCCCTCGAGGACGTCCCGGAAGAGATCCGCGATCTCTCGCCCCTCCCGCGCGAGGTTGCGCGCGAAGTCGGTCTGGAATCCGCCGAGGACGTGGACGGGGGGCACCGACGGGAGCGTATTACGCAATGTCTCGGACGTCCCGGACATCGTGGCGCCGTCCGCCCGCGAAAAGTGGCGCCATCCGGGCGGTCGACCGTGGCGCGGCGCTTGCTTCAGGCGCCGGCATGTCCCTCCGAGCGCCGACCCCGATCACCCTCCTCTCCCTCCTCGCCGCCCTCCTCACCTCCGCGTGCGCGCTGGAGGCGCGCGACGACGAAGCCGATCCCGGCCAGACCGAGAGCGCGCTCGCCCCCATCGGCGGCACCTCGCCCACGCCGGTCACCGCCTCCCGGATCGTGAACGCGAGCATCCCCGACGGCCGCCTCACGGGGATCAGCTCGACCCTGGTCATCCCCGGCGGCGGCACGGTGAAGACCGCGAGCGTGACCGTCGACATCCGACACACGTACATCGGCGATCTCCAGGTCTCCCTCACGCACGGCGGCATCACGAGGCTCCTCCACAACAACGAGGGCGGCGGCACCGACGACATCTCCCGGACCTACGACATCGGCGCGCTCGGGTTCGCGGGCGCCCCGTCGAACGGCGACTGGACCCTGCGCGTCGTGGACACCGCGAGCCTGGACGTCGGCACCTTCAGGAGCTGGCGCCTCGACCTGGGCGTGATCCCGACCGCGGGTTCCACCGCGCCCGTGCGCTACACGAACGCGAACAGCCTCGCGATCCCGGACAACAGCCTCACGGGTGTCGCGAGCGCGATCTCGGTGCCCGCGACCGCGACCGCATCGAAGGTCGCCGCCGAGATCGCCATCAGGCACACGTACATCGGCGATCTGACGGTGTCGCTCGCGCACGCCGGTCAGACCTGGGTCATCCACAACCGCGTGGGCAGCAGCGCCGACAACCTCTTCACCACCTTCCCGCTCCCCGCCGCCGCCCCGGGCGGCACGTGGACCCTCCGCGTCGTCGACGGCGCCGGGCAGGACACGGGCACGCTGGACGCGTGGAGCATCGTCCTGACTCCGTGAGGGTCAACCCCTCCCGGCCTCCCTGAAGGGAGAGGGAGAGGGAGGTGCGCGCGTGCTCCGCGCAGACCTCACCCTCCCGGCCTCCCTCTCCCTCAAGGGAGAGGGAGAGCGCGCGTGCTCCGCGCAGACCTCACCCTCCCGGCCTCCCTCTCCCTCAAGGGAGAGGGAGGACTTCTACTGCGCCGCGCTCAGGCTCGTCGTCGAGATCGACGGCGCCGTCCACGACGACGTGGAGTGGGCCGAACGGGATGCGAGGCGCACGACGATCCTCGCGCGCCGTGGCCTCCGCGTCGTTCGCCTCGAGAACGACCGACTGAACCGGGAGACCTGCGAGAGGCGATTCTCCCGTTCACATGCCCCCTCTCCCTTCAGCGAGAGGGGGACGGGGGGTGAGGTCTGCGCCGGCGCCCCACCGCCTCCACGGAACCTCTTCGCGCGCGAAGCGCGACGGGTGGGGGCACCCTCGCTCGAACGAATGCCTTATCCGATCGGCATTGCGACAGGTCGTCTCCGGTCGGCGCGAGCGGCGGACAAGAAGAAGCCCGCCGATCGCGTCACGATCGGCGGGCCCTCTCCCCCCCCTCCGTCAAGCGGTCACGCCGCGCGGCTGTCCGGCCCGCGCTCCTCACCCTCGTTCGCGGCGAGGCGCACCGCGCGGAGTGGCGTCGGCGGGGGGACCGTCGCCGTCCGCTTCGGCGACCTCCGCGTGGCGAGGCCGAGGCGGATCAGCTGATCGCGCCGCGTGATGACGTTGCGAACGATCCCGCTCCAGACGGTGACCCACTTGTGGATCCTCCGCAGCGCGTCGAGGCGCTCCTCGTCGCCCACGCCGTCGCCGATGGCGGACGTGTGCGGCACCTCGGTCATGGCGATCTTGACGACCCTCCCGAGCTCCGCGCGCTTCTCCCGGGTGACGCCCGCCTCCGCCAGCGCGCAGAGCGCGTCGCGGTCGTCCTCCGGGGTCGTCCCGTCGGCCTCGCGCACACCGGCCTTGCGCGCGGCACGCTTCTCGAGGTCGTCGCACCGGGCGAGGAAGTGCGCGACGATGATCGCCGCGTCCGTCCCCTTCGCCCGCGCGTCGAGCCCCTCGAAGACCAGCGCGTGGTACGCCGGGAAGCGGAGCTCGAGCTTCCCGCTCGCCGGCACGAAGGCCGTGGAGAGGAACGCCTCGCACGCCTCCATGGCGTCGATGTTCGGCGGCCGCGCGTCGGCCACCTTCGGCGGTGGCCGCACCACCCGCGTCTTCATCGCGAGCGCCCTCACCTCGTGGAGTTCGTGGTGGCTCATCCCGATGGGCGCGAGCACGTCGTAGACGAGGGGGTCGCGCTCGATCCCGTCCGCCAGCTTGATCGCCCTCGCGGGCGCGCGGTCCAGCGTCGAGGTCGAGACGTCGGCGTCACATGCGACGATGTTCCTGATCAGGTGCTTTCTCATGGCTGTCTTCCTTGTTCGCCGGTTCAACGCGAACCGGTCGCGGGAGGAGACTCCTCGGAGACGGGGAAGTTCCCCGAGTGCCCGCCTGGGATCGAAGATCGGTAGCGGGGTGTGGGCCGATGGCGGGCGGCGGGCGAGAGCGTGGGGGCGGCTCCCGCGGCGGGGAGGGCTCCCTCGCGCGCGAGATCGCCCATGTCATCGGTTGCGAAGCCTTCGTCATCGGCCGCGAAGCCTTCGTCATCGGCCGCGAAGCCTTCGTCATCGGCCGCGAAGCCTTCGTCATCGACGACGAAGGGCTCCAGAACGGATGAGATCGTCGAAAACGCGGATGGAATCGCGTGGGACGCGGCCACCGGAGCCGAGACGGACGATGAAGTCGGCGTTTTCGCGGCTGAAGTCGACGCTTCGGCGGATGACGAAGCTCCGTTCGCCACGATGAGGGGTTCCCGTTCCCGTTCCCGGTCGCCGCCTCGAGCGCGAGCGCGAGGAGCACGACGGCGTCGAACGGATGGGCGGCGAAGGGCTCGTCGGGATGGGCGAGAAGGCGACCTCGGGCGAGCTGCGCGAGGCGATGATCCGGATCAGCCAGGGCAAGAATAGCTACGGGCCGGCGGAGGTCGGGCGCGCGCGGAGGGCCGTCGCGCGCGCCGAGGACGTACGGTACGAGGGGGCGTCGGGGGATCTGCGGCTCGGCGCGACCGGGCGCGTGAGCGGCGTGTTCGAGGCGTGGCGCCTCGAGACGGGCAAGGTGGCGCGAAGGGCCCTGCCCTGATGCGAACGTGCGCATCTTTTGACCTCCCCGATCGTCCTTCGGGCATGATGCTCGCCATGTCCGCCCGCCCGCGCCCTTCCGGACCGGAAACCGAACAAGGAGGTGACTCATGAGAAGCGTGATCGTCCGTTACCGCGTGAAGCCCGACCGCCTGGCCGAGCACGAGGGGCTCGTTCGCGAGGTCTTCGCCGAGCTCGCGCGGACCTCGCCGCCCGGGATCCGCTACGGCGCCTTCAAGCAGGCCGACGGCGTGAGCTTCGTGCACATCGCGCGCATCTCCGCGGAGTCGAACCCCCTCGAGGCGGTCGAAGCGTTCAAGGCGTTCGGCAAGGGCGTGAAGGATCGGTGCGACGATCCGCCCGCCGTGACGGAGCTGACCGAGATCGGCGCGTACGAGCTCTGATCGACCACTCGTCGCCGTGGGGCGCCGCGGTCAGAGCTCGTCCGCCACGCAGACCACCTTCGTGAAGTCGCGACGCTTCAGCGCGGCGTCCGCGATCAGGAAGAAGATCGAGCTCGCGTCCCCCCACGTGAAGGTCGTCCCTCCGTCGCTCACGCACTGGAGCAGCAACGACTCGCCCTTGCCCGGCAAGCCGCGGAAGTACGCCGCGCGCGCGCGGCCCAGCACGCCGAAGCCCGACGACGTCACGTGCGCGTCGTAGAGCGCGTCGTAGCGAGCGCTCTCGTCGTCGAGGAGACCGACCGTCCTCGCGAGCTGGGGCGGCGCGAGCGGCAGCTCCCGGTGGAGCACCACCGCGCGCGCCTCGTGGCGATCCTGATCGATCACCTCCGGGGGCGGCGCGACCGGCGCGAGCGCATCTGTCGCCTCGTGGAACAGCACGCGAGACGCGATGCGGAAGAGATCGCCGTGACTGCCTTGCTGTAGACCCTGCCGCGCGAAGAACGACAACAGCCCCGTCTCCGGCAGGCGGCCCTCCGGATCGAGCGGCGCGAGGTCCTCGAGCCGGAGCTGCGCGACGAACCCGAGCGGGAGGATCACATGCTTCCCGTCGAGCGTGTGCGGCACGGTGGACAGCTCGACGAAGAGCTGGTCGTTCGCCGCCTGCTTCGTCAGCCGCACCGACGGCCACTCGGCGCCGGGCGGCAGATCGGGCTCGCCTCCGAGTCGGCTCTTGCCCACGCCCGTCGGGGCGCTCGCGCTCACCTCGAGCGTGATGCGAGGCCACGCGAGCGCGACAAGCTCGGCGACGCGCGCCTCCGAGAAGCCCGCGCCGTGGAGCAGCGTGGCGAGCGGCGCGCGCTCCGGATCGAGCGCCTTCTTCGGCTTCGGCTTCGGCTTCGGGGCGGGCCCGGCGCTCTCGGCCTCGGCCGGCTCGTTGCGCGCGAGCTTCGTGATCGCCTCGGCGAGCGCGGTCTTCGCCTTCCGCTTCGCCTTGGGCGCGAGCGCGCGGAGCGCGGGGAGCATGGCAGGATCGTCGATCGCGACGAGCGCCGTCAGCGGTCCGACCAGGCGGTAGTCCGTCCAGCCCGCGTCGAGCGCGGCGCTCGCGGCCGCGACGACCGCCGGCCCCGCCGAGCGCCCCGCCGGTCCCCACACGGCGAGCGTCATCCCCGTGTACGCGATCCACGGCTCCCCCGCGGCGGCCCGCGCGGCGATGAACGCCGCGACCGCGTCGACCGCAGCTGGCACCGGTTGCGCCTTGAAGAAGACGTCGACCGTCACGGCCTCGCGGTGCGCGTAGAAGCGCGCGATGTACGGGAACCAGCGCGGATCGACCGGGGGGGAGGCGCCGACCCCGGCGAAGAGGCCGCGCACGAAGTAGCTGTTCGGCTGCGCGAGCTCCGGCTCGAAGCGCGCCGCCAGCCGATCGAAGGCCGTGCTCGGATCGAGCCGCACCGCGGCGGCCGTCCCGACGTCGCGCACCCACACGTGCTTGGGCCGGACTTCGTCCATCGCCTGCGCCATGCGCGCGAGCGTCGGCGGCGACGCGACCGTGACGAGCGAGAGGCCGACGATGTGGCGTGCCTCGCTCCAGGGGTGCTCCTCGAAGATGCGCAGCATCGCGGCCTCGCCGTCGGGCGTCCGTCGGGCGGCGACCTCGACGGCCACGGCCTCGATGCGCCCGAGCCGGTCGGTCTTCTCCGCGTGGACTGCGTGGTGGACCGAGACCTCGGCCTGGTCCGCGGAGTCCACGTCGAGAACGGCCTCGGCGAGCTGCACGAGCCGGGCGACCAGCGCGGGGCCGGCGTCGGCGCGTGCCGCGAGCGCGGCGATGGCGTCCTCGTCTCCCTCGCTCTCGAGACGATCGAGGAGCGCGTCGCGCTCCGCGTCTCCCGTCGCGATCGGCGGAAGGGGGAGGATGAAGTCGTGGAGCGTCTGCGTCGTCGGCATGCGCCCCGGTCTACCAGAGATGGACCCGAGGATCATCAGGTGCGCCGACAGCACGACCCGCTACATCGCGCCGATGAGCGCGCGCACCAGGCGGGGCTTCTGGCACGTCGTACACATCGCGGCCCGCCGCTTCGGCCAGCAGCCCCGCCGCGAATGGACGACCACGAGGCGGTTCACACCGCCATGGTGACCCCATCGCTCCCGTCGAGGACGTCGAAGTCGGAGGACTCCGCGGGGGGAGACCGCGCGACCTCCCGGCGGCTCACTCGCGCTCGAGCAGCGCCTTCAGCCGCGTGAGATCCTTCCCGTTGGCTCGACGCATCGCCGCCGCCATGAAGGGCGCGGCGACCTTCGAGAAGCCGCTCGGCTCTCCGCGGTTTCGGAGGGTCATCCGCGTGCGGCCCTCGCCGACGGCGTCCCACGTGTACGTCGTCTCCATCGGGAACGGACCCTCCGCCGTTCGCATCACCAGGCGCTCCTCCGGGACGAGCTCCACGATCTCGTAGGTGTAGGCGAGCCGTCGGCCGAGGAAGCGCGCCACGAACGCGATCCGCGAGCCGACCGCGAGCGGGGGCTCGGTCTTCCACTCGACCGCCTGGATGTTCACGTACCACTCGGGCGCGTTGGAGGGGTCCCTGGCGTACCCGGCCACGCGCGCCCGTGGACGGTCAATCTCGATCTCCGTGAGGACGTCGACGGCCACGGCTCACCACGGCAGGCCGGTGCCGGTCTCCAGGTACGACCTCAGGCTGCCGAGGAAGTGTTTCCAGCCCTGCGCCACGGCGTCGGGCGCCGCGTCCTTCCAGCCGGCGTGCTCGAGGAAGACGAGCGCCGCGCCGCCCGCGTCCTCGATCCGCCACGCGAGCGTCGTGCCCAGCCACACCTGGCCGCCGACGGACTCCGGGACCTCGGCCAGGTTGTTCCACCAGCCCCTGTAGCCGGCCTGGCGCGTGAGCGCCTCGTAGACGCTGGCCACGGACGCCTTCACCCTCACCTCATCCTTGATCGCGTTCATCTGTCTCTCCCTCCTGTGTTCGGGTCTCGACGAGCAGATTCTCCAGGCTCCCCAGGCGGCCAACCCACCCGCATGCGAGCCACCCTTCGGGTGCACGGAGTGGAGGGCGAGCAGGACCGGCACGCCGCGCCGCAACGTCACTCTCCCGGACACACGCCTTTCTCGCAGGGCCGCACGCAACAGCTGCGGTCACCGGCCGTGCAGTCGGCTCCCGGCGGGAGGCACGACTGGCCCGTGTCCACGACGGCGGCCCCCGCGTCCGTGCTCCCCGACTGGCACACGGGGTTCGCCTCCGTCTTCGGCGGGCACGTCGTGCTGTTCGCCTCGAGGAGCTTGGCGCCCGCGGCGATCTTCTTGCAGATCCCCTTCGCGAGCGCGAGGACGGCGCCGCCGCTCGCCTTCTCGTCGGTGGGCTGCCAGCCCGAGGGCCCCCTGTCGAGCGGGACGAGGCAGCGGCCGGGCGCGACGCATTCCCCCGTGCTCTCGGTGGCGAGGGCGACGTTGAGCTGCTCGACCTTGCCGGTCACCGTGGCCTTGCACTTTTCACGGTCGACCGAGGCCTCACGCGCCTCCGTGAAGCAGCGGGCGGTGTCGAAGCACGCGGACGCGCCGCCAGCACGCACCAGGGCGTCGCTGAACTCGGGGAGGGAGCTCGAGTCGACGGAGTCGCCGATGCACTGGCCGTCGACCACGGTCTCGTGGTTGCCGGGGCACGTCGAGGTGATGAGCGCGATGGCCTCCGTGGGATCTTCGCCCCCAGGCTGCTCCCCCAGCGTCTTGACGCCGGAGCTGCTCCGCGACGAGAACGGCGGGAGCTTGGCGGCCGGGATCTGCCCCACCGCCGACTCGTCGTTGATGAAGTTCAGCGGGATGCGGAGCAGCGCGATGCGGCCGTCGCGCGGGACGGTCGTACGCACGTCGCGCAGGACGCGCACCTTCGACTCCTGGAGCGCGAGCACGCGGATGCGTATCGTCGCGTTCTCGTCGTCGGGCTGGACGATGGCGAGCGTCGCCGGGAGCTTCACCTCGCCGTCGGGAGCGACGCGGGCGATGAAGGAGGTCCGGATGACGTTGTTCGTGGAGACGGTGACGCCGACGGCGTTCACGTCCTTCGGGGCCCTCATGTCCGTGCTCATCGCGAGCACGAGCCCGCCCTTCTTCCGTGCGCAGCCCTGAGGCGCGACGAAGGCGACCGGGAGGCCAGCGAGGACGGCCGTGAGCGTCGCGATCCGCACCATCGCGACTGGTCTCGCCATGTCGCGAGGCTGTACCCCGGCGTGGGCGGTCGCAAGGCGACGGGGCCCACGTCGCGCGCGATCTCTGGAGGAATCGAGCGCGCGATCGCTCACGGCGGCAACCCGAGCTGTGCGCGGACGATGCCGGGACGGGCGCCGATCCACGGAACGAGCTTGGCCGTCTCCGAGACATAGAAAGCGATCGGCGCCTCGCGCTTGGGATCGGCGCGGACCAGGGCGTCGATCTGCGTGTTCCAGGTTCGCGCGAGGTTGGCGAGGTCGAGGGTCGCGTAGGCAGCGAGCAGCGACTGGACCTCCGCCTTGTAGGACGCCCAGCACGGCGGGCTCGCCTTGCACCGCACGAGGACGGTGTCCCCCTTGGCGACCGGGTCGGCGAACGCGGGCTTCGCGGCGTCGAGTCGGCCCTCGCGGTCCGAGAAGGTCAGGTCGAGAGACCACGGCAGGAGCGTGAACGAGCCCGCCTTGTCGCCTGCCATGAAGTAGTTGTGCGAGCCGAACTTCCCGTAGCCGTACCCGTCCACCTGGCCGAGCACCGCCTCGGCCGCGCAGTAGCGAAGGAAGCGCGGGACGTCGAGGCGCGGCGAGAGGTCGGCGAGCAAGCTCGCGGGCTTGGCGTTCTTGACGACCTGGAACAACGCGAGGAGGTCCGCGCGCGAGGGATCGCCGACGTCGACGGTGAACCCGCCCTCGAAGCCAGGGAGCCACTGGCTGCCGTACTCCACCTCGTAGAGCGTGTTGGCGTTGGCGCCGTAGTGGCGAGCGAGCAGGTCCTTGTTCGGCGTCTCGAGGTTCGCGTAGATGCCGTAGTCGGCTCCGTTGATCCGCAGGCGGGCGGTGTTGGCGCGCGGGCTCGGCAGCCCCACGGCGCGGAACACGTGAAAGGACAGCCTCTCCGCCAGGAACGTCGGATCGCCCACCATGTTGTTGAGCGTCAGATCGGACAGACCCATGTAGCGCCGCCCGGGGACGAACTCGTTGAAGCTGATCTTCACCGCGACCTTGCCGGGCATGGCGCGGAACCCCGAGGAGCCCTTCCGCCGGACTCCCACGTCGTGGAGCGTCGTGCCGTTGTGCGCGAAGGTCCCGCGCACCCACGTCTTCCGATCGGCCGGCGCTGTGCTGCTGAAGACCGCCACGGCCGCCGCGTCGAGCGTGAGGTCGATCGCGGGGATGTTCGCGGGGTCGTAGAAGGCCTCGGCCGCCGCCCCGGGCGCTCCCGTGTCGGGCGCGACCGCGTCGGGCGTCGAGCCGCCGTCGTCCGCAGGCCGCGTCGGGGGGGGCGCTTCGGGCGCGTCGGCGCCGCCGGCGTCGAGGGGCGCCGCGTCGGGCGTCGACATCGCACCCTCCCCGGCGCACGCGACGAGGATCGTCACGGCGCCGACCGCGCGGACCGCAGAGGACGCCGTGACCCTGGCAAGACGCGTCGTGGTCACGACAACAGCCTACGTCATCGCGTGGGCGCGCGCACGCCCGAGCGCGCGGCCACGTCCACCCGCGAGACGCGACCGAGGAGTCGAGCGCGCCGACCCGCCTCGCGGTGCCCCGACCCCGGGCCGTCGTGCTACTGCGGCGTCCGCGGCGCCGGCAGGCCCGTGCCGTCGGCCGCGATCGTGAGCACGAGCCGCGTCTGGGGGTTCTTCTGGTCGACCTTGCATCCGCCGGCGCGACGGGAGCCCTGCTCGCCGCACTGCAGGCCCTGGAAGTAGACCTGATCCGGCCCGTCGAGGCCGACGATGCAGCTCACGTAGCCGTCATCGTCGGTGTCGAACATCGTGCACGCCGCGCCCCGGTACGGGAGCCTGAGCCTCTCGGACCACGCCTTCGCGGCCTCCTCCGGAGCCACCGCGTTGTGTGCCCGGATCGCGCGGTAGGCGCTCGCGCCTCCGACGCCGAGCCCGGCGCCGAGCGCGACGAGAAGGAATACGCCGAGCGCGACCATTCTCCACTCGCTTCGCTCCGCCCGGCCCGCGCCGGCGGGCGACCCTCCGTCGTTCCCCGCGACGCGGGTCGTCCTCTCGGTCTCCTTCCCGTCGATGCTCCCGTTCTCTTCTGCCATGTCGGTCCTTCTCTTCGCGATCTCCTCTTCGCGCCGTGGCCACCGTGGCTCCGGTCGCGCGGAGAACATGCGAACGCGCACGAAGAGTTCAACGCGGCGGTGCGCGATGTTTCCACGCCGTCACGCGGCGGACACGGGCGCGAGGAGCAGCCGTCACCTGGAGCACCGAACAGGTTGAACTCCGAGCAGTCTCGAGACATCGGGGCACCCCGGGCTGAAGAGGTGTTCCAAGACGGCCTCCCCAGGGCGGGCCAGCGCGGGGCCGATCGGGTCCTGACCGTGGTTCCTCGTGCTCGTGCTCGCGAGCTGGTCCGCCCCCGCTACCAGCTCGATGCTCGCACGGTAGCTGCCCTTCGTTGACGTTGACGTTGACGTGAGCGTTGACGTTGACGGCGACGGCGACGGCGACGGACTGGCGAGCTGGATGTGCGCTTCGAAGGCGTTTCCTCGCAAAATCTCGCCGAGAGCGGCCCGTGGCC
>SXNL01000304.1 GCA_005777185.1 Myxococcales bacterium
AGGCGGGGCGCATGGGGGCCGCGGCCTGCGCCGGCATCCCCCCGGGCGCGCCGCCCAGCGTGGCCGCCGCCAGCCCCCTGAAGCCCTGACGGAGCCCCGGGGCGCGGAGCCCGCAGCCCTCGGCGCTCACGCCGTTGGGCAGCGCCTGCGGGACCGTCTCGCGCCGCGTCGCCTTCGTCGGATCGACCGAGGGGTTCCTGTCGATGGCCACCCAGGACGTCATGCGGGTCGAGATCTGGTAGGTCAGGCCCACGGCCTCGATGTCGCGATCGAGCGAGGCCTTGCTCTCGCCGGCGGCGATCCGCGTCTCGAGATCGGCCACCTTCTCGCGCCCGAAGAGCGCGCGCACGGCGCCGCCGGAGCCCGCCGCGACGGCCTCGATCCGCACGTCCTCCACGAACACCTCGCCGTCGCGCTTGCCCCCGACGCGCAGCGAACCACCCTCGGGGCGGACCTTCGCGAGGAGGCGCACCGGGGCGCCCTGGAACAGGTCGGGCACCCGGGCGGGCGCGACGTCGAGGAGCGCGCTCCCGGTCACGACGACCTCGGTCACGATGGGCGCGCACGTCCGCGCGAGGAGCCGCGCGACGACACGCTCGACGTCCTCGCCGAGCCCGCAGATCACCTCGACGCCGCGGCCCGCGCGCGCCGCCTCCTGCGTGAGCGTGCGGTTGACGGACGACCCGACGCCGACCGTGTGCACGCGGGCGCCCCCCGGGAGGCCTGCGAGGATGGCGGCGACGATCTCCTGCTCGAAGCCGATGAGCCCGTCTGTGACCAGAACGACCTGCTTCTGCGCGTTCACCCGCGACGGCGCGAGCGCCGCGAGGATCCCCTCGCGCATCTCGGTGCCGCCCGAGGCGCGAAGTCCGCAAACCCACGCGCACGCGGCGGCCTTGTTTGGCTCGCTCGCCGGCAGCGCCGATGGGGCATAGGCGCGCGGGTGGTTCGAGAACTCGATCACCTCGAAGGCGTCGTCCGGGCCCAGGCTCCCGATGAGCGCCATCGCCACGCGCTGCGCGTGTGCGATGGGCTCGCCGCCCATCGATCCGCTCGTGTCGAGGAGCAGCGTGAGATCGCGCCTGATCGTGGCGGCCCGCGCCGAGGGCACGGGCGGTACCAGGGTGAGGAGCACGTGCGTGTCCTCCCGCGTCGCGCAGACGTCCGCCGACACGCCGATGGATGGGCCCGCGGCCTCCCATCGCACGACGGCGTCGCGGTCGAGGGGGATGGCCCCGCCGCTGCCGAAGGCCACGACGAAGGCGCTTCCGCGCGCCGCGCACTGGAGGGGGTGGGACGGCGATTCGGGCGAGCGCCCCGCGGCGATGGCGTCCTCGATCGTCATCTCGAGCGACGCGCGCACCGGCGACGACTCGGCCACCACGAAGTCGAGCGCGCGTGCCCTGTCCGCCGACACGCGCCCCGGCGCGCCGAGGTACCGCGGCGCCGCCGCGAGCGGGAACCGCCACTCCCACGCCCCCTCGGCCAGCCATGCGAGCCGCTGGTCGAGCGTGATGCGCGCGACGACGCTCGCGCCGGGCGGGATGTTCCCGAGCTCCTGCGTGAAGAGGGACGACGTCTCCTCCTCGAGCAGCGCCGCGGTGTGGCCGCTCGCGATGGCCTCCTCGAAGCGCTGCCGCGCGTCCGCCTTGCGATCGACCTGACCCTCGATGGTGCGGTCGCCGATCACGAACGAGAACCCGCTCACCGCCGCGTCGACGGGGAGGGGGAGCGTGTAGCTCACGTGGAGCGGGATCGCGTGCGGGTTCGTGAAGTGCTGCTCGAGCACCACGCGCGCGAGCCCGCCCTTCGCGCGCGCGACGAGGTGGGCGCGGGTGAGCGGAAGCGTCTTCGTCTCGAGGGGTTCCGTCATCACGTGGCGGTCTACAGGCATCATTTACGTCATCCTCCAGCAGGTTGAGAGTCCCCGATCCGAGGACTCGAATCCTCCACGCAGACCGGACGGTCCTGGTGACATGGCGGCATTTTTTTGTTTTTTTCGTTCGACGTACCGATTGCCCAGGGTGGAGTGATGGAGATCCAGGGGGACCGGCGGCCCTGCGCGACATTTTCGCGGGAAATCACGCGCCCGAGGGCGGAGCGCGCCCCTGGCTCGCCGGATGCACCGTCTCGCCCCTGCGCTCGCTCGAGGTCACCAACATGCGGTTCACGACGACGGCCACCCTGACGGCCACGTTCGGCATCGGTCTCGCCACCCTCGCGGCCTGCGGTGACGCCTCCATCGAGGGTGACCGCTACGCAGGCTACAACTTCCCCCGGAGCGCCCCCGCGAGAGACGCAGGGGCCTCGCAGACGGCCCCGACCCCGTCGACGCCTCCTCCCGGCGGCACGACGCCGACGCTCCCACCGCCGACCCCCACGAACAACACCGCCGACGCCGGCGCGCCGACGCCTCCCACGCCTCCGCCGACGCCCCCGCCGACGCCTCCCCCGTCCGCGGGGACGTGCGGCACCGCGACCACCGCGAACGCCTGCTACGCATGCTGCGACAAGCTACACCCCGCGGGCGCCGCGGCCTTCCAGAGGGGATGGCAGGCGTACGGCGTCTGCGCGTGCACGACGCCCGGCACGTGCAAGACCCAGTGCGCGACGACGTTCTGCGCGGGCACGTTTCCCGCGGCGGGCTCCGCGTGCGACACATGTCTCACCGGCGCGACCGCATGCGACGCCGCGTACGACGCGATCGTCAACGCGGAGCCCGACTACGCGCAGCTGCTCGCGTGCGACAAGGCGAGCAACTGCGAAGCGAAGCCCTGAGGGCCGCCCCGGATCAGCGCACGCCGGGGTACGCCATCTGCACGTACTGGGGCGTGCCCCATGCGACGGGCCCGTACTCCTGGTTGACGGGGACCCCGAGCGTGTGGACCCACGTGGACGGGTGCGCCGTCATGGCGGCGCCGCCGCAGGTCGCGCAGCGGACCTGCCACACCTCGTTGACCGGCGCGCCGTGCGGCGAGGCCGGCGTCATGGCGGAGCCGAGCGTGCGGTAGATGCGGAAGAGGAGCTGCCACGCAGGCTGGTTGCAGTAGCGGCACGCCTGATGGAAGGAGCCCGCGCGCTGCTCCCAGACCTTGTACTCCTCGGACATCAGCAGGAAGAGCATGCGGGGAGCGTAGCGCAGCTCTCAGCGGTCGTCGTCGTCGTCGTTCGCGATCCCGCTCCCCGCGAACCTGTTCGAGCGGATCGCCTTGTAGTTCGCCCCGCGGAGCGACGCAGCGGTCCGCATCCTGAACTGCATGTCCGACGCGGTGCTCGCCTGCTCGATCACGCACGCCTTCGTCTTGGCGGCGTCGTCCCACGCGAGGAACATCACGATGTGTCCGGCGCCCCCGGAGCGCCGGACGAGCGCGTCCGCGGGCTGGAGCGCGCCGTACGTGACGGTGCGGCTGCCAGCCGATCCGTCGTTGAAGTTGATGGTCGTGTACGAGGTCCCGAGCTGCCACGCCATCGAGACGAACCCCGAGCAGTCGGTTCGATATCCCCCGTGATACCTCGACTGGCTGTACGGCACGCGCGCGTCCAGGCACGTGAAGCCGCGCTGGATCGCGGCGAGCCGGCCGCCGGACGCGCTCGCGAGGATCTTCGCACGCGACGTCGCGCAGCCAGCGGTGAGCGCTTCCTGGGCTTCGGACGTGTCGCCGATGTCCTCCCCGCCCTCGTCCACCGGGGCGGAGCAGGCGGTCGCGCCGAGCCCCACGAAGGACGAGACGAGGGCGCACGAGAGCACACGTGTGCGTCGCATCATGGCGAAGGACCTCCAGATCGAGGGCGCGGCGGCCGAGGGCCGGCTCGGGCCGTTCTGCGTGTGCATGGTGCATCGACCGTGCCGAGACGATCGCGAGCCGGATTCAGGCGTCGCGAACACGCGCACGCGAAACTTCGCAGCTCACGGAAAAAACCGGCCGATCGCTCGCGACCCGTCGCGAGGTCGAGACAGGATCGCGCGGCCCGACGTGGATCGCGAACGCGCGCGTGGACGTTGATCACCCCACCGGCGGCACGCCGGCCCGAGCGACGCGCTCACGCCTCCGGCGCGGGCGCCTTCATCTCCCGCTCCACGGCGGCCGCGAGCTCCGCGCGGGCCTTCGCGAGGTCGCCGGCGATCGACGCCGCGAACCGCTCTCGCCGTGACGCGTCCCCCGCGTCCTTCTTGCTCGCGAACACCCCCTGGCTGGCGCGCGCGATGCTCTGCACGAGTCCCTTGCCCGTGCCCTGCACGGCACGGAAGATCGCGCGGCCGAGGAGGCGCGCCGTGAGCGGGTGTACGAGCCGCTTTCTCGCCGCGACGTCGAGCGCGAGCGCGTACGCGATCGACTCGCCGAACAGGTCGTGACTCTTCTTCACATCGAGCACGACCGCGAGCTTGCGCACGAGGAAACGCCCCAGGGAGACGATCGCGAACACCGCCAGCGACGACGATCCCTCGCTCGTGTACCCGGCCACGATCGCGTCGTGCAGCTGGGGTGTGTTCTCGGGGACCGTCGCCGCGTTCCGCGCGAGGACCTTGCGCGTGATCCGCTCCAGGAAGCGGGACAGGAACCAGTCGTCGACGAACGGGATCGGGATCCACGGCGTGGCCGTGGCGCCGATCGTCTCGAGCAGCACCCCCAGCACGAGCTCGCGGTCGTCGGGCGGGGGGTCCTCGGTCATGGGCGCTATGCTACCACCGCTCATCGCTCCACCAGGAAGACCACGAGCGACCCCACCTCACGCCGCGCGACGGTCCGCGCCTCCCTGCGCACGGTGTCCTCCGCCTCGGTGAGGCTCTCCCGGGATCTCCCCGGATCCCAGATGTAGGCGTACCGGGGCGCCGCGAGGAACGCACGCCGGTAGGGCGGGTAGCGATCCTCGACGTCGTTGCGGGGCACGACGGTCGGGTGCTCGCGGAAGAGCAGCGTCAGTCGGTACGAGGCCCAGTAGTCCGCCGTCGCGTGCTCGATCCCCTCCGAGCGGAGCAGGTGCTCGAGCGCGCGGTCGTCCTCGATCTCCCTCGGGATCGCGGGGAGGGCGCCACGCACGAACGGCCCGTACCCGATCCATCCTCCCAGTGCCGATGCGATCAGGCAGGGGAGCACGACGGCAAAGCCACGCCGCGCGTCGAGGCGGTGGAGGAGTGGCGCGAGCGCGAAGGGCGTCATGAGCGTCATCGCCGCGAGGTAGCGCATGGAGAAGTGGTCCATCACCATCACGGACAAGGAGAACGCGAGCAGCGTCACCGGGTAGGCGAGCGCGCCGGCGAGCCCGCGGGCGCGCACGCCGGAGGGGATCCGCTTGCACGCGAGCGCCACGAGGCCAGTGCTGACGAGGAGCACGAGCCACGTGGCGGCGAGCACGAGGAACGCCCGGAGCAGCGCGTGCGCCTCCCAGGGTGAGTAGTCCATCACGTGCTTCGCGGTGTAGATCCTGTACGAGAGCGCCCACGGGAGACACTCGTGCCACAGGAGGCGGAGGTTGTGCTCGACGACGGTGGTCGTGAGCCCGAGCGGCCCGTTCTTCGCGCCCGCCGCGCGGCGGAGGAGCCAGCCGGGGAGGAGCCCGACGAGCGCGCCCATCGCCGCCAGGCCGGCCGCCAGGACCCGCGCCCGCTGTCCGCCGTCCGCCGGGCGCTCTCCGCCGACCGCGGACGGCTGTCCGCGGAGCGCCGACCACACGCACAGCAGCCCGAACACGGGCGCGAGGACCAGCGGGTACGGATCCGCGTACGTCGCGAGGCCGAACAGACACGGCCCCGCGAAGAACCACCCGGCCCTTCGTCCCTCGTGCGCCGCGCGGTCCATCGCCCAGAACGCCAGGAGCGCGAGCGTCAGCGACGCCTGCCGCGGCGGGTACAGCGCGTACGCGTGCACCGAGCTCGCCGTGAACACGAGCGGGAGCGCGCCGACGAGCGCCTTCCACGCTCCGAGCCGGTGCCTCAGCGCGTCGAACACGGCGAGCGTCGCGATCACGTGCAGCGTGAGCGCGCTCGTCATCAGCGCGAGCGGAGACGCGCCGACCACGGCGAAGAACGCCGCCGCGACGAGCGAGTCGGTGCTCGTCTGGTAGCCGCTTCCCCACAGGAAGGGCGACACCTCGCCGCGCAGGACGTGCATCGCCTGCAGCCCGACCACCGCCGCGTCCGAGTTCGTGGAGTCGGCGTTCATCAGCGCGGGCAACCGGAACGCGTACGACAGTGCGACAAGCACGCACGTCGGAGCCAGCGCCGACCTCCGCGGATCCGCCCACGATCTCACGCTCAACCAGACCGCCGGGGCCAAGGTGCAAAAAGCTTAGTGGAATGCTCGAGGTCTGTAACGCGTCCAACGAGAGACGCGTTACGCTCGTGCGAGCGCAGACCGTCGAGCCCCACTCGCCCATGACCCAGCCCGCGACCACCACGCCCGCGCCCGCGCTCCCTGGACCCGGAGACGTGGTCGCGGGCAAGTACCGCATCGACGGCACGCTCGGCGTCGGTGGCATGGGCGTCGTGATGGCGGCGATGGACAGCTCGCTCGGCCGCGCCGTCGCGATCAAGTTCCTCTCGCGGGCACGCGTCGATCGTCCCGATGCGGTCGCCCGCTTCCAGCGTGAGGCGCGCGCCGCGGCGGCGCTCCAGGGCGAGAACGTCGTGCGCATCCTCGAGGTGTCGCAGCTCCCCTCGGGCGAGCCCTTCATCGTGATGGAGTACCTGCGCGGTACGGACCTCTCGCACGTCGTTCACGAGCGCGGCGGCCTCCCCGTCGCCGAGGCGACCGAGTACATCCTGCAGGCGTGCGAGGGCCTCGCGGAGGCGCACGGACGCGGCATCGTCCACCGGGATCTCAAGCCGCAGAACCTCTTCCGCACCGAGCAGCCCGACGGTTCGGCGCTGGTGAAGATCCTCGACTTCGGTATCTCGAAGGCGCTCGAGGAGGGGAGCGGCACGTCCGACCTCACGCGCACCGACACGGTGCTCGGCACGCCGCTCTACATGTCCCCCGAGCAGATCCGCAGCCTCAAGAACGTGGATCACCGCGCCGACGTGTGGGCGCTCGGAATCATCCTCTTCGAGCTCCTGACCGCGACGCCCGCGTTCGTCGCTCCCTCCGCGTCGGCGCTGTGCGCGATGATCGTGGTCGATCCTCCGCTCCGCCTGTCCGAGCGCCGGCCCGGCGCGCCCGCCGAGATCGAGGGGATCATCCTCCGCTGCCTCGAGAAGGATCCCGCGCGTCGTTACCAGGACGTGGCCGCGCTCGCCGCCGCGCTTCGCCCGTTCACCACCGATCGAGGCCGCCTCTCCGCCGATCGCGTGCTGTCCTCGGCTCCGCTCCGCGCCGCCTTCGGTCCCACGGGCCCACCTGCCATCGATCCCAGCCTCGCGCCGACCGTGCAGGCCGGCGACCCGCTCGCGCTCGGACCGCGCGCTGGCGCGACCGACCCCGTGTGGACCGCCGGGCACCCGACGGCGGCGCCTCCGTCCCGCGGCGCCTCCGGCGTGGGCGTCGCGGGGACGGTCGCCGTGATCGTCGGTGCCGCCCTCACGGGGGTGATCCTCCTCGGCGCCGCCACGGGCACGTTCCTCTACCTCCGCGGCCGGGCTCCGACCGTCGCCGCGCCGACGGCGCCACCCGCCCACTCGGTCGCCGAGCCCTCCCGCTCCGTGACGGTCGCCACCGCCGATACGTCGATGCCCGTCGCTCCCGGCGGCGCGCGCGTCGTGACGGTCGTCGCGAGCGCGACGGTGCCTTCTCCCCCGGCGCCGCCCAGGACGACGCCCAGCGCCCCACGCCCGGGTACTTCCGCCAGCGCGGCGAAGCCGGGGGCATCCGCCCTGGCCGAGAGGCAGCGCATCGAGCGCAAGCATCAATCGGACGCCCACGTCATGATATCGCGGAACTGGGCCCAGACCGGCGACTGGCGCGCCGCCAAGATGGCCGTCTGCCCGTCGGCCAACCGTCCCGGCGGCACGAACGCGGAGCGCGCGCAGTGCCGCGTCGTGTGCACGAAGCTCGACGACAACATGTGCCTCATGGAGATCGACGGCGCCGATCGCCAGTGGCCCGCTACGCTGTGATGGGCGCGTCCGGCGCCGGGATGAACGCCCGCTCCACCGTGGCGTAGTCGACCTCGGCGTCGAGCCGCGCGAGCACCGAGTAGAGCCCGAACTGCAGCCGGTTCATGAAGAGCATCTCGGGCGGCATCGTGTAGAACTCCCGATCGTCGATCGACCGAGCCTCCTTGGCCATTTCCTTCATCTCGTCGACGAGGCTCGCCGCGTAGCGGCGCTCGATCCGGTACGGCGCGGCGAGCAGCGGCTGGAAGCACTTGCGCGTGTACGTGCGCGACATGTCGTCGAGCCTGCCTGGCTTCGCGCCCAGGATGGTCGACACGGCCACGTCGAAGCGTGGAAGGTCGCGATCGATCGCGGCCCAGTGGAGCGCCCGCGCCTGGAGGCGCTTCTCGTCCGGGATCACCTGCACGCAGCCGTAGTCGACGAACGCGATGCACCCGTCGGGCTGGAAGAAGTAGTTGCCGGGGTGCGGGTCGGCGTTGAACATCCCGAGGCAGAGGTTGCCCTTGAACACGTAGCGCCACAAGGTCTCCGCCCAGGCTGTCCGGGCAGCGACAGGCTCCGCGCACGCCTCGTCGAACCCGAGCCCGGACACGTAGTGGGTCGTGAGCACGCTGGCGGACGACCGCTCGCGCACGAGCGCCGGTACGCGGATCTTCGGATCCTCCGCGTGGATCCGTGCGAAGCGCACCAGCCGGTCGGCCTCGAGCTCGTAGTCGAGTTCCTCGCGGAAGCGCTTGCGCACGACCTCGAAGAGGGCCTTCGAGTCGAAGCGCCGTCCGCCGAGCACGCCCGCGAACGACTCGAGCACGCTCGCGTTGGCGAGATCGCTCTCCACGGCCTGTCGGATGCTCGCGTGCTGCACCTTCACCGCCACCACCTGCCCGTCCGGCATCACGGCCCTGTGCACCTGGCCGATGGAGGCGCTCGCGATGGGGACGTCGTCCCAGCTCGCAAAGAGCTGATCCATGGGAGCCTTCAGCTCCTCCTCGACGGTGCGGCGGATCTCCCCGGGAGCCGACCGCGGTGCCTGCGCACGAAGCACCTTGAGCGAGCGCTCGTAGCTCGCCTGCTGCCCTTCCGGCACGAGGCCATCCACGTAGCTCCCCATCTGCCCGATCTTGGCGGCCAGGCCGCGGAGGGTGCCGAGGACCTCCGCGGCCTCGTCCGCCGCGGAGTCCTTCGCTCCCACCGCCAGGCTCGCCGTCGTCCGCACACCCAGGGAGGCGAGGCGCGCGAGCCGGCCCAGGCGTCCGGCGGGAAGCTTCACCATGGGACCCTTGGTAGGGGAACCCCCGCCGGGATTCAATCGAACGCCGCGGGGCCGGCCTGCTCGCGCGGGCCTGCGCGAGCCCATAAACCGTTGTTAGTACCCATGAAAACCGGCCATCACGATGGTTCGTGTCGCCGCCCGCCACCTTTGGTAATGGGCCCACGTGGACTCGTCCGGCTCGCCCCTCGATCGACTCGTCGCCCTCGTGAGACGCGAGCTCGCCGCCTCCGACGTGCGCGTCCTCTCGGCCACGGAGGCCGTGCCCACCGCCCCGAACGTCATCACGGCGAAGATGCACGACTCGCGCATCGTCGTGGCCACGTTCGACGACGCGCCCTCCGATCGCACCGCGCGCGAGCGCAGGCTCGGCATCCTCGTCGACACGTTCGCCCAGGCGCTCTCCCCCGATAGCGACCGCTTCCGCGCCGCGCGCGTCTCGGTCGGCACGTCCCTGCAGGAGGAGCTTCGCGCCCTCGCGGTCCGCGCTGCGGCCGCCGACGTGATCGTGATCGACGTGGACTCGCCCGTCGTCTGGGGCTCGGCCCTCGGCGGCTCCGTCCCCTCGAACCCGCCCCAGGCGATCGAGCCGCTGATGGATCTCTCCGGCCCACAGCTCGTCAGCGGCGCCAACGAGGGCCTCTCGGATGGCGATCTTCGCGCCGATCCCGAGGACGGCGAGGAGGACCCGCTCCTCTCCGAGGTCGTGCAGGCCGAGGCCTCGCGCCGCGCGATCGCGTTCGTGCGTGGCCTCCCTTACGGTACGGCCGCGCACAAGGGCCGCCACTTCCGCCATCTGATGCGCGAGGACGACTTCGGGTACCTGGCGATCAGCTTCTCCGGGATCTACGTCCTGATCCTCGTGTTCGGCGGCGATTTCGACGAGCTACGCGCCGAGAGGGCGGCCGCCGACGCGCTGCCTCGCGTCGAGCGGCTCGTGCTCGCCCTGCCGCCGCTCGATCCGGAGCCCGAGCCGACGGCGGACGTCATCGCGATACGCCGCCCGCGTCGGCGGTGACCTCGTTCGAGGCGGTGGAGAGGCCCCCTCGAGCCCCACCGCATCCGTCCGCTCACCAGGGGAACCACTCGCGGGGCACCTTCTGCCACGCGGTGGGCCGGCGAGGATCGTTCTCGGGGAGCACGAGGGAGCCCACGAAGTCTGCGTGCTCGTAGACGCTGCCGATCGACTTCGAGATGCTGTCGAGGTCGATGTCGCTCACGACGCCGTTCGACGTCGCCTTGTAGAACTGCACCGTGATGCGGATCGGGAACTTCGGATCGCGAGCAAACCGCAGGCTGCGGCCCTCGTTGAACGGTCCGAGGTTGGGGCCGTGACCGAGGACGGCCTGCTCGACGTCGCTCTTCTCCATCGCGGCGCTGGCGCCCGCGGCGGGCGCGGACGGCATCGGCATGGACTTCTTCGGCGCGCCGGCCGCCGACATCGGCGGCGGCGCCGGCAGCGCTCCGCCCAGCCTCCCGCGGTTCGCGTGGAGGAGCGGCACCTGGATGAGGAACAGCATGTCGGCGCCCTTGGCGAGGGCGCTCCTGTCGTCATCGGTCTTCGGTCCGCCCTGCGCGGCGATGCGATCCTCGACATCGCTCTTGCGCTCGGCCGTGAACGCGGCGCGCTGGCCCTTGTTGTTGAAGTAGAGCTGCTGTCCCGAGCCGCGGCCCGTCGCGTCCTCGCGCCGGTTCTCGATGATGCTGATGCTCGTGCCCTGGCGCGTGACCAGGATCGAGAGCACGGCGGGCGAGCCCGGCGACGACTGGTAGTTGAAGAGGGCGGGGTTGAACTCGGCCTTGCCCGTCTTCGGGATGGGGAGGAAGACGGCCTGCGCGCTCACGAGGAAGTGCGTGTCACGCCGATCGAGCAGGTTGCCGTCGCCGAGGATGCTGCTCGGGATCGACGCGAAGCTCTTGATGTCCTTGAGCACATCGGTGAGCGGCACCGTGGTGAGCTCGCCCGACGGCCGCTGGTTGCCGACGCGCACGAAGAACTTGTCCGCGGGCACATCGCCCGTCTTGTCGGTGAAGTTCGGCGGACGGATGACCGGCATGAGCTGCGTCTGGAAGGCGCCGCTCCGCCGGTGGCGCACCTGGAGCGTCAGGTCCGAGATGTTCGGTCCGAGGGCGGAGCCCTGCGCGCGCCCGGTGTCCTCCCACATCACGTTGACGAGCGTCATGCCCCGGCGCTGGACGCGCTGAACGAGGTCGCGGTCGGACACCATGGTGGCGACCTTGTCCACCACGACGCCGTACTCGGCCTCGACGTCGCGATCACGGATCCCCCAGTCGCCCCCCGGATCACCCGGCTGTCCGGCGACGGGGCCCGTGGTCGCCGCGGCGGTGGTGCTCGGCGCGTCGGTGCTCGCGACCGGCTTGTCGACCGGCGGCGGTGGCGGCTCCTTCACGATGACCACCGTCTCCTTTCCCCCGCACGCGAACAGCCCCATCAGCGCGATCGTGCATCCCAACCTTCTCATCGATGACTCCTTGGAAATCCGACGCCTCGCAGGAATGTCGCTCCCGCGGGGTGAGGATAGTGCCTGCGAGGTACGGAGATCGAACGAATCCGGTCTACCCCGGCTTACACCCTTGTCGCTATGCTCGGGGCGTGAAGAAGTCCTGGCTCCTGGGGGTGGTGGCGCTCGTGGTGGTGCTCGGCGGCGTGGTGGCGTGGACCATCCTCCGTCCGTCCGACGAGGCGAAGATCCGCAAGGTCCTCGAGCGCCTCGTCCACGCCGTCGAGCCACGGCCCAACGCGAACCCCGTGTTCGAGCTCGGGCGCGTGAAGGGCGAGTTCAGCGAGATCCTCACGGAGCGCGTCGAGGTCTCCATCCCCGACATCGGCGGCGTCCCCTCGGGACGCAACGAGCTGGCGCAGGCCGCGGTCGCGGCGGGCGGCCGCTTCGGCGTGGGAGATCTCGAGCTCTCTGTCTCCGAGATCAAGCTCGACGAGGCGCACACGCGCGCCGACGTCGACTCGATCGTCCGCATGAAGCGGCAGGGGTCGGCCCTAACGCGCGAGGAGCGTCGCGTGCACTTCTCGCTCCGCAACGACGACGGCTGGCGCGTGACGTCCGTGAACGTCAGCGCCGCAGCCACCCGTTGACAGCGAGCCCGAAAGCCGCCAAACATCGCGCCCACCATGGCTACACTCGCGGGCCAGACCCTCTTCATCACCGGCGCGAGCCGGGGCATCGGCAAGGCCATCGCGCTCCGCGCTGCGAAGGATGGCGCGAACGTCGTCATCGCCTCGAAGACGACCGACGCGCACCCGAAGCTCCCCGGCACCATCTACTCCGCGAAGGAGGAGATCGAGGCCGCCGGCGGCAAGGCGCTCGCGTGCCCCGTCGACGTCCGCAACGAGGCCCAGATAGCCGAGGCCGTCGAGCTCGCCGCGAAGACGTTCGGCGGCATCGACATCCTGGTGAACAACGCGGGC
>SXNL01000305.1 GCA_005777185.1 Myxococcales bacterium
CTCCGGCGGCGAGCAGCAGCGGGTCGCCCTCGCGAGGGCGCTCGTGCTCGAGCCGAAGCTCATCCTCGCCGACGAGCCCACCGGGAACCTGGACTCCACCACGAGCACGCAGATCCACGATCTGTTCTTCTCGATCAACAAGCAGCGCGGGACGACGATCGTGGTGGTCACGCACAACATGCAGCTCGCCCAGATCATGCCGCGGGTCGTGACCCTGCGCGACGGGAGGGTGGAGCACGACGAGCGGCGGGATACGGGGAACTACAGGGACGGAGTGGCGAGCGCGTAGCGCGCCTACTTCGTCAGCTTGAACGGCGCGGGCATCCCCGGCTGCCACGGCACCGGCTGCGGCAGTTGCCTCCCCAGCGACCGCGACATCTCTGCACGGAGCCTGTGGAGATCCTGCCGCAGCGGCAGGACGAAATCCGCGCTCACGGTGGCCTTCCGCGACTTCGTCGCGCGCGCCGCGTGCCACTTCGAGAGCGCCAGCCGCCCCGCCGCCTCGATGAACCTGCGGGCCGGATCGCCGCCCCACGCAGAGGCGCGCCACCAGCCGATGGTCGACGTGACCAGACCGACCTCGGCGGGCGTGATCGTCCCCATCAGGATCTCGTCCTCGAGGTTCTTCCGGATGATCTGCCCCTTGCGGCGCACGAGGTAGAGGACCATCCCGCCGAAGCCGAGCACCACCAGCAGCCACAGGGGCAGCATGAGCAGCACGGCGGCGTTCGAGATGGTGGCCGCCGTGTTCCACACCGAGTGCAGGAACACCGCCGTGCAGTAGCCACCGAGCGGCGCCAGCCAGCGCACCCAGGACCGGCTCGTCTCGCGGGCGATCCCGAAGCCGAGGCCCGTCATCGACGTGTACAGCGGGTGGCCCCAGGGCGCGAGGACACCGCGCATGATGAACGTGCCGAAGAGCCGGCCCTCCTGGTGTTGCAGGCTCTCGATCCTCGCCGCGTTGCTGTAATACACGACGTTCTCGAGGGCGGCGAAGCCGAGCGCCACGAAGGTCCCGTAGAGGATGCCGTCGACGACGCCGTCGAACTCCCGCCGGAACGCCCAGAACATCAAGAACACGGCGACGCCCTTCGCGAGCTCCTCGAAGACCGGCGCGCTCACGCACGCGCCGAACGCGCTCCCGAGCTCGTGGTCGCCCGTCGCGCGGCCGACCGCGACCTCGAGCGCCGTGTTGATGTCCGCCGAGAAGCCGCACGCCGCGACCGCCCCCCACGAGAGGCACAACAGGAGCGCCCACCACGGCTCCGGATCGAAGCGGTCGATCATGCGCGGGATGAAGACGTAGAGGACGAGCGGCGGAGTCGCCATGGCGAATCCGAGCGCCATGTAGCCGTAGATGTCCCACGCCCCCGCGAAGAGCGGCGGGAGGAGGAAGTGCTTCACCAGCAGCCAGCCCCCCCCGAGCATCCCCACCGCCCAGAGCACCTTCCCGACCGCGCGCTGTGTGGCCTCGGGATCGCGCTTCGCCGGAGGACGCGCCGGGGCCCCTCCGTGCGGCGGGAACGCGTGCGGCGCGCCACCCACGGGCGCGTGGGGCCGTTGCGGAGGCGGTGCGTGCGGGGGCGGGCCGTACATGTATGTATTCTACACCTATAGCTTCGCCCGCCGCGCGAGCGCCTTCGCCTCGCGGCGAGCGCGCGCGAGCACCGCCTCGCGATCCAGGCGCTGGTGCGCGCCGCGGCGGACGATGTGCTCGCCGTCGACGAACACGTGCTCGACGTCCCGCGCCTGGCACGCGTACACGAGCCGTGAGAAGACGTCGCCGCCTGGCTCGGTGTGCGCGCCGTCGATCCGCACGACGGCGAGATCCGCGCGCTTGCCCACCTCGATGGAGCCGGTGACGTCGCCCAGGCCGAGGACCCTTGCGCCCTCGATCGTGGCGAGGCGGAGCGCACGGCGCGCGGGGAGCGCCTCCGTGCCCGAGCGGGTCTTCGCGAGCAGCGCGGCGTGGCGCAGCTCGACCCAGGGGTCCATGTTGTTGTTACACGGAGCGCCGTCGGCCCCGAGCCCGACGTGGACGCCGCGCGCGAGGAGCTCGTGCACGCGCGCGATGCCGGATCCGAGCTTGAGGTTGGCGCTCGGGCAGTGCACGACGCGCGTGCCGTCGGCGGCGATCTCGCGCGCCTCGCGGTCGGTGAGCTGGACGCAGTGCGCGAGCACCGCGCGCGGCCCCTTGAAGCCGTAGCGGCGCAGGATCGCCACGTCCTCGGCGCCGAGGCGCTCGCGCACGGCGGCCCGCTCGCCGGGGTGCTCGGCCGCGTGGCTGTGCATGAGGACCTCGTGGTCCGTCGATCGCGCAGCCACCTCGCGGAGCAACGCCTCGGTGCACGAGAGGATGAACCGCGGCGCGTACGCGTAGAGGATCCTCCCCCCCGACGACCCGTGCCACGCCTTGCGCAGGCGATCGCTCTCGTCGAGGCTCCGCTTCGTCGTCTCGCGGAGCGCGCGCGGCACGCCCTCGCCCGCGTCCATCATGGCCTTTCCGCTCACCGCGCGGACACCGCTCCGCGCGCAGCTCTCCATGACGGCGTCGTGGTGGTTCACCGTGCCCATGTCGAGGATCGTCGTCGTCCCCGCGCACGTCATCTCGTAGAGCCCGAGATCGGCGCTCGCGGCCAGCGACTCGGGATCGTGCGCCGCCTCGAGCGGCCACACGCGGCGGCGCAGCCACTCGAGGAGCGGCATGTCGTCGGCCATACCGCGGAGGAGGGCCTGGCACAGGTGCACGTGGGCCTGCACGAATCCGGGGATCACGGCGCAGCCGGAGGCGTCGATCACGCGCGTGAAGCCGTCGGGCGCGAGCCGGGGCCCGACGCGCTTGATGCGCGTGCCCTCCACCAGCACGTCGCCCTGCACGACATCGTCGTTCGGGCAGCAGGTCACCACCGTGCCGCCCCGGATCCAGGTTCTCGAGTGAACTCGCTCCACGCCCACCGATTCATACTCCACCCTTGACACGGATCACCACTGGCGAAATGCTGCCGTACCCTCCACCCGGCCTCCCGCCATGCCCCTCATCCTGGTCGTCGACGACAGCCCCACGATCCGCAAGGTGGTCTCGCACATGCTCGAGGACAGCGGCTACGACGTGGCGCTGGCCACGGACGGGCAGGACGCGCTCGACGTGCTCAAGAACGGCGAGGTCAAGGCCGACCTCGTGCTCCTCGACTTCGTGATGCCGCGCATGAACGGCTTCCAGTTCAGCCGCGCCCTGCACAAGGAGAAGGCCCTCACCGGCACGCCGATCGTCCTGATGAGCGCCAAGGCCGACCGCATCCGCGAGCAGTTCGTGCAGCAGACGGGCGCCATCGACGCCATCACGAAGCCGTTCGGCCGCGAGGCCCTCGTGGCGGTGGTCGAGAACGCGCTCCGCCGCGTCGAGGACGGAAAGAAGAGCGCCACCCAGCTGCCAGGCTCCGACGAGATCGGCTCGGTGCCGCCACCGTCGCTCGATCTCGGGCTGAAGGAGATCAAGATCGCCCGCGCGGTGGCCTCGTACATCGTGGCCGCGTGCGGCGACGAGCTCGCGGGGAAGCCCCGGGACGAGCTCGAGGCGCACCTCGCGGCGGGCCTCACGAAGAGCGTGCTCGTGGCGATCGACAGCGCGCTCGATCCCGTGCTCCCCCGCATCCTCCGTCTGGCCCAGCTGTCGGGCGATCTCTCGATCATACCGATCGGGTCGATCCTGCAGATGCTCGGCGTCGAGGGGCAGAGCGGCCGGCTCACCTGCGTGCAGGACGACCGCGAGATCACGGCCGTCTTTCGCGGAGGGCTCCTCGACATCGTGGTGTCGAAGGGGCTGGGCAACGAGTACCGTATCGGCCGGTACTTCGTGGGGTCGGGGCTCTTCACGTCGCAAGAGATCGAGGATCTCGCCCAGACCGACAAGATCCCGCCGATGCCGGAGCTCTCGGACGTGGACCTCACCACCATCGCCGACGCCCCTCCGACCGAGGCGACGCCGCTCGGCCCCTACGCGTCCGCTCCGAAGACGGAGGAGGCCCCCACCACCGTGTTCGAGGAGGAGCCGAACGAGGACACCACGGTGCGAAAGCAGGCGGCGGGGCGCCTCCCGCTCGGTCTCCGCCTCCTCGCGTCCGGCAAGATCGACGAACACATCCTCCGCGCGGCCCTCACGCAGCAGTCGAGCGAGCTCGTCTACGAGGTGCTCCGCTGGCGACGCGGGCGGTTCGTGTTCCACCGCCAGATACCCGACATGATCGCCGACCGCGCGAGGCTCGGGCTCCACATCGCGCAGGTGGCGATGGAGGGCTTCCGGCGCATCGATCAGTGGCCGCTCCTCGAGGCCACGCTCGGCAGCCTCGACGCCGTCTGGGCGAAGGACGTCAAGGTGTTCGCCACCGCCGCCGACGCGCACGACCTCACGGAGAGCGTCGTCGCGGAGAGCATCGACGGCGCGCGGAGCGTGACCGAGATCATCCGGCACTCGCACCTCTCGAGCTTCGACGTCTGCCGCGTGCTCGCGCAGTTCGTGCAGGGCGGGCTCGTTCGGCGGGTCCTCGCGTGACCGCCCTCCCCGCGAGGGGCGGCGTGGTCCTGTGGGTGGGCGCGCGCGTGCTCTTCGTACCGGTCGAGGTGGTCGTGAAGCTGGTGCCCGTGCCCAAGGTCGCGCGCGTCCCGGGCGTCACGGACGACCTCCTCGGCGTGGGCCTCGTGGACGGAGAGGCCGTGCCGGTGCTCGCGATCGGCCCGGAGCGCGCCAGCGTGCTCGTGTGCACGCACGACGGCGAGCGCATGGGCGTGGTCGGCCACAGCCGCTCCGCGACGGGCTTCTTCCCCGCCGATCCGGCGGGCGCCGGCGTCCTCGTCGACGCTGAAGTCGCGGAGGTCCTGGATCTGGCGGGGCTCGCCGGAGGCGTGCAGCGCACCTCGAGGGGTAGCCGCCTGCCGGCCTGAGCGCTGGCCCGAGCCGGTCCGCGGATAGCGCGGCGGCGCGCGCGAGCAGCGACCCGACGGCGGCGGCCCCCGTGGCGTGGTAAGCTGACGGCTCGCGCCTACTCCGCCACTTGAGGTTCTTCGATGAAGCGTTGGCTTGCCCTCTTCGTCCTCGCCGCTGGCTGCGGCGAGGACGCCACGATCCCCGCCGGGCCCGCGGACGGCGGCCTCGCCGACGGCGCGCTCTCGGGCGACGCCGCGGCTCCCGACGGAGGGACGGCGCCCGACGGCGGCAAGCCCTTCGTCGACCTCGCCGGCCCCCTCTTCGATCCGAACCACATCGTCGAGGTGTCGATCACGATGTCCCCCACCGAGTGGGAGGCGCTGAGGAACGAGACGCGCACGATCGGCTCCGTGATCGAGGGCGCGTGCCTCTCGAAGCCGATCGAGAGCCCGTTCACCACCTTCGAGGCGATCGTCACCATCGACGGCACGACCATCCCCCGCGTCGGCATCCACAAGAAGGGGTTCTTCGGCTCGCTCGACAAGGTGCGCCCGTCCCTCAAGATCAAGCTCGACGAGTACGACAAGGACAAGGAGTACCTGAGCCTCGACAAGATCACGCTCAACAACGGACGCCAGGATCCGTCGCTCATCCGGCAGTGCCTCACGTACCCGCTCTTCGCGGCCGCCGGGCTGCCGGCCTCGCGCTGCAACTACGCCCACGTGAAGGTCAACGGCACCGACCTCGGCGTGTACACGCACGTCGAGGCCATAGACAAGAAGATGATCAAGAAGCGGTTCGCCGACGGCACCGGCCCGCTCTACGAGGGCACGCTGTCCGACTTCCGGCCGCTGTGGGTCAACACGTTCGATCCCAAGGGCAAGAGCGGGGATCGCACGGACCTCGTGCCGCTCGTGAACGCGCTCCGCGACGCGCCCGACGCCACGCTGTCGGCGACGATCGACCCGCTCGTCGACATCGACAAGTTCCTGAGCTTCTGGGCCATGGAGGCCATCACCCTGCACTGGGACGGCTACTCCAACAACAAGAACAACTTCTTCGTGTACCACGACCCCACGAGCAAGAAGCTCGTGTTCATCCCGTGGGGCGTCGACGCCACGATGCAGCCGTGGTCGACGTTCGGGAACCTGGGATCGACCACCGGGCCGATCGGGATCTCGGCATCCAGCATGCTCGCGCGACGCCTCTTCAACATCCCGGCGACCAAGAAGAACATCCTCGACCGCGAGCGCGCGCTCCTCGGCAGCGTGTGGAAGGAGGCGGCGCTGATCGCGGAGATCGACCGTGTCGAGAAGCTCATCACCCCGATCGCGGATCCCGTGCAGGGAACGGCGTGGCACGCGGGCGTGGCGCAACTTCGCACCTTCGTGAACGAGCGACGCGCGAAGCTCACCGCGGCGCTCGACGCCGGGCCGACGTGGACCGATCCGCTGGCCGCCTATCCCTGCCTCGACGTCAAGGCCACGGTGGAGGGCACGTTCTCGACGACGTACGGCACGATCGGCGCGGCGAACCCGCTCGGGACCGGGTCGGGGACCATGACGATCACGATCGGCGGCATCAAGACGGTGCTGAGCCCCGTCGGCGCCACCGCGGGGGTCGACGGCACCGCGCCGACACGGTCGGTCATCCAGGTGTTCGGGCAGCGCGCGTCGGACGGGCACGTGATCGTGGTGTCGATGGGCATGCCGTCGGTGAGGTTCTTCCCGCGCGCGTTCAACATCGGCTTCCTGGACGGCAGCGGCAGCGTCCTCGACTACAACCCCGTCACCATGGGCACCACCCAGGTCGGCTTCATCCTCGGGGACCTCACGCTCACCAAGGCCGCGACCGCCGCCGGCGCCCCCGTCCAGGGATCGTTCGTCGTCAACGCGGACCAGCCAGGATCGCCGCCTTAGGCTATCCTCCGCGGCATGGCGGACGATCCGAAGAAGAGACTGTTCCGCCTCCTCGGACGTAAGGCGAAGGGCACGGACGAGGGGGCGGCCGAGGCCGATCTCTGGCTCGCGCACGGGCGCGCCACCGGGCGGATCAAGGAGGCCTCGCTCGCCATCCAGCGCATCGCCTCGACGCTCGCGCAGCAGCGGACCGCGGTCGACGCGGTCGCGGATCGCTCGCGCGCGGCGGCCCTGCGCGCGCAGGATCTCGGGGCGAGCCACGCGCGCCTGGCAGACACGTTCGAGCGTCTGAGCCTGGTCGCGCTCAACGCGGGGCTCGAGGGCGCGCGTCTCGGAGAGCAGGCCGGCCATCCGCTGGTGCTGGTGTCCGAAGAGGTCCGCGGACACGCGCAGCGTGGCGGCGAGACCGCGCGCGAGCTGTCGTCGTCACTCGCCGAGATCGCCGCCGAGCTCGGCTCGGTCGGTGCGAACCTCGAGCGCGCGCGCGAGGCGTCCGCGGACGTCGCGCAGGAGGCCGCGCGGGCGTCGAGCGCCGTGACCGACGGCGAGCGGGCCCTCGCGGAGATCTCCGATCGCCTGAAGGCCACGACGGGCACCGATCCGGAGACGGCGCTCGCCGTACGCGAGGCCGAGGAGCACGCGCGGGCGCTCGTCGCGACGCTCGGTAACCTGAGCGGCAAGGTGCCGCGCGCCTTCGTCGCGAGGACCCTCCGTCCCGTGCTCGCGCCGCTGCTGAGGTTGATCTCTGAAGAGGACGACGGTGGGTGATCCCGAGACGCTCCGGCTGCTCGTCGAGGAGCTGGAGCGCCACCTCGCGATCCTCCGGAGCGGGGACCCGAAGGAGGCGTCGCGTTCGCTCCATGCGCTCAAGGGCGCGGCGAGCATGGCCGGCGAGGCAGACCTCGCGAGCCACCTCGGACTCGTCGACACGAAGCTGCGCGAGGACGACCCAGACGCGCGCGCGGACGCGATCGAGATCGTCCGGCACGCGGCGATGCGCCTCCGCGCCGGCGACCCTGCCGTCAAGGCGTCGTGGCCCGAGCCGCCCGCCCACCTCTTCGCCGCAGACCCTGGAGCGCTCCCGCACCATTTGCATGCAGAATACATGTCCGAGCTGTCGGACCGGCTCGCGCGGATCGACGAGGCGCTCCGTCTGGCGGATCCGCTGGAGGCCGCGCGTCTCCTGTACCGCCACGTGCACACGATGAAGGGGGCCGCCGGCGCGGTGGGGGACGAGCCGATGGCGTGGTTCTGCCATGGCCTCGAGGAGCGCCTCCGGGGCAGCGACACCACGGCCGACGCCGCGTGGGTCGCGGTGGCCGAGATCGCGGAGTGGCGCGGCACGCTCGGCGGCTTCGTGGACGATCCGGAGAACGCGCTCCTCACGCTGCGAGGCTCGGCGGCGCGCTCCCGGAAGCGCAACACATCGGTGCGACCCACCGGCAGGCCGGACGAGGACGAGGACGCCACCATCCGGGTGGCGCGGGCGTCCGTCGACGTGTTGTTCGACCAGCTCGTGTCGTTCGACGTGCTCCGCGAGAAGGTCGCTTCCCGCGGGGAGCGCTCCGCCGAGAAGGGCCAGCGGCTCCGCCGGGCGCGGGCGGACCTCGCGGACGCGCTGCGGCTCATCGGGCCGCCGCGCCCGTGGGGTGCGCCCGCAGCGGCGCTGGGGAAGATCGAGCGGACCGGCGCGGCCCTCACGGCGATCGCGGACGATCTCGACGGCGCGGCCCACGAGATGAAGGGCGCCGCGCAGCTCCTCCGGGACGCCACGCAGGAATCGAAGCGCCACCTCGCCGCGATGCGGCAGACGCCCATCCGGGGCCTCTTCGGCCGCGTGTCGCTCGCGCTCGAGACGGAGGCGCGGCGCGCGGCCAAGCGCGTCGAGGTCCGGATCCAGGGTGGCGACGAGCTCATCGATCGCCGGCTCGCGGAGGCCCTCGGCGAGCCCGTCTTGCAGCTCGCGCGGAACGCCCTCGCGCACGGCATCGAGACGCCGCGGGCGCGGGCGGCCGCCGGGAAGCGTGAGGTCGCGCTCGTGTCGCTCGCGGCGAAGCGCGTGGGCGGTCGGCTCCACGTGTCGATCTCGGACGACGGCGCCGGCGTGAACCTCGACGTCGTGCGGCAGCGCGCCGTCGACGAGGGGATCCTGCCCGAGGCCGTCGCCCGCGCGGCCGACGCGAACACGCTGCTCACCGTGCTCTTCCTCCCGAACTTCTCGACGCGACCTGCGGCGGATCTCCTCGCGGGCCGCGGGATCGGCCTCGACATCGCGCTCGCGTCCGTGCAGCGGCTCGCCGGAACGATCCGGCTCTCGAGCGTGCACGGGGAGGGTCTCGTCGCGCACATCGAGGTGCCGATGGAGGCGGGCATCGCATGCGTGCTGTGGGTCACGTGCAGCGGCGTCGAGCTCGCCCTGCTCGCGGACGCGGTGCGCCGCGTGGCTCGGGTCGGCGACGTGCCGGGCGCCGTCCCGCCGATCCCGCTCTGCACGTGCCTCGACGGGCGCCCTCCGCGCGGCTCGCGGCTCGCGCTCGAGCTCGAGCTGGGCGAAGGCGACGGCCGCTCGTCGGTCCACGTGGGCGTCGACGAGGTGTCGCGCACGGAGGAGGTGCTCCTGAGACCGCTCACGGCCCTCGTCGCGAGCCTCGGCCCCTACGCAGGGGTGGTCGCGCGCGGGGACGGTACGTTGCGGCTGGTGATCGACACGTTCCGCCTCGGGCCGCAGGTGCGCGCGATGGCGGCAGGGTGATGGTGGCGCGGCTCGAGGACGCGACGCCGGACGACGCCGCCGTCGTGGCGCACATCTACCGCGAGATCTTCCCGGAGGACGCACACGCGACCTCCGCCGAGGACGCCGTGGCGTACGTGCACGAGGAGCTGGCGCGGCCGTGGACCCGGATGCGCCTCGCGTGGGACGACGCGCGCTCGGCGCCCGTCGGGTTCGCCTTCACGTGGCGCGTCGCGGACGAGCTTCACGTGCTCAACGTCGCCGTCGTGGCGAGCGCCCGCCGCCGCAGGATCGGCCTCACGCTTGCCCAGGACATCGTGGAGCACGCGAGGGGGACCGGCATCGTTCGCATCCACCTCGAGGTCCGGCAGGGGAACGCGCCGGCGATCGCGCTCTACCGGGGGCTCGGGTTCGTCGAGACGAACGTGCGGCGACGCTACTACGGGGACGGGGAGGATGCGCTGGAGATGACCCTGGACGTCGGCTGACTGCTGACGGCGCGTCTCCTCTGCGTCCCGGTTCGACCGGGTCGCCCGTGCCCTGTTTCCATGCTATCGCGTTCGCCCATGCGAAACGCCGCCCTGTCCTTCCTCGCGCTGACCCTTGCCGCCTCGGGATCCGCGTGCAGCAGCTCCGGCACCGCGACCACGCCACCGCCCGATCCGCGCATCCAGGTCGCGGGGCTGGCGCCGACGGCGCCGGACGTGAACGGCTTCCAGCTCATCCTCCCCAAGGTCACGGGCATGGAGCCGGGGAAGAGCTACGAGTACTGCACCTGGACGGACAAGATCCTCGACCGCGACATGAACGTGAAGGGCACCCAGTCCTTCCAGACCTCGGGCGGCCACCACGTGGTGCTCTTCTACACGACGAAGCCGAGGCCCGCGGGCACGACGCGGGTGTGCACCGACGACGACATGACCTCCATCCGCTTCGGCATGGGCGGCGAGGACAAGAAGTTCAGCGAGCTCCCGGACGACCTCGCGGTCACGCTCCCGAAGGGGGCGCAGATCGTCGCCCAGCACCACTACATCAACACGGGAGCCACCCCCCTCGAGGCGCAGAGCGCGATCAACATCAAGCTCGCCGACCCCGCGAAGCCGATCAAGAAGTCGAGCTCGGTCGTCGTCGTCGACTCGAACCTCCGCGTCCCTCCGGGCAAGTCGGCGGTCGACCTCAAGTGCATCGTGAACCGCGAGTACTCCGTCTGGATGCTCCTCCCGCACATGCACACGCACGGGACGCGCGTGGAGGTCAACCACACGTCCGGCGGCGACACCAAGACGCTCTTCAACGTGGCGTGGACGCCGGAGTACGAGTTCCACGCGCCGACGATCATCCGATCCGTGAACGACGTCATCCGCTACAAGGCGGGGGACGAGATCCGCGTCCGCTGCGAGTACGACAACACCACGGGCAAGGAGCTCTCGTTCGGGCAGGAGATGTGCCTCGCCTTCGGCATGACGATCGACGCGGACGGGATCGGTAACGTCGCGTGCGACGGCGGCAAGTGGACGACGTTCTGACAGCCTCGCGCGGGGTCGCGGCCATCCTCGCCGGGCTCGCGATCGCGGGCGTCGCCTCGTCGTGCAGCAGCACGGCGACGCCGGGCGCGCCCGCCACCCTGGACGCGGCGACGGGAGCGGACGCAGCGCCCGACGCGCCCTTCAAGTCGAACTGCGGAAAGCCCGGTGACAAGGGCAACAGCCTCGGGGTCGGCAAGTTCTGCCAGCAGACGATCGCCGACTGCGGTGAGAACCCGAAGGCGCGGCTCTGCACGACGCTCGACCCGAACGGCGCGGACCACTACTTCTGCACGTTCCGCTGCGATCCAGCGACCGATCCGCCGAACGTGTGCGGCGAGCAGGCCCGCTGCGCGTGCTCGGCCGGAGGGTGCGGGTGCTTCCCCACGCAGTGCGACGGCCCTCCGTCCGACGCCGGGACGTCGGGCGACGCTACGACGGAAGCCAGCCCGGGCGACGCCGGCCCGGGCTGACGCGACGCCGCGCTACCACGGCGTCACCAGGAAGCCGAGGATGTGCGGCATGACGTGGGGGCCGAGGAACAGGTACTCCAGCGTCCCGAGGATCAGGAAAGGGCCGAACGGGATCGCCGCCTGCATGAAGCCGTCGTGGGCCTCGGCGGCCGGATCGTGGAGGAGCGCCTCCTTTGCCTCCTCGTCGCCCTCTTCCGCGAGGCGCCTCATCTCCGCGACCTCGGCCTTGACCGCCTCGGGGAGCTCGATCTTTCCCTTCACGAGGCGCATGACGAGCGATCCCAGGGTGCCCTGGATGGCACCGGCGAACAGCGCGAAGCACACCCCCTTCCAGCCGAACCACGCGCCGGCCAGCGCGAGGAGCTTGGCGTCCCCCATGCCCATGCCTGTACGCCCGCGGAGCTTCTTGTAGAGGAAGTTGAAGAGGAACCAGACGAGGACGTACGCCCCGATCGAGCTCGCCAGCACGTCGACCCACTCGGCGCCTCGCACGGGCGTCGTGGCGAGGCCGAGGATCGCGCCGCCGAGGGTGATCTCGTCGGGGAGTATCATGTGCTCCCAGTCGATGAACGCCGCCGCGACGAGGCCGAGGCAGAGGGCAAACTGCGAGACGAAGGCCGCGAGGATCAGCCAGCCCGGGGCGGCGGGTGGGGTGCGGGCGACCACGATCTCGAGCACACCGACCGAGAGGAGGCCGCCGATGAGCTCCACGATCACGTAGCGGGGGCTCATCGGCGCGCCGCAGCAGCGGGCCCTTCCGAGGAGGACGGCGTACGAGACGACCGGGATGTTGTCGTACGGCCGCACGGGCTTCTTGCACGCGGGGCAGTGCGAGGGAGGCGACACGACAGACAGGCCGAGGGGGAGCCGGTAGATGACGACGTTGAGGAAGCTCCCCCACAGCAGGCCGAACACGAACGCGCCACCACGGACCATCCACGCGGGCACGCCGAAGATCACGACGTCCACGTTACCATGGCGGCCACCCGACGCCGGCGAACGCGTCGAGCGCCGGACCGAGGAACAGGCGCTCGAGCACGCCGAGCACCAGGAACGGACCGAAGGGGAGCGCGGGCTGCCCACCCACCTCGTCTCGTACCTCCTCCGGCACGAGGATCTTCCTGCCCACCGCGCGCGCGATCCCGAAGGCGAGGAGGCCTTGCACGGCGCCGAGCCCCAGGGCGACGAGCGCGCCCCGCGCCCCGAGCCACGCCCCGGCGAGGATCATCAGCTTCGCGTCGCCGAGCCCGAGCCCGGGCCGCGCGCCGAACATGCGTGGACCATACACGAAAGGGAGCGCGGTGACGAAGAAGCCCACGCACGCGCCGACGAGCGAAGCGTGGAGGTCCTGCCCGCGGAGGCCCGCCGTGCACACGCCGAGCAACGCCCCGCCGAGCGTGATGGCGTCGGGGAGGTAGGCGTGGCGGGCATCGATGAACGCCGCGACCAGGAGCGCGTGCGCGAGCGCCGCGCTCGCGAGGTAGACGAACGCGGCGCGATGGAGGGGGGACCACGGCTCGAGCGAACGGAGCGTCACCGGGACGAGGCCGATCGCCGCGGCCACGCACGACAGCTCGAGGAGGAGCGGCGAGAGGTCGAGCCGCGCTCCGCAGCACCGCGCACGGCCGCGCCCCACGAGGAAGGAGACGATGGGGACGAGGTCGAGCCCCCCGAGCTTCGCCTCGCACCGCGGGCACGTCGGGCCCGGACGGAGGAGCGGCAATCCGCGGGGGAGGCGCCTGAGCGCGGCCGTCGCGACGGCGCTCCACGCGAGGCCGACGAGGGCGGCCGCCACGTAGAAAACTGGACCGGGGAGGTCGCGTAGGGGCATCGTCGATGGCTCCGCCTCGGAAAGAGGCGCGATTCGCGTTATATCTCTCCGTCCCCTGGCAGGCCCAGGAACCCTCCCCGATGCGCGAACCTTCCCATGCTCGTCGACGTCATGCCCGAACACCCAGAGCCCCGGAAGATCGCGCGCGCGGTCGACGCGCTCCTGTCGGGTGAGGTCATCGCGTACCCGACGGACACGGTCTACGGCCTCGGGTGCGACATCACGAACCGGAAGGCGGTCGACCGGCTCTACGCCATCAAGGGGATGGACGCCGGGCACCAGCTCGCGTTCATCTGCCCGGACCTGTCGGAGATCGCACGGTTCGCGATCGTGGAGAACCAGGTGTACCGCGTGCTCCGGCGCTTCCTGCCGGGGCCGTACTGCTTCATCCTGGAGGCGACGCGCGAGGTGCCCAAGATCGTGCAGACGAAGCGCAAGCACGTCGGCATACGGGTGCCGAAGCACGCCGTGATCCAGGCGCTCACGCGCGCCCTCGGCCGGCCGATCATCTCGACGACCGCGGCGCGCCCCGGCGCGGATCCCATGGTCGACCCGCACGAGATCGACGACGAGTTCCCGGGCCTCGCGCTGGTGCTCGATGCGGGCGCGGGCGGGCTCGTGCCGACCACCGTCGTGGACCTCACGAAGATGCCCCCGGAGGTCCTTCGCGAGGGGGCGGGCCCGGTGGAGGAGTTCCTGCCGACGCCGCCTCTGTCGCGGCGCTGGTGATCAGGGGTCGAGGACCCGCATGTCGCCGCCCACGGCGACCGCGCGGGCGAGGGCGGCGTGGTGGATACGCTTCGCCCAGCGCGCGGCATCGACGATCGTGCCGTCGGCGAGGTCGCGCTCGTCCACGGCGAGGCGGCCGGCGACGAGCGAGGACAGCACGCAGCCCCCGCCATGCAGCGCGGGGAGGCGGAGTCGGATGGCGCGGAGCTCGAGGACCTCGTCGCCCATCGCGAGAACGTCGACGGCGTCGCGGCCGCCGAGGTGGCCGCCCTTCACGAGCGCCGCCCGCGCACCCATCCCCACGATCGCGCGGGCCGCGTCCCGGGCCTCGGACAGCCGCGTCACGCGGCGCCGGGTCAGGACCTCGGCCTCGGGCGCGTTGGCGATGACGACGGTCGACCGCGGGAGCAGCCGGGTACGCATCAGCCCCACGGCGCGCTCGTCGAGGAGCCGCGCGCGCCCGCGCGTCGGCAGCATCACCGGATCGCAGACCACCGGCACGTCGCGGTGGATCGCGAGGAGGTCCGCCACGGCCCGCGCGTTCGCGACAGAGCCCAGGGCGCCTACCTTGATCGCGCGCACGCGCTGGTGCTTCATGACGCACGCCGCCTGCGCGATGACGCGCCGCGCGTCCACCGCGACGGCCTCGCGCAGGCCCGACGTCGACTGCGTCGTGAGCACGGCGGCCACCGCGCACGCGAACGCGCCCGCGCGCGAGATCGCGCGAGCGTCCGCGAGGATCCCGGCCCCGCCGCCCGGATCGAGGCCCCCGATCGCGAGCGCGCAGGGCAGGCTGCGCACGCCTTCTTCGTCTCGTCGAACCATGGGGAGGACTTAACACGGGCAGCGGTCGGCGGACAGCCGGCGGCGGTCGGCGGGGCTTGAAGTCTTCCTCCCGAACCTGTACCCAACGGTCCCGATGCGCGCGAAGCCCCTGCTTCCGGTGGCGATCTTCGCGACGCTCTCGCTCGCTCCGGGATCCTCGTTCGCGCAGTGCGTCGACGACGAGCTCAAGGAGGAGCTGGTCGGCGGCCGCCACTACCGCGGCGTCCAGGACCGCCTCTTCGTGAAGGCGTTCCGGCACGAGCTCTCGGCCACCGGCGGGTACTACGGCGCGGATCTCTACTCGTCGAGCTGGCTCGCCGGCGGCGCGTACACGTTCCACTTCTCGGAGGAGCTGGGCCTCGAGGCGTCCGTCGCCTTCCTGCGCTTCCGCACGGCCGTCACCGATACGTACGAGCGCCGCTACCCGCTGGTGCAGGTCGAGGAGCGCACCAACAAGCCTGGCCGCCTCTACTTCGGCCACCTCGTCTGGTCGTTCGCCTACGGGAAGCTGCGGTGGATGGGAGGCGCGATCTCCCGGTTCGACTTCAACTTCGCGGCGGGGGCGGGCGTCACCGACGACTCCACGTCGCGCGGGCTCACGGGGAGCTTCGGCATCGGGACCAAGTGGTACCTCACGAAGTGGCTGTCCGTGCGCATCGACGCGCGCGATCACATCCTCAGGGAGACGTTGCTCGGGGAGGACCACCTCGTGAACGACCTCCTCGTCACGGGGGGTGCGAGCGTGTGGTTCCCGTTCGGGTGGTGAGGGCGACCGGGCGTCGGGCGGGCGCCCGGAGGACCCGCTCGAATGTTACCCTGGCCCGCGTGAAGCACGACCGGGCGCTCGCCTTCATCCTCCTCGCCGTCACCGCGACGACGACGCGCGGCGCCCTCTCGCAGCCACGCACCTCGCCGCTCACGCCGGAGAAGAGCGAGCTCCCGGCGTCCGCGGACGGGACCGCCAGCGCGGCGGACCACGACCGGTTGCTGGGCGAGATCGCAGCGCTCCGCGCGCGTGTCGCGGCGCGCGGGCGTCCGGACACGGGCGAGGTCGGACGGGAGGCCCTCCGCGCGCAGATCACCGCGGCCGAGGACCTCGTGCGGGACGGCAAGCGTGACGAGGGGATCTCGCGTCTCGTCGGGTTGATCGAGTCGCGCGCGTTCGAGAGCTTCCTCGGCTCGGACGAAGCGCGCGCCGCCCTCTACGCGCTCGGCGACGCGCACGCCGATCTCGGCCTCTTCGCACCCGCGCGCGCGTACCTCCGGAGGACGATCCTCGACAGGGGTGCCTTCGATCCGGGATCGTCGTTCGGGCGGCGCGCAGCGCGACGGCTCGTCGACGTGGCGCTGGAGACGCGGCAGTTCCAGCGCGGCGTCGAGGATCTCGCGGGCGCGCCGGTCACGGACGACCTCAGGATCGAGGCGGCCTTCCTCGCGGCCCGCGCGAAGGAGACCGGGGGCGACGTCGACGGCGCGCTCGCCACTTACATGACCGTGCCGCAGACGTCCCGCTTCTGGTCGCAGGCGACCTACCTCGCGGGCTTGCTGGAGGTCGAACGCGGCAAGCGCCGCGACGGAGAGCGGCTGTTCTGCAAGGTCGCGGATCCCAGGCGCCAGGATCGCACGACGCCGGTCCTCGCCGACGCCCGCTTCTTCGCAGTGCGCGATCTCGCGCGGCTCGCCCTCGGGCGGGTCGCCCACGACGAGGCGCGGTTCGACGACGCCCGTTACTACTACCACCTCGTGCCGCAGGACTCGGATCGACTCGCGGAGGCTCTCTACGAGGCCGCCACCTCACGCTACGAGAAGAAGGATCACGAGGGCGCCCGCCGCCTGCTCGACGAGCTCGCCGCGCTGAAGGAACACCACCGGTACGAGGACGAGGCCATGATCCTCGGCGCGTACGTCGACCTCGCGCGCTGCCGGTTCCCGGCGGCCGACGCCCGCTTGAAGGCCTTTGTCGCGCGGTACGAGCCGATCCGCGAGGCCGCGCGGCGCCTCGTGGAGAGCGAGCAAGGCGTGGGCCTCGTGCGCCGGGCCGCGCGCGCGCCGGGCGATCCGGGCGCGCTGGCGACGCCCGTGGCGGGCGTGTCCCCCGAGGCGACGCGCTCGATCGCGGCGCTCGTTCGCGCCGATGCCGCGTACGCCGCGCTCGTCCGGCGTCGCGCCGTCCTCGACCAACAGACGGACGGGCTCCGGGCCGCCCTGCCCGAGGTCCGGGCAGCGGCCGAAGGACCGACCGCGGAGCGGCTGCTCGCCGAGTCCGCCGCGGGGGTGCGCGCGCTCGAGATCGCCGAGGCGACCCTGGCCCGCGACGCGCTGCACAGGCTGGATCTCCGGCTGTCGCGTCTCCTCTCGCGCGCGCGGCTCGGGCGGATCGAATCGGTGCTCGGCAGGAAGCGCGCGCTCGAGGTGGAGATCGAGGCCATCGCGAACGGCTTCCTCCCCCACGACGCTGTCGACTCGCTCGACGCCGCGCGACACCTGAAGGACTCCGAGGAGTACTGGCCCTTCGAGGGGGACGACTGGCCCGACGAGTACATCGGCTCGGAGAAGCCGCGATGACCCGTGCCCCCGGCGCGCGCGCGGCGCTCATCCTTGCCAGCGTGCTCGCCGCGTCCCCGGCGCTCGCGGGCCCGGCAGCCGAGCGTACGATCGAGCTCGCGCCGCGCGAGAAGGCACGCGACAGGAAGCCCGCCACGACGCAGCCGCGCGTCCGCCCGCGCATCCCCGCTGGGCTCGACCGCCAGATCCGCGCGCGCATGGACGCGCGCGTGGAGCGTGACCTCGTGGAGATCCGCGGGCTCCGAGCGGAGGCGATCGATCTGCTCGGCAAGTTCATCGCGGAGGCCCCGGCCGCGTCCCGCGAGCTGCCAGAGGCCCTGATGCGCCTCGGCGAGCTCCGGTGGGAGATCGCGCGGGAGGAGTTCCTGGCGCGCTTCAAGGCCTGGGAGGGCAAGCCCAGGGACACGCGCGGCCCGACCCCCGAGCCGAGCTACGGCCCCGCGCGCGAGCTCTTCCTCCGCGTCCTGCGCGACCACCCGACGTTCCCGTCGTACGACCTCGCGCTGTACGTCGACGGCTTCCTAGCGACGGAGCAGGGCAAGCCCGACGAGGCCCTCGATCGGTTCGGCCGCATCCTGCGGGACTTTCCGCGCTCGCGTTTCGCCCCCGACGCGCACATGGCGAAGGCCGAGGCGCTGTTCAACAGCCGGTACGACTACGGCGCCGCGCTCGCGGAGTACGAGGAGGTCCTGCGCCACAAGGACAGCGAGCTCTACGGGCTCGCCCTCTTCAAGAGCGCGTGGTGCCTCTGGCGGCTGGGCCGCACCGACGAGGCGGCGCGGCGGTTCATCGGCGTGTTCGAGGTGGACGGCTCGCAGGGAAGGGTATCGGCGACGCGGCGGCGCGAGCTCGACGAGCTGCAGGCCGAGGCTCTCAAGTACCTCGTCGAGGTGTTCACCGAGGACGAGAAGAACACCGCCGGTGACGTGTACGGGTTCCTGGTGAAGATCGGCGGCGACCGCTTCGCAGGCAAGGTCGTGCGCGCGCTGGCCGAGCAGTTCTACGAACAGGCGCACTACGAGCGGGGCATCGAGGCGTACGAGCTCCTGCTCAAGCTCGAGCCGGGCTCGCGCGATGCGGGCGCGTGGATGCTCGCCATCGCCACCGGCTGGGCGACCGTCGAGGACTGGCCGAGGCTCCGGGCGACCTACGAGCGCGCGCTCGTCGGATACACCCAGGGCAGCGCGTGGGCGAAGGGCCAGGCGGATCCCGCGTGGATCGCCGCGACGACGCGGGCGTTCGAGGGGAGCCTGCGGGATCACGCCGTCGGACTCCACGCGAAGGCGCAGCGCGACCGTACGAGCCGGGCCGAGTTCGAGGGCGCGGCCTCGCTCTACGAGGCGTATCTCGGGCGATTCGGCGGCGAGCCGGGCTCCTGGCAGATCCACTACTACCTCGCCGAGATCCAGTTCTACCACCTCGACCGCGGCACCGACGCGGCGCAACATTATATGCAGTCTGCACGTACCATTGCGGACGCCGACGCCTCGAGGGAGCCCGGAAGGGCGCTCCGCCACGACGCGATCTACAACGCCGTCGCCGCGCTCGAGAGGGTGCGCCTCGCCGAGGTGGAGGGGCGCACGAAGCAGCCCGGGGCCACCTACGTCGAGAGCGAGGCGGACCGGAAGCTCGCCGAGGCGCTGGAGCTGTACGCGCAGCTCTACCCGTCCGATCCCGCGCTGCCCGAGCTCCTCTTCAGGCAGGGGCGCACGTACTACGACCAGGGCGCGTACGATCCCGCCGTCAGGATCTGGGGCTCGCTCCTCGAGCGGTTCCCACGCAGCCAGTACGCGCAGGGCGCAGGGGAGCTCATCCTCGACTCGTTCAGCCGCGCGAGGGATCACGAGAACATCGAGGCGTGGGCGCGCCGGCTGAAGCGCGCGACCGCCTTCGCGAGCGAGAGGGAGCAGCGTCGCCTCGACGCGCTCATCGTGCAGGCGGTGTTCAAGCAGGGCGAGCAGCGGACGGCCGCGGGCGAGCACGACCGCGCCGCGAAGGCCTACCTCCGCGCGGCGCAGGAGTTCCCGAGGGACGCTCGCGCGGCCCAGGCGTGCGTGAACGCGATCCTCGCGGCGCAGAGGGCCGGCGACACGACGACGCTCAGGGAGGCGGCGCTCCTGGTCACGAGCAAGGACTACCAGGGCCGGCCCGAGTCCCCCCGGGGCGCCTGGACCGCGGCCACCGCGTTCCAGGCGATGGGCCTCTACGCCGAGTCCGCCGAGGTTCACGAGTCCATCCTCGCGCTCGCCGACAAGGATCACCCGAGCTTCGCGAAATTCGAGCACACGAGAGATGCCGGCTACAACGCCGTCGTGCTCCGCGAGGCGACCGGCGAGCACGACCGCGCCGTCGCGAACGGGACGCGCTTTCTCGCGGCCTACCCGCAGTCCCGGGAGGCCGTCGACGTCGTGTTCCACATGGGGCGCGCGCACCAGGCCGCGGGCCGCAACAAGGAGGCCGTGGAGCTCTACAGGAGGTTCGTGGGCCAGACGCGGAGCGTCGATCGTCGGGTGCAAGGTCTCGTGCTCCTCGCCCTCGCGCAGATCAAGCTCGGCGACGAGAGGGGGGCGTTCGAGTCGCTGCGCGAGGCGGCCGTCGCGGGAAAACAGAAGAGGGGCGAGCTCTCGCCCGAGGGCCGCCACGCGGCGGCACGCGCGAGGTACATGGAGGGCGAGCGCGTGCTCGCGCGGTTCGAGGAGATCCTGATCGCGGGGGACGTCAAGCAGCTCTCCGCGCGCCTGAAGCGCAAGGCCGAGCTCCTCAAGCAGGCCTCGCTGATCTTCCTCGACACCGTCTCGATGGGGGTCGCCGAGTGGACGACCGCGGCGCTCTACCAGATCGGCCGCACGTACGAGGGGTTCGCGCGATCGCTGAAGGGCGCGCCGCCGCCGACGGGCCTGTCGGACGCGGACAGGGAGGCGTACCAGCAGGAGATCGACGCGTTCGCGGTGCCGATCGAGGAGCGGGCGCTCGACGCCTACGAGAACGGCTGGAAGAAGGCCGTCGAGCTCGGGATCTACAACCAGTGGACGGCGAAGATGCGCGAGTCCCTCGGCCGCCTCAACGCGGAGCTGTACCCTCCGCTCAAGGAGACAGGTATCGAGCTCCGGTCGCAGGGCCCGAGCGCGCTGCCGGGGCTCCTCGACGCGCCACTGCGCGGCGGCGAGAGGGGAGGCAGGCCGTGAACAGACCCCTCGTGGTACTGGCAACATGCATGTGTCTGGTCGGGTGCGGGGGCGGGGGCGGGCGAGCGCCCGCGGTTCGCGGGCCCGTCGCCGCGACGCTCCCCCCCGCGAACCCCGCCGCCGCGGGCAAGATGATCCAGGGGGCGCAGGCCGCCAGGGATCCCCGGACCACGGCCCGGGCGATCGAGCTGTTCCGTGAGGCGATCGCCATCGATCCCACGCTGTGGGAGGCCCGCTACGATCTCGGCGTGGTCCTGGCGCAAGGCGGCGCCCTCGCCGACGCGGAGCGCGAGCTCGTCGCTGCAGCGAAGATCGCGCCCGCGGAGGAGGACGTCGCGATCGCGCTCGCCGAGACGCGACGGCGACGCGGCTCGCACAAGGAGGCGGCCGCGGGCCTCGAGGCGTTCGTGAGGGCCCAGCCGCGGGTGGGGCCCGCGCGGACGCTCCTCGTGACCACCCTCCGCGACGCGGGACAGGTCGACAGGGCGATCGTGGAGGCACGCGAGGTCCTCGCGAAGAGGCCGGGCGACGCGACCGCTCTGAGCGAGCTTTCCCTGTGCCACCTCGCGAAGGGCGAGCGCGACACCGCGCACCTCCTCGCACGTCAAGCCGTGGACGCGAACCCAGGGAGCGCCGTGGCCCACCGCGCGAGCGGCCTCGTATCGCTCGCGGAGGGCGAGGATGCGCGCGCGTTCCAGGCCTTCCAGAAGGCCGCGACGCTCGACGCGCGCGACACCACGGCGCGCCTCAACATGGGCGCGGTGCTGCTGCGCGCCGGGTCGTATGCGAGGGCGGAGGAGCAGTACCGCGCCATCCTCGCGGTGGCTCCCGACGACGCGGCGGCCGAGGTGGGCCTCGCGGTGGCCTTGCGGGGGCAGGCCGATCCCAGAAACCCGGCGCGGTACGATCATGCGAAGGCCGTGCTGGAGAGGGTGATCGAGCGGGATCCGCACAACACGAGCGCGCTGTTCAACCTGGGCGTGCTGATGATGGACCACCTGAAGCGCGCGGACGACGCGGAGCGTGCGTTCGCGCGGTTCCTCGCCGAGGCGCCCGCCGATCACCCCGCGCGCGCGGACGCGGAGCGGTGGGCGGTGGAGCTGGCCGCGCGGAGGGGCGCGCCGGGCGCGTCCGGCAAGCCGGGAGGCGCGAAGTGAGGCGCGCCTCGATCCGGATGGGTCTGTTCCTGACGCTCGCGGCGCTGACCCTGTACGTCCCGTTCTCGCTCGCCGAGCCGAGGGCGACGCAGGCTCCCCCCGCGAAGGGCAAGGACGCGGGGACGCCCGCCACGATCGAGGGCGGCGCAGGACCGCAGCCGGTCGCGACGAAGCCCGCCCCCCCGACGAGGGTCGCCGACGCGGGCGCGTCCGTGACGGAGGCGCGAGGCGACGCGGGCAAGGTGTTCCGCTTCGGTGAGGTGGAGATCGAGGGCCGGATGAAGAGCCCGCAGATCATCTACTTCCTCCGCCGCGTGCGCGCGGAGTTCGGCGCGGGGGACCTCGGCCACCGGAGCTTCCAGGGAGAGCTGTCGGAGACGCGGGGCGAGCGGGGGTGGTGATCGCGTAGACTCGAGCCATGACGCAGGCCACCAGAATCGTCGTGCATCGGGCCGGCGCGTACGAGCGCCTCCAGCTGGAGACATCGAACCTCCCCCCACCGGGCCCGGACGAGGTCGCGATCGAGGTCCACGCCGCCGGCGTGAACTATGCCGACGTCGTGGTTCGCATGGGGCTCTACGCCTCCGCCAAGGAGCTGGTGGGCTGGCCCATCACGCCGGGCTTCGCGGTCGCCGGGATCGTGAGCGCGGTCGGCGAGAACGTGACCGACCTCCGTGTCGGCGCGCGCGTGCTCGCGGTCACGCTGTTCGGCGGCTACGCGTCGGCGCTCAACGTGCCGCGGCACCAGGTGTTCGGGCTCCCCGACGGCCTCACGTTCGTGGAGGGCGCCGCGATCCCGGCCGTGTTCCTGACGGCGCATTTCGCGCTCCACCAGCTGGCCCACCCACGGCGCGGCGACAGGGTCCTCGTCCACTCGGCCGCGGGTGGCGTCGGCACGAGCCTCGTGCAACTCGCGAAGCTCGCGGGCTGCGAGGTCACGGGCGTCGTCGGGGCGAACCACAAGGTCGAGGCCGCACGGGCGATCGGGTGCGATCACGTGATCGACAAGTCGACGGAGGACCTCTGGCCCCGCGCCGAGGCGATCGCGCCGATGGGCTTCGACGTCGTCCTCGACGCGAACGGCGTCGCGACGCTCGGCGCGAGCTACGACCACGTGCGCGCGGCGGGCAAGCTCGTCGTCTACGGGTTCGCGACGATGATGCCGAAGACCGGCGGCCGACCGAACTACCTGAAGCTCGCGATCGACTGGTTGCGCACGCCGCGCTTCAACCCGCTGGACATGACGAACAAGAGCCGGAGCGTCCTCGCGTTCAACCTGAGCTACCTCTTCGATCGCGCCGACATCCTCGCGGAGGGGATGCACGACATCATGCGGTGGCTGGCCGACGGCAAGCTCGTGCCGCCGCCCTCGAAGACGTTCCCCCTCGAGAGGGTCGCGGACGCCCACCGGGACATCGAGTCGGGCAAGACCATCGGGAAGCTCGTGCTCGTCCCCGCGCGCTGAAGAGCTGTCCAAAATTGCGCGCGCCCTCTCCCGTTGACGTTGACGTGAGCGTTGACGTTGACGTTGACGGCGACGGCGACGGCGACGATTCCTGGCTAGGCCACGGGCCGCTCTCGGCGAGATTTTGCGAGGAAA
>SXNL01000306.1 GCA_005777185.1 Myxococcales bacterium
AGGGCCGCACGACGCTCGTCATCGCCCACCGCCTCTCCAGCGTGAAGAACGCGGACCGCGTCGCGGTGCTCGACGGCGGAAGGATCGTCGAGCTGGGCACGCACGCGGCGCTGCTCGAGGAGGGCGGGCTCTACAAGCGCCTCGTCGAGAAGCAGTTCACCGCGTCGGCGTGACGGGCCGCCGTCACTCGTCGAGCCGCATGAAGTCGATCCGCTCGAACGACGTCAGGCCCATCATCTTCTTCGAGCCGTCCGTACCGTGGACCCAGAAGTCTCGCAGCCCGAGCGCGATGGCGTACCCGAGATCGTGATCGAACGTGGTGACCTGCCCGAGCCGCACCTGCGGGTCCGGCGACGCGCCAGAGCCGGCGTACGCCCTCGGGATGCAGACGTTGCCGCGCTCACCGTGGAGCGTCTCGAAGGTGACCTCGGGCCAGATCTCGTGGAACGCATCCTTCCGGGGCAGGAAGACGAGGCGCTTCAGGTCGGAGATGGCAAGGTCGTGGACCTCCCCCTCGTGGTAGACGGGGAAGGTCCCGCCCACGAGATCGTCCGCGTCCACGAAGTCGTCGAAGCGGATCTCCTTGCCGCGCATCGTCCGCGCGACGCCGGAGGCCGCGGGTCTCGCGCGCTTGAGCTCCTCGATCGTCGCGAGGGCGGCCGGGTAGCTCCTCGCGGCGTGCTCGGCCGCGGCCCGGGTGTAGAGGAGCATGTGCGGGGGCGGTAGGCGGAAGTCCTTGCGCCGCCCGGCGAGCGCCGGGTTCTTGAGGCGCGCGTGGCGCATCCACTCGGCGCTCGCGCAGCTCCGCACGCGCGCGAGGAGCGCGATCTCCTCTGGCGAGCGGGCGCGCCCCGCGAGGGCGTCGAGCGTGAGCTTCGCGGCGGCGAAGTCGGGCACCGAGCACTGCGCCGAGAGAAGGAGGAAGCCGTGCGTGGGGTCACCCGTCCGCGCGAAGAGGGGCGCGACGTGCGAGGCGGCCTGGTCGAAATGGCCCTCGGCCAGCATCACCCTGGCGCTACCGAGTGGATCGTTCGCGCGCATCCGTGGCCAGCGTAGCCGAAAAACCGGTACGCTTGGGGCATGGACGTCATCGACGGCCTCCGCAGGCAGCGGCCGTGCGCGTTCGACTGCCACGCGACCCTCACCGCCGCGCAGCGCATCCGCGCCATCGAGTGCATCCACGCCTGCGACGACGCGCTCCGGGGGTGGGGATACGAGCCGCTCTACGATCTCCACGGGGACGCGCTCTGGCAGGAGGCGCAGCGGGCCGACGATCCGGGCTACTTCAAGGTGGCGGTGCGGTTCGGGGAGTGCATCTACCGCCGCCTCGTCGGCAGCGTGCTCCACGAGGTCCTGCACGCGTCGTTCGGCGACACCACGAAGCCGAACTACGGGATGCGCTTCGGGCTCCCCTACTGCGTGCCGGCCGACGTTCCCCAGGCCGACGAGGCAGACCACCTCGCGCCGCACAACTGGTGCGAGGCGCGCGCCTGGTCCGGCGTGTGGATCCTCGGCGCGCGTCGCTTCGGGATCGACTGGGACGTGAAGACGGCGCGCGACGTCGGCACCTACTGCTTCACGGGAGGCAACGCGATCGTGCCGCCGAAGGCGCCAGGCTGGCGCCCCGTCGCGCACGTCGATCCGGTTCACCACGCGGACCGCTACCTCGCCCACGCGCGCAGGCTCGAGGCCGAGGCGCGCGCATGGTTCACGGAGGACCACCTCGCGGACATCCTGCGGCAGATCGACGCCGCGATCGAGCGAGGCAAGCGTGCCCGTCGGCGGCCCTTCCCCTCCGCGCGTGACGTCGCGACGATCGCGCCCAGGAAGGCGGAGCGCAACGAGCCGTGCCCCTGCGGGAGCGGGAGGAAGTTCAAGGCGTGCTGCGGCGATCCGGCGCGGTCCGCCCCGTCGCCCCCGATGTTCACCCGGTGAACGCCGCCATCCTCCCGCTGCTCTCGCGCGCGACACGGCTGCCGCCATCCTTCGACGCGCGACGCCTGTCTCCGATGCTGTGCGCCGCCCCCACGAAGCGCGGCGCCGCGGGCGAGCGCGCGATCCTCCGGGACCGCGCGTACGCCTTCGAGCTCAAGCTTGACGGTGTCCGGATCCTCGCCGAAAAGGACGGCGACCGGGTCACGCTCGTGTACCGCAAGGGTCGCGACGCGACGCTCGCGTACCCGGAGGTGTCGGAGGCGATGCGTGCGATCCCGGTCGACCGCGTCGTGCTCGATGGGGAGATCGTCGCGTTCGACGAGACGGGCCGCCCCAACTTCCAGCGCCTCGGGCGGCGCATCCACCTCGCAGCGCCGCGCGACGTCGCGCACGCGCGCGCGCGGGTACCCGTCGTCTTCGTGGTGTTCGACGCGCTCGTCGTCGGGGATCTGTCCCTCCTCACGGTGCCGCTCGAGGAGCGCCAGGCCCTCGTCGAGTCGCTGGTCGGCGCCGAAGGCACGATCCGCAGACAGCCCGTGATGGAAGACGGCGAGGCGCTCCTCGCGCTGTGCCAGGCGCACGGCCTCGAGGGCGTGGTCGCGAAGAAGCGAGGGAGCACCTACACACCCGGCCCCGCGCGCACGCGGGACTGGCTGAAGATCAAGTGCGAGCGCGACGCGGAGCTCGTCGTCGTCGCCTGGACCGGGGGCGATGGCACGCGCCAGCGCCTCGGCGCGCTCGACGTGGCGTCGTACGACGCCGGGGTGCTGCGCGTACGCGGCCGCGTCGGATCGGGGCTCGACGAGAGGACCATCGACTGGCTCCTCCCTCGCCTCGAGGCCCTCCGCGTGGACGCGCCGACGGCCGAGGGCAGGTACGAGCCGAAGAAGGTGCGTCACCACGTCCGGCCGGAGATCGTCGTGTCGGTGCGCTACCTCGGCTGGAGCGAGGACGGCTCGCTGCGCTTCCCGGTGTTCAGGGGCGTCCGCGACGACGTGCCCCCGGCGGAGTGCACCGTGAGCCCCCGCGAGGCGGACACCGAGGCGCGGCCCCCGAAAGGCCCCGGGGGCGACGCGCAGGCCGCGCGCCCCGCGGTGCTCGCGCGGCCGTACCGCCGCGTGAACCTCACGAACAAGGGCCGCGTCTTCTTCCCCGACCTCGGCCTCACGAAGGGCGACGTGGCGGCCTACTACGAGGCGATCGCGCCGACCCTCCTCCCCTACCTCGCGGATCGGCCGTGCGTCCTCGTCCGCCACCCACAGGGCATCGCGGGTCGGAGCTTCCACCAGTGGAACGTCCCGCGGTGGATGCCGTCCTGGATGCGCACCGCCGTCGTGCGATCGCGTGAGCACGAGATGAACGTGTTCCTCATCGACGACGTGGACGGCCTGCTGTTCGTCCTCAACCTGGGTGCGATCCCGCTGCACGTGACCGGGGGCCGGATCCGCCGCGAACCCGGCGCGGGCGGAATGCCGGATGCGTGCGACTTCTTCACCCTCGACTTCGACACCGGGGACCGCGGATTCGAGGCGGCGATCCCGCTGGCGAGATCGCTTCGCGAGGTGCTCGACCGTGCTGGCCTTCCGTCGTTCCCGAAGACCAGCGGCCAGACCGGCCTCCACGTCGTGATCCCCCTCGGGGGAGCGAGCTTCGGCGTGGCGTCAGCGCTCGCCGCCGTGCTCGCGCACATGGTGGTCAAGAGGCATCCCGACACGGCGACCCTGGATCCCGCCCCCGCGGCGCGGCGCGAGAGGGTCTACATCGACACGGGGCAGACCCACCCGCTCCGGACCGTGGTCGCGCCCTATGCCCTGAGGGCCGATCCTCGCGCCACGGTCTCGACGCCCGTGACCTGGGACGAGCTGCAAGGACGCATGGATCCCGGGGCGTTCACGCTCCGGACCGTGCCGGAGCGCCTCGCGCGGATGGGCGATCCGATGCGCGGGCTCCTCGAGGCCCACCCCGACGTGGAGACCGCCACCTCGCGGCTCGCGGAGCTCGCGGGGTGAGCGCCGGCGGCGGACGGGACGCGACGTGCCTTCCTTGCCACACCTGGAATCCCCCCTCGCGAAGCGTGCGCAGTTCGTGGCCGCACGTTAGACTGTGTCCTCTTTCCCGGTACCGCCGGGCGCTGAATCACTTCACTCCTTCTTACGTCAACCAACCTCAAGGTACCCCACACATGAACCGAACCATCGCTTCCTTCCTGGCCGCCACGGCCGCCACGCTCGCCCTCCTCGCTCCCACCACCGCGCTCGCGGCCGACAACGGCCCGTGCGGGAACTTCGACTTCAGCGGCAACGCCTCCTGCAAGGTGGAGGTCCAGGCCAGCTGCAACGCCAAGTGCGATCCGCCGTCCGTGGTCGTGTCGTGCGGCGGCAAGTGCACCGCCGACTCGACGACGACGTGCACTGACTCGTGCGGCGAGACCTGCATCAAGCAGTGCAACCCGAAGCTCCTCGACTGCTTCAAGGGCTGCCACGAGGAGTGCGACCAGCCGACGATCGAGCTGTGCAAGTCGAAGCACCCCGGCGAGGACTGCGTCACGCAGGGCAAGGCGCAGTGCGACGGCCACTGCAAGAACAACTGCAAGGTGCCGGACACCTCCTGCTCGGAGCACTGCACCAAGTGCTGCCGGGGCTCGTGCCAGACCCAGGTCAACTTCGACTGCGACTTCAAGTGCATGGCCGACGTGAAGATCAACTGCAAGGCCCAGTGCTCGAAGCCCACGGGCGGCATCTTCTGCAACGGGCAGTTCGTCAACGCGACGGACGTGCAGCAGTGCATCAGCTACCTCGCCACGAAGCTGAACATCAAGGTCGACGCCTCGGCGAGCGCGTCCGGGAACTGCACGGGAGGCAACTGCACGGGCGCGGCCGACGGGAAGCTGAGCGCGCAGGGCTGCGCCGCCGCGCCGATCGAGCTCGGAGACGGGAACGGCACGCTCGGCGCGCTCGGCCTCGTCGGCGCCGCCGTCGCCGTCGGTGTGGTCCGCCGCCGGCGCCGTCGCTAGGGCGCCAAACGTGGTAGCTTCGGGCGGATGAACACCTCCTCCGCCCGAAGCTGTTCCGTCGTGCTCTCCCTCTTCGCGCTCGCGGGCGCCGCCGCGCTCGCGTGCGGGAACAAGGAGCAACCGAAGTCCCCGGCTCCGGTCGCCTCCGCGTCGGCGGCGTCCTCGTCCGGCGCGGCGACCGTCGCCAGCGCGCCTGGATCGGCGAGCGCCGCCCCGGCGAGCGCGAGCGCGAGCGCGTCCGCGACGCCGGCCGCCCCGAAGGCGTCGTTCGTCAGCGCGACACGATCGGCGCAATCGGGGAAGGTCGACAAGGTCGGCGAGCGCGACGGCGACTTCAAGCCGGACAAGATCAAGGACCTCGTGATCGACGTCGAGCTCGACGGCCCCGCGGTCGCGCTCTTCCTCGCGTCGACCGACAAGGAGGGGACGGCGACGGGAGACTTCGAGGCGGATACGCTCGTCGGAAACCAGGAGTTCCCCCCGGACATCGCGCCCACCCTGAACGGGGGCAAGTACACGGCGGGGCTCGCCGTGTTCGAAGGAGACAAGCTCCTCAACGCGAAGGACGGCTCCCTGGTCGCGCTCGGCGAAGGCAAGCACAAGCTGTCGCTGCACGTGTCGAGCAAGAACGCTCCGACCGGGGCGGTGCGTATCTTCGCGTCGCTCGCCGACAAATCGGTCGTGAAGAGCGGCATCGTCAAGTAGCGATGCCGTCCTACGAGGAGACGTACCTCCGCCACGCGGACGCGTACGACGAGCTCGTACGCCACGAGGACCACGAGGGGAACGTCCGCGCGTTCCTCTCGCGGGCGATCCCCGAGCCGGTCGCGCGGGTCGTCGAGCTCGGCTGTGGCACCGGCCGCGTGACGGGGATGCTGCTCGGGCGCGCGCGGGCGATCCACGCGTACGACGCGTCGGCCCACATGATCGACTTCGCCCGGGCGGCCCTCCCCGATCCGAGCGTGGTCTTCGGCGTCGCCGACAACGCGCTCCTCCCCGAGGCCGACGGGCAGGCGGATGTCACGGTCGCGGGCTGGAGCATCGGGCACGTGACCGGCTTCTTCCCCGACGCATGGGAGGCGCACGCCCGGGCCGCGCTCGAGGAGATGCGGCGCGTGACCCGCCCGGGGGGCCGGCTGGTCGTGCTCGAGACGCTCGGAACGTGCGTGGAGACGGCGGGGCCTCCGAACGAGCGTTTGTGTGCATATTACACCTTACTCGAGGAGGTGTACGGGTTCGGGCGCGAGGTCCTCTCGACGGACTACGCGTTTCCCAGCGCGGAGCGGGCCGCCGTGGTGATGGGCGCGTTCTTCGGCGACGCGATGGCCGCGCGCGTGGGCGCCCGGGGCGCCGCGCGCGTGCCGGAGTTCACGGGGGCGTGGACCTCGAGGCGATGACCTCCAGGGCGGCGCGCATCGTCGCGGCGTGCGGGTGCGCGCTGTTGCTGGCAGGGTGCGGGCGCATGCAGGCCTGCGGCAAGAAGAAGCCCGAGCCGCGCCTCGTCGAGCGGCAGGGCCCGAGCGACGTCCTCCCGGAGGCCGCCTCCCGCGCGGGCGCGGAGGTCGAGGTGCTGCCCGGGCGCGTGGTCGAGGCCGCGGGCCGGAGGCGATCGTATGTCCTCGTCCGCCCGCGAGCGCGGAGGCCGGGGCGCCCCCTCGTGCTCGTGCTGCACGGCGACGGTGGGGACGGCGCGGGCTTCCACACCGGCTTCCCGTTCGAGCGCGGGTCGGGGGAGGAAGCGATCCTGGCGTACCCGGACGGCCTCCACACGACGTGGGACCTCGAGGGCGCGCCGGACCGCAACAAGGACTTCGCCTTCCTCGCGGCGATCGTGGACGACCTCGCGCGGAGCGAGGGGATCGATCGCCGTCGCGTCTTCGGCGCCGGGTACTCGAGCGGCGGCTTCCTGCTCAACTTCGTCGCGTGCTACCGGCCGGGCTTCCTCCGGGCCATCTCGTCGTCGGCGGGGGGCGCGCCCTACGGCCTCCCCGAGACGTTCGCGAACGGCTACCCGAAGTGTCCCGGCCAGATCCCGACGCCGGTCATCGCGCTCCACGGTCGCCAGGACTTCGCCGTGACCTTCGACAGCGGGACGTTCACCGCGCAGTACTGGGCGTACGTGAACGGCTGCGACGACGCCGAGATCGAGACGACGGCCTACCCCGAGTGCGCGGCTTACCGGGGCTGTCGCTCGGGGAAGAGCGTGGTGTTCTGCGACGTGAAGAGGCTCGGGCACTGGGTGTGGGACAGGGCGGCCGAGGCCTCGTGGACGTTCTTCATGACCCAGTCGCGCGGCTGAAAAACGTGATACATGAGGCGCATGACGAGACTCACCTTCGCATGGTCCGGCCTCGCGCTGCTGGCAGCCGTGGCCATCACGGTACCCGCCCTCGGAGATGGCAAGGAGAACCGGAACCAGCTCCGGGAGGACAAGAAAGAGCTCAGGGAGGACAGGGACCGCCTCCGCGAGGCCCGCCGCGCCGGAGACGGCGGCGCCATCGACGACGCGAAGAAGGAGCTGCGGCGCGACCGGCGCCAGCTCACGAAGGACCAGCTCGAGAAGCGCAAGGCGCACCTCGCCGAGCTGCGCCAGAAGTGGGGCGGCTTCTTCAAGGCGCCCGCGTTCCGCGAGGAGATGCGCCTGCATCATCACCGCATGGCCAAGCTGCGGCAGGTGGAGCGCATCGCCAAGGCCGAGAAGAAGGACGGGCTCGTGAAGCGCGTGGACACGTTGGTGACGAAGGAGAAGGCTCGCCACCAGAAGGTGCTGGACGCGATGAAGTCCGACGGAGGTGCGAAGTGAACGCGCGAACGACGACCCTGATGTCTTCTCTCGGGCTCCTGTTCCTCGGCGTGGCGTGCGTCGCCGCGTGCGACAAGAAGGATCCCGCGCCCGCGCCCGTCGCGACCACGACGGCGGAGCTCTCGGCCTCCGCGGCGCCCTCTGCCTCCGCGGTCGCCTCGGCCTCGGCTTCTGCCGCGCCCGTCGACGACGACGACGACATCGCCACCGAGGACGACTTCGACGACGAGGTGAAGCTCACGCTCGCCGAGGCGGAGGCCGAGCTCGGCAAGCTCGAGAAAGAGATCGGGAACTGATCGCACCTCGCGCCTGTGAACCCGGACGCACACGGGGCTCGCCGGCGCGCGCCAGACTCCGCTGAAAACGTGCTATTTTCTCGGAGGCACGTGATGTGCTTTCGGGGAGACAACCGACGGGAGGCCTGGAGGATGAGGACGTGGACCCTGCTTGGACCCGTCGCCGCTGCGGCGGCGGTGACGATGTCGGCCTGCTCGGGGAGCTCGACGAGCGATATCACCCAGGGGTCGGGCGACGGGGGCGCCTCCGCGGACGGCGCCCCGGCGGCGGACGGAGGCGCCGAGAGCGACGCCGCCTCGGGCCCGCTGAAGTGCGACAGCGTCGCGAAGGCGCTGTGCGAGCGCTTCGACGCCTGCACGAGGTACATCCCGGTCGCGTTCGGCGACGTGGCGACGTGCATCAAGCACGCGACGGCGAACTGCACCAAGGCCCTCGCCGCACCCGGCATGTCGGTCACGCAAGGGGAGATCGACGCCTGCGCCACGGCCCAGGCCGCGACGACGTGTGACGATCTCTTCTCGAACCGCGGACCGGCCGCGTGCAAGAAGCCTGGCACGCTCGCCGATGGCACGCGGTGCGGGAGCAACGGCCAGTGCAGCTCGGGCCACTGCCGCAAGCCGACGAAGGGCGCGAACTGCGGCGCGTGTGGCAAGGTCGCGGCGACAAACGAGCTGTGCGCCGAGGACGCGGACTGCACGACGGGCCTCGTCTGCAACAGCGACAGGAAGTGCGCCGCGAGGGCCAAGGACGGCGAGGTGTGCGGCGTCAACGACTGCGCGTACGGCCTCAAGTGCTTCTCGGGCAAGTGCACGAAGGTGCTCGCCGAGGGCGCTCCGTGCACGCGCGCCGCGGATCAGAGCGACGCGTGCGACCTCGTGGGAAAGCTCGACTACTGCGGGTTCGGCGCCGGGGCGACGTGCGAGCCGCTCACGCTCGCGACGACCAAGGGCGCGGCGTGCGGCATCGTCGGCGGGAAGTTCGTCCTCTGCGCCTTCGAGGCGAAGTGTACGGGCGGGGTCATCCCCGGGGTGTGCGAGGCGCCGCGCGAGGAGGGCGCCGCGTGCAACGACACGGACGCGAAGTGTCGCGAGCCGTACACGTGCGACCAGAACAAGTGCATCTTGCCGGATCCCGCGAAGTGCAAGTGATCTAGACTCGTCGAGATGCGCGCGCTCCCGTTCGCCTCCCTCGCTGCGTCGGTCTGCCTCTCCGTGATCGCGTCGTCGTGCGCGCCGGCGGCCCCTCCCCCGAAGCGCCTCGAGAAGCCGAACCGCCCGCCCGAGGTCACGCGCCCGGTCGCGAGCGCCGACACGGCGTTCCACTCGACGGCCATGTCCTACGAGGCGGCCCTCGCGGTACCCGAGGACCTGAACGCGGTGAAGGGCGAGCGTGAGCTCAGCAACAAGGACCTCGCGGCGCCGATGCAGCCCGCCGCCGTGCTCGACGTGTGCCACGTCCCGGACGCGACGCGCGTGACGGTGAAGGTCGCCGTGCGCGACGGCCGCGCGATGGGCGTCTCCGTGGCCACGCGGCCCGACGACGCGAGGGTGGCGGAGTGCGTCGACAGGGCCGTGCGGAAGCTCACGTGGCCCGCGAGCCGGAAGCGCGACTCGTTCACCACCGTGTTCTGACCGAGCGGGCGGTCAGAGCGTGGCGGCGACGGCGCGGAGGGCGGCAGAGGGCTCGACGTCGAGCGTCTCGTGGTGCGAGACGATGACGCGCCTGAGGTCGGGGATGGCGGCGAGCCGCTCGAGCTCGCCCTTCACGGCGGCGGCGTCCTTGACGAGGAACAAGCGGGCGACCCGGGAGATCGTGGGCCCGCCGGACGACGCCGTGACGTGGCGCAGGACGAAGCCGCCGACGCCGCCCTGGTGGGGCATGTTGAAGACGAGGTCGTTGACGACGAGGGTGACGCCGTCGGCGGACCGGACGACCATGACCCCCTCCGCGTCGCCGACGCCCCGGACGGCCTCGAAGCGAACGTCGGGGTCGGCGGGGATCTCCTCGAGCGTTCCGTGAACGGTGACGGCGGCCGCAACGCGCTTCCGCGAGCCCGCCGGGCAGTGGACCTTCGCGTCCGGATAACGCCGCGCGAAGCGGGCCGCGTCGATGCGGTGGAACCCGTTCGGGACGACGACGTACGCGATCTCGCCGAGCGCCTCGAGCTCCTTCATCCGAGGCTCCTCGAGGGCGATGGCGTTGTGGATGACGAGCTTGCCGTCGGAGCGCCGCGCGACCGTCATGACCCGCTTGAGCGGGCTGCCGGAGATGGTGCCCTCCACGCGCCAGAGGTTCTCCGCGAGCTTCTCCATGGGCTTGGAGGGGGCGACGACCCAGTCCTCGGCGTTCAGCATGGGCGCACGATAGGGCCGTGGGCGGGGAGAGGCAACGGAGAGACGGGGCGCCGCGGGGACGGTGCCGCGGGGACGGCGGCCGGGGGACGGCGGCGCGGTGCGTCCAACAGCGGGCCGCGGATGCGCGCCGCGGACAGCGAGTCCCGACCAGGGTTGACACCCGTGTCCGGGAGTGTAAGGTTCGCGGTGCCTCCGGGTTCACCCTGGACACGGAAGGCTGACGCGCGGTGGAGCAGCCTGGTAGCTCGTC
>SXNL01000040.1 GCA_005777185.1 Myxococcales bacterium
CCAATGCCGATCGGTTAGGCGCGATCCAGCGCAAGAGAAGGGGTGCCCCCACTCGCCGCGCTGCGCGCGTCGGTCTCCCCCAAATCGCGCGCTACGCGCGCTCAAGAGCTGTCCAACAATTTGCCCGGGGCTGCCCTTCGTTGACGTTGACGTTGACGTGAGCGTTGACGTTGACGGCGACGGCGACGGCGACGGACTGGCGAGCTGGATGTGCGCTTCGAAGGCGTTTCCTCGCAAATGAACCGGGAGACTCTGCGAGAGACGATTCTCCCGTTCACTGCCCCCTCTCCCTTCAGGGAGAGGGGGACGGGGGGTGAGGTCTGCGCGGGCGCCCCACCGCCTCCACGGAACCTCTTCGCGCGCGAAGCGCGACGGGTGGGGGCACCCTCGCTCGAACGAATGCCTCATCCGAACGGCATTGGGGCTAGTTCGGGTTGCGACGGACGAGAGGCCCCGTCGCGCTCAGAGATCCTTGCAGCAGCGCACGCCGACCTGGTTGCCCTCGTAGATCTCCCCGTGGCCGAGCGTCGCGGCGCGGCAGGTGTTCTTGCCGGGCAGCCACCAGGCGCCTTTCATGCTCGAGCGCTGGGGGGGCTTGCCCTCGTCGAGGGTGCTCCACTCCTCGATGTTGCCGCTCATCCCGTGCACCCCGAAGGGGCTCAGGCAGCGCGGGTACTCGGTGATGGGGGCCCGAAGATCGGCGAGGCCTCCGCCCGGCTTCCCCAGGTTGTTGCGATCGATGTTGCACGCCGTGGCGTCGCGCTTGAAGCCGTACGGGTAGGGTCGCATCGCTTCGCCCTCGCACGCGAACTGCCACTCGCTCTCCAGGCAGAGGCGCTTGCCGAGCTTGCGGCAGACGTCGCCCGCGCTCGTCCAGGACTGGTGCGCGAGCGGGAGCGTCTCCCCCGGCGCCACGTACTCCTCGCGGTCGATGCAGAAGGCCTTGTCCTGGCGCGGGCCGACGCACTCGGCGGGCTCCTTGTACTCGCCACAGCGGTAGTCGCGGTACGGGCCGGGCGGGTCGAGCCACACCTTGCAGTCGTGCCTGACCTTGGTGCAGTAGCTCCCGCGGACGGGCACCATGTCCCCTGGGCACCCGGCCGATCGCGGCGATCCGTCCGGGGGCGACGCGTCCGCGACGCGCTCCACGCTCGACGCGTCGGGCCGTGGCGCTTCCTTTCGCGGGGACGCGACCGCGTCGACCAGGTCGTTCGACGTGGCCTGGCTCGCGACGGGGGAGCCCTCCTGCACGCGCCGCGTCGTGCATCCTGCCACGAGCGCGAGGAGGACCAGCGCGCGCGCGTTCCCGACGTCCACGAAGGAAACGTGCATCTTCCCCGAGTTCCCGTCCAGCTCTGCTCGCATGATCAGCGTCCGTGCGAATCGGGCTTCTCGCCCTGGACCGGGCCTGATAGGGCGGGCCCCCGATGCAGCGGAGCCTCACCCTCGTGGCACTCCTCTCGACGGGCGCGCTCTCGGGCGCGTGCGGGACGGTGTCCGCGGAGATCGTCCCCGAGCCGCCCCTCCCGCCGGCCGTCGAGTCGCGCGTGGACAACCTGGCGAGTCCCGCCTGCCCGCCGGAGATGGTGCTCGTCGAGGGCCGATACTGCCCCGACGTGGAGCAGCCCTGCAAGCGCTGGATGGACCCGAAGGGGCGCTACGAGCACTTCCGCTGCGCCGAGTACGGCGAGAGCGTCTGCCGCTCCGCGCGGAAGGCGATGCGGTTCTGCATCGATCGCACCGAGCACGCCGCGCCGGGCGACGCGCTGCCGCGGAACTTCGTCTCGTTCGCCGATGGCCAGGAGATCTGCCGGGCCGTGGGCAAGCGACTCTGCAAGGAGAGCGAGTGGCAGTTCGCGTGCGAGGGCGAGGACATGCTCCCGTACCCGTATGGCCATCGTCGGGACGCGACCGCCTGCAACACGGACGTCACGGAGAACCTCGGCCGCATCGGTCGCCTCGTCGATCACCGCACCGCACCCGGAGAGAAGGCGGCGTGCAGGAGCCCCTTCGGCGTCATGGACCTCGCGGGTAACCTCGAGGAGTGGGTCGAGGCCGACGATCCCGCGAGGACGGGCGCGCGCGAGGTGATGAAGGGGTCGTGGTGGATCCCCAGCCGGCACGCCTGCCGCAGCTTCCAGATCGGCCACGGTGCGCGCTACGGGGGCGGCGAGACGGGCGTGCGCTGCTGCAAGGGCCTCTGACGGTCACGATCCGTCACCGAACGCGATGCCGTCGGGGTAGACGCCGACGGGCCACCTCCGCCGGGTGGCGAGCGTGACGGGATCGATCTCCAGGACCGCGCCCGGCCCCTCGTGGTCGCCCTCGCACACGACATACGCGCGCCCGTCGCGTGCCACCCTCGCCGCGTGAGGTCGACCGCACTCCCTTGGTGTGTAAGATACACGTATTGTGATCCGGCGAGCGGCGAGGTCCACCCGCGCGAGCCCGTCCGGCGCCTGCAGCGGCACGAGCGCCGCGCTCTCCCCCGCGAACGCCGGCATGTACGCGCGTGCACCGAGCGGGACGCCCGCGCCCGCGACGAAGGCGCGTCGGGCCAGATCGAACACCAGGAGATCCTTCGACTCCAGGTTCGCGACGAGCACGCGGTCCCCGGCGGGCGGGAGCGCGACGGAGTACGGGCCGTAGTGCGGGACGCCCGGCACCCCCTGCGCGATCCCCAGCGGGTAACGCGACGTCGGCAGGGACGGCTGGGAGAGGTCGACCACGGCGAGCTCGTCCGAGCCGTGGCACGCGACCACCAGCGTGCGGTCGTCGGGGGTGGTCGCCATGCCGTGCGGGGCGACGCAGAGCGGTCGCTCTCCCACGAGCGCGAGCGTCCGGGCGTCGAAGACGAGCAGGCGCGCGAACATCGTCGCCGGGCTGCCCCCGCCGCGCGCCGCGACGGTCATGGCCCGCTTCATGTCGAAGTGGCTGACGAGCACGCGTGTGCCGTCGTGGGTGAGGATGACCTCACCCGGGTTCTCGTCGACCTCGACCGCACGCTCGAGCGACAGGTCCGGCAGTGCGAACGCGGCGAGCTTGCCACGGTCCTCCCCGCTGCCGTGTCCGGCGTGCCGGTTCTTGGGCTTGCCCGGATCGGGCGGGAACCCCAGCGCAACGAACACGCGTCCCGCGGAGCTCCCCGCCCCGCGCAGCACGGCGAGGTGGTGCGGCGCCTCGTGCCTCGCCGGATCCAGATCGACGGGCACGGCGACGACCCGCTCGTCGTCGCGGTCGATGACCGAGATGGTGTCGGAGCCGTTGTCCGTGACGAACGCGGCGCGCTCCACGGGAATCTGGACGTGGACGCGCGGTCGCTCCTTCCGGCACCTGTCACACCCGGCGCAGGCGGCCAGCGCCACGAGCGTGATAAGGAGGACCCGGATGCACAGGCTCGCCCTCGTCCTCACCCTGCTCGTGCTCTCGTGCTTCGCCATGCCCGCGCGCGCGAACGGGAGGTTCCCGCGCGCCCAGGCGATACTATCTCCGCCGGGGGGCGACGGGTCGACCGTCTACCTCCGCGCGACGTTCGGCCTGCTGCGATCGGGCGACGGCGGCAGGTCGTGGCGCTGGACGTGCGAGGAGGCGATGGGCTTCTCCGGGACGTGGGATCCGCCCGTGGCCCTCGGGCGTGGCGGCGCCGTATGGGTGGGCCTCGAGAACGGGCTCCGTCGAGGCGTGGACGGGTGCGCGTTCGCGGACGTGCCCGAGCTTGCCGGCCAGACGGTCCGGGACCTCACGACGGAGCCGTCGGGCGATGCGGTCGCCGTCGTCACGAGCGCGGAGCGGCAGTTCACGTACGTGTGGCGCGAGGACGCCGCCATGTCCGGGCGGCCCGGCGACGACGCGGGCAGGGCGGGCAAGATGCGCCGCCTCGGTACGGGCCTCGATGGCGTGATCGCGCTCACGCTCGAGATCGCCCCCTCGAAGCCGTCGCGGGTGTACCTCACGGCGCAGTCGATCCACGTCCCCGATGCTCGGCTCTTCCGGTCGGACGACGGCGGCACGACGATGAAGGAGCTGAAGGTGCCCGTGCCCTCGGAGCCGGGGGAGGAGCCAGGTCGTCTCTTCGTGTCGGCCGTCGATCCGAAGGACGCGGATCGGGTGATCTTCCGTCGCCTCACGAACAGGGCGAGCGAGATCGTCCTGTCCACCGACGGTGGCGCGACGCTGAAGACCGTGCTCCGCATGGAGAGCGCCTTCTTCGGGTTCTCGGCCGCCCCGGACGGCGTGACCTACTACACGGGATCGGGCGTGCCGCGGGACGGCCTCTTCGTCTCGCGCGATCGAGGCACGAGCTGGCAGCTCCTCTCGAAGGTGGGCGTGCTGTGCCTGCTGGCGACGCGCAAGGCGATCCTCGCGTGCAACAACACGGGGCCTGGCGAGCTCCTCTCGACCTCGGTCGACGGAGGCAAGACCTTCGCGACGATCTCGCGGCTCGCGGACGTCGAGCCCATCGCCTGCCCGAAGTGCGAGAGGCCCTGGCCGGCCGTGCGTGCCGTCCTGCGCCCCGATCCGGGGGACGCAGGGCCACCCGCCGTCGAGCCCGTTCAGCCGCCCGTGGAGGCCGGTGCTGCGACGTCGTCCGTCCACTCCGCGCCCGCGCCCGCCAGACGACGCGGATGCGGATGCGTCCTGTCGGACGGTCGCGTGAGCGCGCCGTGGGGGCTCGGGATCTTGCTGGTGGGGGCGATCGCCCGCAGAACGCAGGATCGCCGACGATCCAGGTGAGCAAGAATGGACCCCGCACGCCGAAACAGGGGTATCGGAAGCTTTCACCCCTACGCGCGGGCGACCCATCCGGATCCCGGAAGATCCTCGCGAGCTATCCTACATCTGCGGACATGAAGCCTCCCTCTGCCGTCGTGGCGTCGCGCTTGCAGTTGGAGACGCACATGCGACATTTCGTGCTCCCCGCGGTGGTCGTCCTCGGAGCTTGCTTCGCCGTCGCGTGCGGTGACGCCAGCACCAACACGGCGGGATTCTACAGACAGGGCCGGTCGGGCGACGTGCCGCCGGGCGATCAGGGGACGGGGGGGGCCGGCGGGGCGAGCGGCTCCACCGCCGGGTCGAGCTCGGGCGCATCGAGCTCCTCGGGCTCGACGGGCACGCCGGGGCCGACGGGCGGAACGACGGATCCGAAGACGTTCGAGATCCTGCTCGACAAGTCGAGCGTCTCGGGTGACGTCAACGCGAAGCACGAGGTCCAGGTGACCGTCTCGCCGAAGAGCGGCTTCACGGGATCGGTGACGCTCGCCGCGACGGGCCTCCCCGCGGACGCGATCGCCACATGGGACAAGCCGACCGTGGACGTCGGCGCGGGCGCGGCCACGGCGCGCCTCACCATCGACACGAAGTCGACCAGTCCGGTCGGCGCGGCCACGCTCAAGATCACGGGGACGGCCGGCGCCACGACCGCGTCGTCCAACGTGTCGGTCACGATCAACCCGACGATGACGTTCACGTTCCGCATGAACGCCACGGGCGCGAACTACATGGAGGACATCCAGGGCCGCGCGATCCCACCGGGCACGTACAACATCGCCGCTGGGTCCGCGAACACGCTCACCGTCAAGGTCACGAACAAGGACGGCACCGGCCACATCGTCCACGGACCAGGCGGCAACTTCCCGCACGGCAACGTCGGCGCGCCGATCCCCTCCGGCGGCACCGACCCTGTGGGGCGCACCGTCGCGAAGGGATCGCCCATCCAGTTCTATGCCCACGACCTCAACAACACCGGCAACATGACCCGGGTCCAGTTCCAGTAGTCACTCCCAGCGAATCGCGACGACGCTGAGGTCGATGTTCCCGGAGGGGGATCGCACCGTGGCGACGTCACCCACCTCCTTCTTCATGAGCGCGGCCCCGAGCGGCGAGCGCCAGCTTATGCGGCCCGTCGCGAGGTCGATCTCGTCCTCCCCGACGATCTGGTAGGTCTTCTGGACGCCCTCGTCGTCCTCGACGTCCACGGTCGCTCCGAAGAACACACGCGATCGCGCGCCCTCGGGCCGCTCACCGGGATCGATCACCGTGAGCGACTCGAGCCGCTTCACGAGGTAGTGGATGCGGCGATCGTACTCACGCAGCTTCTTCTTGCCGTAGATGTACTCCGCGTTCTCGCTGCGATCTCCCTGCGCGGCGGCCTCGGCCACCTCGGCCACGATCTTCGGCCGCTTGCGGGCCCGGAGCTCGTGCAGCTCCGCCTGGAGGGCCTTCGCGCCGCGCCGGGTGATGTAGACGGCCACGGCAAGGGTCTAGCGCATTTCGCCCCCGCCTGGCGGGAGCCTCGATTTCTGGGCCAAGTCGAGGAGGATTCGGTATCTTCGGCGGCGAAAGAGAAGGAACCATGGACATTCGTCGCCTTTCCATCACCGGGCTCGTCGTCCTCGGGATCGCGTGGTCCGCCGCGTGCGCGGCGAAGAAGCCGCCGCCGCCGATCGAGCCCGTGACCGAGGAGTCGGCCGACGCCGGCCCCGAGGAGGCCGAGGCCGCGCCTGCGCCGAAGCCGCTCTACGAACGGCTCGGCAAGAAGGAGGGGATCGCGAAGGTCGTCGACACGTTCGTCAAGAACGTGCAGCCCGATCCGCGCTTGAAGGGTCCTGCCTCCTTCAAGGGCCTGAAGGGCGAAAAGCTCGAGAAGTTCAAGACCAACATGGTCGACTTCCTCTGCAAGGAGACGGGCGGCGACTGCATGTACGGCGGCAAGTCGATGAAGGACTTGCACAAGAACATGAAGATCACCGACGCCATGTGGGATGCGGTGGTCGAGGACCTCAAGCTCGCCCTCACGGAGAACAAGGTGTCGGAGGACGATCAGAAGGAGCTCCTCGAGAAGCTCGGTCCGCTGAAGGGAGACATCGTCGACCCGAAGACCGTGAAGAAGAAGTGAAGGACGCGCTCGACGCCATCCTGCAGGCCGATCAAGCGCGCTACCTCGAGGCCATCGAGCCGCCGCGGGCCGATCTGCTCGCCCGGATGGAGGCGCGCGCGGCCGCGAATCGCATGCCGATATCGGATCCGGAGGTCGCGTCGTTTCTCGCCACCCTCGTCCGCGCCCAGCGGCCCACCGCGATGGTCGAGATCGGCACCAACATCGGCTACGGCGCGATCGTCATGGCCGAGGCCGCGGGGCCGAGCGCGCGGGTGCGCACGGTGGAGGTGCGCGCCGAGACCGCGGACATCGCGCGCGCCTACATCGCCGAGGCGGGCCTCACCTCGCGCATCGAGGTCGTGACGATGGAGGCGATCGCGTTCCTCGACGCGCTCGCCGACCCCGTGGACCTCGCGTACATCGACTGCGTCAAGGAGGATTACCCCGCGTACCTCGACCGCCTGATCCCGCGCATGCGAAAGGGATCGGTCGTCGTGGCCGACAACGCCCTGTGGAAGGGCCTCGTGGCGAGGGACGACGTCCCCGCCGACGAGCGGGCCCGCGTCGAGGCGCTGCGCGAGTTCAACCGGCGCATCGTCTCGCCGCCGTTCCGTGGGGTGATCCTGCCCCTCGGGGATGGCGTGGCGTTCGGCACGCTCCTCTAGCAGGACGGGCCGAGGGGCCCCGCCGCGCCCCGGGGAGCGCGAGCCTATTCTCCGGGTGGGGGGGGGGCGGCGTCGTCCTGGCCGCGTGGCCTTGTGGCCTCTGCTTCAGGCTCGGCGATCGGCTTCTTGAAGCCGCACTTCTTGTCGGCGCACCCGAGCATCGGCTTCGCCTTGGTGCCGGCGAAGACGAGGAACTTCGCGCCGCAGTCCGGGCAGGGCTCGTTCACCGGCCGCTGCCAGAGCTTGAAGTCGCACTTGATCGTCTCGTGGTTGTAGTTCGAGCACCCGAAGAAGGGCCTGCCGCCCTTCTTCTTCGACTTGATCTCGATGAGGTCTCCGCCGCACTTCGGGCACGGGACGCCGAGCGGTACGGGGCGCGCGTTCTTGCACGCGGGGTAGCCGGTGCACGACAGGAACTCGCCGAAGCGCCCGCTGCGGATCGCCATGGGCTTGCCGCACTTGTCGCACGCGATGCCCGTCTCCCGCGGGGGGGGCGCGCCGTTGCCGTCGGCGCCGAGGTCGCGGGTGTTCTTGCATTTCGGGTAGTTCGAGCAGCCGAGGAAGTAGCCGTTCTTGCTCCAGCGCTTGCTGAGCTCTCCGCGCTCCAGCGCCGCGAGCTTGGGATCTTCGGCGCCAGGGCCGCACCTGTCGCAGGCCTCGCCGGTCGGCACGGGCTCCGGGTTCCAGCGCTTGCCCTTCTGGATGCCGGCGAGCTGCCTCTGGAACTTCTCGTAGAAACGCCCGAGGAGCACGGTGCGCTCCTCCTTGCCTGCCTCGACCTCGTCGAGCTCCTCCTCCATGCTCGACGTGAACGCCGGATCCATGAAGTCGAGGTGGCTCGACACCAGCCCGTCGACCACGAGCTTGCCGAGCAGGGTCGGCTTGAAGCGCGCGTCGAGCTTCTCGACGTAGTCGCGGGCCTGCACCTTGCTGATGATCTCGGCGTACGTGCTCGGTCGACCGATGCCGCGCTCCTCGAGCTCCCGCACCAGCGAGCCCTCGTTGTACCGCGGCGGCGGCTGCGTGAACTTCTGGTCGGTGATCACGCCAGGAGGCGTGACGAGGGCGAGGGCGCCCCGCTCGGGGAGCTCGGGGAGGGCCTGCTCGTCGTCCTTCGCGTCGGCGGAGACGGGCCCCGCGTCCAGCCCCGTGGCCACCCGCGCGTCGTCCTCCTCGCCCGCGAGCGATCCCTTGGTCGAGGTGCCATACACCTCGAGCCAGCCGGCGAACTTGAGCACGCGGCCACCCGCGCGGAGCCCGTAGGTCGGACGTCCCTCTCCGCGCGTCTCGATCTCGACCGACGTCTGATCGTAGACGGCCTCCGTCATCTGGCTCGCGAGATAGCGCTCCCAGATGAGCCGGTACACCTTGTACTGCTCGTCCTTGAGGTGGCTCTTCACGAGGGACGGCGGGAGCTCGAGCGACGTCGGGCGGATCGCCTCGTGCGCGTCCTGCGCGCTCTTCTTCGACTTGAAGACGTTGGGCTGCGCGGGCACGTGCGCCGCGCCGTACGTCGCGACGACGTGATCGCGCGTCGCGGCCTGGAAGTCGGGCGAGATGCGGACCGAGTCGGTGCGCATGTACGTGATGAGGCCGACGGCACCGCCGTCCTTGCCGAGATCGATCCCTTCGTAGAGCCCCTGCGCGACCTGCATCGTCCGCTTGGCGCCGAAGCCGAGGCGGTTCACGGCGTCCTGCTGGAGTTTGCTGGTCGTGTACGGCGGTGGCGCCTTGCGGCGGCGCTCCGATCGGGTGACCTTCGAGACGACGTAGGTCACGGCCTCGAGATCCTCGCGAATCGAAGCGGCCGTCGCGCCGTCCCTCACCTCGAGCTTCTTGCCGTCCTTCTGCGCGAGCCGCGCAAAGAAGGCGCTCGGCTTCGGCCCCCCCGCTGTGAGCTGCGCGCCGATGTTCCAGTACTCCTCCGGCTTGAACGCCTCGATCTCCCGCTCGCGGTCGACGATGAGCCTGAGCGCGACCGACTGCACGCGCCCTGCCGAGAGGCCGAAGGCGAGCTTGGACCAGACCAGCTTCGACACGTCGTACCCGACGATGCGATCGAGGACACGACGCGCGCGCTGCGCGTCGTAGAGGTGCCGGTCGAGGCGCCGCGGGTTCTTCACGCCCGACTCGACGGCGGCCTTGGTGATCTCGTGGAACTCGACGCGGTTCGCCTTGGACGGATCCTTCGTGAGCTCCTCGGCGAGATGCCACGCGATCGCCTCTCCCTCGCGATCCGGGTCGGTCGCGAGGAGTACGTCCGTCGCGCCCTTCGCCGCGCCCTTGAGCTCGGCGAGGACCTTCTCCTTGCCGGGCACGATCTCGTACGTCTCCTGGAAGCCGTTCGCGATGTCGATGCCCAGCTTCTTCGGAAGGTCCTTCACGTGGCCCTTCGACGCCAGCACGTCGTACCCGCCACCGAGGTACTTCTTGATGGTGCGGGCCTTCGCAGGCGATTCGACGACGACGAGGATCTTCCCCATGGTTTTGCGACACCCCAGCGGTATTATTGAATAATATCAACCAGTTAAGAAAGAACAGCGAGCCGAAACCACCCTGGAGGACCTTCTACTACTACGTTGCCCAACGAGAGCGTCAAGAGCTCGTTGGATGTAAGGTGAAGTAGGATATCACTTCTTTCCGCAATGTTTTCAAGGTGCTGAGGGTCGGTCGTGAGGACCGCAAGAATCGTCCGGGCCCTCTCGGAGAGGGCGGGCTCGGGGACTCGCGGCGCGGTCGGCCGCTGCGGCGGCGGATCGTGCGAGGTCATCGGGAGCCGCTGCTGGTCGGGCAGCATACTCGTGAGCAGCTCGGGAACGCCCACGACAGGACGCGCGGCGCCGCGCAGCACGAGCGCGGTTCCGCCCTCGAAGCCGGGGAGCCATGGAGGTGCGGTGACCGCCCACACGGGGCGCCCGAGCTTCGTGGCCGCCGCGGCCGTGCCGAGCGCGCCCGACCGATGGCTCGCCTGGACGACGACGACCTCGTCGGCGAGCGCCGCGAGGACGCGGTTCCGCTCCAGGAACGTCGGCGTCCATGGCTTCGTCCCCGGCGCGAAGGGCCAGATCACCGCGCAGCCAAGGCTCGCCTCGATCTCGGCGAAGAGCCCTTCGTGTTCCTTCGGATAGCATCCGTCCGGCCCGCTCGGCGCGACGACCCACGTGGGTCCGCCCGCCGCGAGCGCGCCGCGGTGCGCGGCCTCGTCGACGCCGCGCGCGCCGCCAGAGAGGACCACGCCTCCGCCTCGGGTCACTTCGGCCGCAAGCTCGCGCGCGAGATCGCGCGCCTTCGCCGCGGCGTCACGGGCGCCTACGATGGCGATCCGTCGCGCCCGGGTCTCGATGTCTCCCGAGATCGTGAGCTCCCCGGGCGGTCGCGACAGGCGAAGGAGGCGCTCCGGGTAGCGTGCGTGGCCAAGGCGGATCGTGACGCGCATGGACCGCTGGTCGGCCCAGGCTCCGTACCGTTGCGTCCGGCCCTGCCGCTCCTGCTACTTGTTCTTCGAGAGCGCCTGGACGGCGAACGCCCCAGCGCCCTTCTTCGCGAAGATGTCCACCTTGTAGGCCACCGCGAACGGGATGAACGGGCACATCGGCTGCGGCGCTTTCCCGAGAACGGCCGTGTTGTCGTTCATGCCGTCCTGGCCCGCGAGCAACGTGAAGAACGGAGGCGCGAGGAGGTTGAGATCGAGATCCTTGATCTGACCCGAGGGCGAGAAGCCGACGATCGTGTAGCACTTGCCCGGCATGAGGGTCATGAGGAACTGGCTGTGGCCCCCCTCCTGAAGCGTCCCCTTCGCCATCTGACCCTCGGGCGCCATGCCGGGCGCGTGCTTGGCGATCGCCGCGCGCAGCCCCGTCTCCGCGGGATCTCCCAGGCCTCCGTTCTGCATCATCGCCGAGCCGGCCGCGGCCGCCGCCGCGATGAGGGCCGCGACCTGGTTGGGGTCGGTCGTGTAGACGCTACCGAGCGGCGGCGCGCTCGCGCTCGCGCTCGCGGGTGCCCCGGCGACGGTGGAGGAGGATGCGGAGGGTGACGCGCCCGACGAAGGTTGCGCCGAACCCGCGCCGACGGAAGCGCTGACGCCGAGCGCGGCGCTCTCCGCGGGCTTCTTGCTTCCGCACGCGACGGGCAGCGCCCCGAGTGCGATGGTGATACCGAGGAGAAGCTGGGCGCGCCGGAGCATCAGCCTTGCCGCACGAACACGAAGGGGATTTGCACGACCTTGACCTCGCCAGGAGCTGGAAACGACCAGTTACGGAGCTGGTTCTCGATGCAACGTGCGGCCACAGGATCGTCGCCGGCGGCGCTCACGTTCTGCACCGATCCGTTCGGCGCGATCGTCAGCGTCGCGGTGACCTTGGTGCTCTGCGCGGAGCTCGCGCCGCCCTTGTCCAGGCACGTCCGCTTCACGCCGGCCTTGCGCTGGTTCACGACGGCCTCGATCGTGCGCTGATCGAAGCTGCCCGGCGTGGGGTTCGTGCCGGAGGCGCCACCGCCAGCGAGCGTGGGCCCGCTCGCGCCGCCGAGGTCGGGCAGCCTCGCGGCGCCGTGGCCCGTGTTCGCTGGGGCGACGGGGCCTGTCGCGCGCGCGGTGGATGGCGCCTTGGCGACGGGGGTCGCCGTGGCCAGCGGCTCCGCGGTGGTCGTGGGCGGCACGTCGTCCGCCGTGCTGGCCGTCGGCGCGTGGATGATCCGCTCGACGATGACCTCCTGCTTCCTCCCGAGCTCCGGGAAGAAGAACGCGAGCGCTGCGACGATACCGAAGCACCCCACGAAGATCGCGACGAGGATGAACCACCACGGCGGCCCCTTCTTCGGCACGCCTTCCGGATCCTGGTCGACCGAGACGCGACCCGCGTCCATGGACATCATCGCAGGCGCGTGGGTGGCGGACAGTGCGGACGCTGGGTGGGGCGAGGGTGCCGTCGGGACGGCGAACGCGTCCGACGCAAAGGGGGACGCCGCGCCGACGGGAGGCAACGACGCCTGCGTCGGGGGAGGCGTGAAGACGGGCGCGGGGAGCGGCGCGCCGAGCGGACTCCCGGGTGCTCCGAACGTCCCCGGCGCGGGCGTGCCGAGCGGACTCCCCTGCGTGAGCATGTTCGGGTGGACCACCGGCGCCGGCGCGAGCGCGACGGTGTGCTCCGGGTAGGGCTCGGACTCCGGCGAGATCTCGAGACGCTTCGCCGCGGCAGCGCCGTGCGCGCGCGTGATGGGCACGACGTTGCTCTGGACGGCGGCGGGCGCGAGCGGCTGCCCGCGCGGCGCGGACACGCC
>SXNL01000307.1 GCA_005777185.1 Myxococcales bacterium
CCTCGTGACCGATCACGCGCCGCTCGTCGGCCTCATGAAGAAGGTGCGCGAGGAGGCCGGCGTCAAGAAGGTCTTCATCGCGTCCGGCGTCCGCTACGATCTCGCGGAGCGCAGCCCCGAGTTCATCCGGGACCTCGCGCGCCACCACACGGGCGGCCAGCTCTCGGTCGCGCCCGAGCACAACGACGACGGCGTCCTCGACAAGATGAAGAAGCCGCCGATCCGCTCGTACGAGCGCTTCGCCGAGCTGTTCTGCCGCGCGAGCGAGGAGGCGGGCAAGGAGCAGTATCTCGTCCCGTACTTCATCACGGGCCACCCGGGGTCGACGCTCGCGGACACCGTCGAGCTGGCGCTCTACCTGAAACGAAACCGCATGCGCCCGCGCCAGGTCCAGGACTTCATCCCCACGCCGATGGCGGTCGCCACGACGATGTACCACACGGGGATCGATCCCCTCACGATGAAGCCCGTGTATACGGCACGCGACCTCCGGGAGAAGCGCATGATGAAGGCGCTCATCTTCTACTGGGACGAGGCCGAGTGGCCGCTCGCCCGGGAGGCGCTGCGCAAGGCAGGGCGAGCCGATCTCATCGGGCGCGGCTCCGGCTGCCTCGTACCGCCCGACCACGGGATGACGCGCGCGCCGATGGGCGGCGGGGCGCGGCGTCGAGCGTCCCGGTAGCCCGGTAGCGGGCGAGGTGACGGCCGGCGCGTCGAAGCCTGCGCCGCTACGTGCTGGAGCGTGCCTGCCGGCGGCGCGCGCGATCGCTCACTTCGGCGCCGCGGAGGGCTTCAGCGCCGTGAACGCGTCCACCATCGCCTTCGCGCGCTCCGAGGTCTCGGGAGTCTTCGTGGCGACGCGCAGGAAGAGCAGCGTGCGGCCGTTCTGGTGGGTCGAGCGGTTCGGCACGGGGGCGAGCTTGCTCGAGTCGGTCTTCCCGTCGGCGACGGCCTTGTCGCTCGCGTACTCGCACACGCTGAACGCGATCTGCGTGGCGTCGACCCAGCCGCCCACGCAGTACGCCGCGTGGTACGCGGTGCCGAGGTGCTGCTCGGTGGAGGTCACGTTCGCGCCCTTCGCCTTGAAGGCAGCGACCACCGCTTCGACCGTCACCACGCCGGTCGGTCGCTTCTTCGCGTCCTCGGCGAGGCGAGCGCCGAAGAGGATCGCGATCGCGTTCGCGCTGGCGGAGGGCGAGGCTGCCGGCTCGTCGGCGCTCGTCGACGCTGCGACGACGGCGGTCGCGGAGGGCGCGAGAGGGGCCGCGGAGGCCGAGGTCGCAGCATTTCCCACGTCGGCGCTGGGCTTGCTACACGCAAGAGCGGCGCAAGTCAGCGTCAAAGTAAACGTCCAGCCCGACCGCAACGCGCCCTCCTGCAAGGTGGGTCCTGTCCCTACCACGGTCGAGGGAAAAAAAAAGGGTGACAGCCCCGCCGATCTGCGGGAGCCTCCGGTTCGTAACTTGCGTTTTGGGCCCGGTTTCCGGGCGAACACCGAGGAGGACTCCGATGAGGAACAAGAGAGCGCTGCTGACAGGCCTGGCTCTCGGGGGTGTGATGGTGCTCGGCGGCAGCGAGGCGGGGGCCTCGAGCCACCGCGAGGCGCCGTTCATCACGCAGAACCCGAAGGTCGACAACACGGATTTCTACATCTTCAACAGCTACGAGACCGGACGTGACGACTACGTCACCATCCTGGCGAACTTCATCCCGCTCCAGTCGAACTACGGCGGGCCGAACTTCTTCACGATGGACCCGGAGGCGCTCTACGAGATCCACATCGACAACGACGGGGACGCGAAGGAGGACATCACCTTCCAGTTCAGGTTCTTCAACAGGCTCAACGACGCCACCGGGAACACGGGCCTCACGCTCGCGCTCGGCGGCGCGCCCGTGTCCGTCCCCCTCTACAACATCGGGGGCCTCACGGACGCGTCGAACCAGGACGCGCGCAACGTCAAGGAGGAGTACGAGCTCAAGATCCTCCGGGGCCCGCGCCGGGCGCCGACGAAGACGGACCCGATCGTCCCCGCCGCGACGCTCCCTGCAGGCTCCCCGGTGCCTTCCGTGGCGACGCGCTTCGTGAAGCCCGCCGACTTCATCGGCACGAAGTCGTTCGGCACGACCACCAACTACGACACCTACGCGGGCAAGCACTCGTACAGCGTGGACATCCCGGGTTGCGCGGGGACCGCCACGAAGAAGGCGCGCCTCTTCGTCGGACAGCGCGCCGAGGGCTTCGCGGTGAACCTCGGCCCGATCTTCGACCTGGTCAACGCTCCCCTCAGCGTGCTCGCGGACCCGTCGCTCAACGCCCCCAACCCGATCGGCGGCGCCAACGTCACGACGCTCGCTCTCGAGATCCCGAAGGAGTGCCTCACCAAGGACGCGATGAGCCCGACCATCGGCGCGTGGAGCACGGCGAGCGTCCGCCAGGCCCGCGCGCTGAACCCCGCGGCGAGCTTCACCAAGCCGTCCCGCGAGGGCGGCGCCTGGGTCCAGGTGTCGCGCCTGGGTAGCCCGCTGGTGAACGAGGTCGTCATCGGCCTCAAGGACAAGAACAAGTTCAACAACAGCGAGCCCAAGGACGACGTCGCCAACTTCGGCCCGTACATCCTGACGCCGACGTTGCCCAAGCTGCTCGAGATCCTCTTCGGCCCGACCGCGGTCAACCCGACCGGCTCACGGGCCGACCTGCTGGCGATCTTCGCCACGGGGCTGGACAAGGTCAACCAGATCAAGCCCATGCCCGCCGCCGGCGAGATGCTGCGCCTCAACACAGCGCTGCCGGCCACGAGCTCCGCCGACCAGATGACCAGGCGGAAGGCCGGGGAGGTCGCGCAGATGGGGGCGCTGTACTGCTTCGTCAACGCGGCCAACCCCACGACGGACGGCAAGGTCCTGAACACCGCCGCCACGAACTGCGATCCCGCCGGCTTCCCGAACGGGCGCCGTCCGGGCGACGACGTGGTCGACATCGCGCTCCGCGCCGTCATGGGCTACGTGCTCTCGCAGCAGTCCGCCCCCAACACCGACGTCCCGTTGGGCGACGCCGTCCCGCAGCACGCGGGGCAGTTCGACGCCGTCTTCCCCTACCTCAAGCCCCCCCACCCCGGATCGTGAGAGAGGAGGCTCTGATGAAGAACCTCCTCTCCACCTCGGTCCTCGCGCTCGCGGTGGGCGGGCTCGCGCCCATCCTCGGCGGGTGTGGGGACGACCTCGCGGAACGGCCCGCCGACGCCGGCGTGTTGGACGCGACGCCCGTGCCCGGCACGGACGCAGGCCCCGGCGACGCGGCGCCCGACGGGGGCGTCTCGGACCCGACGTTCCCGCAGTACGTGAAGTCGCTCATCACGGACAAGACCACCGACAAGGAGCTGCCCCAGAGCGAGGCGCAGATCACGAAGCCGAAGGACTCGGACGACCCCAAGGTCTTCGACGGCTTCTTCTAGCCCGCGCTACCGCTCCGGTGTCGTGACGACCCGCTCCCTCGTTCCGGGGGAGCGGGTTTTCTTCGTGGACGCTGTCACTCGATGCGGAACTCGACGCGGCGGTTTCCGACGGCGGCGCGGCTCGAGACGAAGTTCAGCGCGGCGTCGCGCCGCACACGCCCTTCTGGGCCTCCACATCCCGCCGCAGCCTCGCGATCTCCGCGCGCATCTTCTTCATCTCGCGGTCCTGGGCCTGCTGGGCCGCGACGGCCATGCTCGTGTACGCGTAGAGATCCACGCGCTCGCCGCTCGGGCCGACCGCCGAGCTGTCCGTATCGTCCTCGATGATGAACCCGAGCCTCCGCTCGCCGGCCGGGTCCGCGTGGTACGCGTACGTGGCGAGCTTCACGCGGAGCGCCTCGCCGGCGAGCGCGTGAACGTCGCCCTCCGACAGGTACGTGATGTCGCGCTTGTAGCGGCGGCTCGACTTCGGGCACCCCGCCGCCTTCGGATCGGACGTGGCGCACACGAGGCGGACGCTGCACCCGAGCCCCGGATCGCACGCCTCGCCCGCCGTCGCGCACGCGGCACCGTCCTTCTGGGAGCCGCCGCACGCCGCGAGCCCGGTCGGCGGGCCGCCGTCCAGCTGGCACACGGGTGCCCCGCACGACACCCACCAGCGCAGCGATCCGGAGTCGGCGGTGCCGCTCGTCCCGCTGCTCCCGCTGGTCCCGCTGGTCCCGCTCGTCCCGCTGGTCCCGCTCGTCCCGCTGGTCCCGCTGGTCCCGCTCGTCCCGCTGGTCCCGCTCGTCCCGCTCGTCCCGCTCGTCCCGCTCGTCCCGCTCGTCGTTCCGCTCCCGCTCGTGCACGCGGCCCCTGCCAGACAGGCGGAGATCAGCACCGATACCCCGAACATCGCGCGCTTCTTCATGCGCGAAGCGTACGCCCTCGGCCGAGCACCCGCCAGGCCGGAGAGCGCTTCAACCGCCCGGCAGCTTCGCCACGTCGCGCCCGACCGCGTGGTCGAGCCGAACCCGGGCGACGCGCGCGTCGACCATCGCGTTCAGCGCCTCGAGCCGCGAGCGCCAGAGCTCGGTCTCCGCGTCCGTGAGGGTCGTCGAGGTGACCACGCCGGCATTGAACAGCTCGCGCGCGACGCGGTACGCCTCGGTCGCGCTCGCGAGCTGCTTGGCGGTCGCGGCGATGGAGGCGTCCGCCTCGCGGATGGCCTGGTGGGCCTGCATGATCTCGAGCGAGATCCCGTCCCGGAGCTGCCCGCGCTGGGCCTCGATCTGCGCGAGTCGGGCCCCGGGCTCGTCGGCGGCGGGGCCGGCGAGGAGCGCGTCGTTGGGAGACCACGAGAGCTGCGCGCTCACGTCCCAGGTGGGGAAGAACTCCTCCTTCTGGGGGAAGCGGCGCGGGTTCGGGTTGGCGAGGATGGCGTTCCCGACGACCCCGACCTGCGGCAGGTACAGCGCCTTCGCGATCTTCACCTGCTGGCGGACCGCCTCCACGTTGGCGTCGATGCCCTTCAGCTCGGGCCGCGAGCTGCTGGCCTCCGCCTCGAGATCCTTCAGCGCGGTCGTCATCGGCGGGAGCGGCGCCTCGAGCGGCTCGCCGGGGACGAGGGTCTCGGTGTCCGGCGCGTGCATCGCGAGGCGGATCTGCTTCTCGGACAGCTCGACGAGGTTGCGCGTGCGCTCCACCGTCAGCTCCGCACCCGCTACGCCGGTCTCGGCGCGGAGCACGTCGGCCTTCGACGTGCGGCCGGCGGTGAAGAGGTTCTTCGCGTCCGTGAGGTGCGTCACCTGGTCGGCGAGCGCCTGCTTCGCGACGACGAGCGCACCGCGCGCGCGCATCCACGTGTAGTATGCAAGTTTCCCGTCCGTGAGCGCCTTGGCCCGAACGGCGACCACGTCCTGGCGCGCCGCTTCCGTGGCGTGGGTCGCCGCGGTGTGGGCCTGATCGATGCGCAGGAAGTAGTCCGAGACCGGGACCGTGATGGTCGCCTGGAGCGTGTAGTTGTCGACGACGATGGGAAAGCCTCCCTGGGAGAGCGGCACCGGGAACACCTTCGTGGGATCGATGGGCTGCCCCGGCAACGCCCGCGTGCCGACGAAGTTGACGCCCTGCGTGTCGAACACCGCCGGCGGCGTGAAGCTGGACAGGCGCGTGTAGCGGGCGAGCCCCGTGAGGCGCGGCACGAAGCCGACCCACGCCTGGTCGACCCTCGCGGCCGCGGCGCGCAGCGCCTCGACCGACGCCTTCGCGCTGTAGCTCGTGGCGACCGCCCGCGTCCCGACCGTGTCCGCGGTGAGGCCGCCGGCCACGTAGAGCGGGTCACCCTCGGGGCCCGCCGGGGGCCCGGCGGGTCCCCGCCCCTGCGCTGGAGCGGGCTCGTCCGGCGCGGCGCCCGCGGATGGGGCGACGAGGGCGATCGCGGTGAACAGCCCGAGGATCGAGGTCCGGAGCGGGGGGGACATGGTGCCACTACTTATGGTCATCGTGCCCGGCGTCAAGACCTTCTACAATCGCACGCCATGGAGAGCGCGTCCCCGGAGCGGGTCATCGAGCGGATCGAGGCGGCGTTTCGGGCGCACGCCGGGGGGGCGATCGCGTTCGATGGCGACGGTACGCTCTGGAGCGGCGACGTCGGCGAGGATTTCTTCGGGGCGGTGCTCTCTCGCGGGAGCTTCTCGGGGGCGGCGACGCGCGCGCTCGGGGCGATGGCGACGGAGCTCGGGCTCGCGCCTGACGGCGACGGCGTCGCGCTCGCGGAGCGCATCTACGGGGCGTATGTCCGGCACGAGGCGCCGGAGGATCGCGTCTGCGAGATGATGGCGTGGGCGGTCGCGGGCGAGACGACACGTTCGCTCGCGGCGTTCTGCGACCGGCTCGTCGACGCCGTGGATCTGCCATCCCGCCTGCACGCCGAGGCGATCCAGGTGGTCCGCTGGGGGCAGGGTAGGGGGATCGCCGTCCACCTGGTGAGCGCGTCCCCGCGGTGCGTCGTGGAGGCGGCGGCGCGCGTCCTGGGCATCGAGAGCGTGATCGCGGCGACGCCCGAGATGGAGGGCGAAACGGTGCTCGCCAGCGTGGTGCGGCCCATCCCCTACGGGGAGGGGAAGGTCCACGGGCTCCGCGCGCGGATGGGCGCCGCGCCGCTGCTCGCCGCCTTCGGGGACAACGCCTTCGACGTCGCGATGCTGAAGGCGTCCCACGTGCCCGTCGCCGTGCGCCCGAAGCCCCGGCTGACGGAGCGCGCCCACGAGGTGCCGGGGCTGATCACGATCGAACGCCGCTGACCTCCCCAACCCGGCGGACGGCGACGGGGACCCCGATTTCACGCCCGTCGGGGGCACGGGCGCGGACGGCGGACGGCGGACAGCGGAAATGGTATGCGTCCCCCCACGATGGACTTCGCCCTCTCCGACGAGCAACGCCTCATCCGTGATACCGCGCGCGACTTCGCGCGCGCCGAGATCCTTCCCAAGGCCGCGGAGCTCGACAAGACGGGCCGCTGGCCGTCCGAGATCATCGAGAAGATGTCCGCCCTCGGCTTCATGGGCATGGCCGTCCCGTCCGAGCACGGCGGGGCGGGGCTCGACGCGCTGTCGTACGCCCTCGCCATGGAGGAGATCAGCGCGGCCTGCGCCTCGTGCGGTGTCATCATGAGCGTGAACAACTCGCTCTTCTGCGACCCGCTCTTGAAGTTCGGCACCGACGCGCAGAAGCGGGACGTCCTCGCGCCGTCCGCGCGCGGCGAGATGCTCGGGTGCTTCGGCCTGACCGAGCCGATGAGCGGCTCCGACGCGCAGACGATGGTGACGTCCGCCGAGAAGAAGGGCGATCGCTGGATCCTGAACGGCGCGAAGAACTGGATCACCAACGGGCCGCACGCGGATCACATCCTCGTGTTCGCGGTGAGCGACCGCGCCGGCCCCAGGGTGAAGCACACGGCCTTCCTCGTCGCGAAGGGCACCCCCGGCTTCACGCAGAACGCGCGCGACCACAAGCTGGGGATCCACGCGGCGCACTCGTGCACGGTCTTCTTCGAGGCGTGCGAGGTGCCGGAGACCGCGGTGGTGGGCAACGTGGGCGAGGGCTTCAAGGTGGCGATGGCCACGCTCGACGGCGGGCGCATCGGGATCGCGTCCCAGGCGCTCGGGATCGCGAAGGCCGCGCTCGAGACGTCGATCGCGTACGCCAAGGACCGCAAGAGCTTCGGTGTGCCGATCAGCCAGCACCAGGCGATCCAGTTCATGCTCAGTGACATGGCGACCGAGCTCGACGCCGCGCGCCTGCTCACGTGGCGCGCCGCGACCATGAAGGACAGGGGCGTGCGCCACTCGATGGAGAGCGCGGAGGCCAAGCTCTACGCCTCGGAGATGTGCACGCGCGTCGCGCACAAGGCCATCCAGATCCACGGCGGGTACGGCTACTCCACCGAGTTCCCCGTCGAGCGCCACTACCGCGACGCGCGCATCACCGAGATCTACGAGGGCACGAGCGAGATCCAGCGGATCGTCATCGCTGCGAGCCTCCTCAGGGGCTGATATGAACAAGCATGTATTCTGCATGATCATGGCCTCGACCCTCGCGGCGTGCGGCGGGAAGCCCGAGCCGAAGGCCGCGGAGACCGCCCCGACCGCCGGCTCCCCACCCCCCGTGGCCACGGCCGCGCGGAAGGGCCCGAAGCTCGGCGTGCAGCAGGAGCTCGGCGAGATCGACCCGAAGCTCGCGAAGGCCGCGCTCGAGAAGGCCGACCCGGCGCTCTTCTCGTGCCACAAGGCGGGGATCAAGCGCGTCGAGTACCTCTCGGGTGCGGTGAAGGCGTTCCTCCGCGTCGGTGAGGATGGCAAGGTGCGCTGGGCCTACCTCGAGGACTCGTCGATGGGCGATCGCGCGACCGAGCGGTGCATGCTCGACGTCCTCTCCCGCACGCCGTTCCCGAAGCCCGAGGGCGGCGACGCCGAGATCCACAAAGGGTGGACCTTCGACGGCGGCGACGCGCGCGAGCCCAGCCCCTGGCCCGCAGACAAGCTGGCCGCCGCGCTCGACAAGCAGAAGGCGGAGATCGCCGCGTGCCGGGCGGGGACCAAGGGGAGCTTCAAGGTCACCGCCTACGTCGAACCGGACGGCGCGCGGGGCAAGGTCGCCACGGTCGGCATCGCGCCGCCGGACAGGGACGGCGAGTCGAAGGTCGACTGCCTCGTCAGGGCCCTCACGGGGATGGAGGCGCCGAGCCCCGGGAGCTACGCCGCCAAGGTGAGCTTCTCCCTCTAGCCGGAGCCATCATGGAGTTCGAGCTCAACGAGACACAGTCGATGGTCCAGCGGGCGGCGCGGGACTTCGCCACGCGCGTCATCCGGCCCCAGGCCGCGGAGATCGACCGGAGCGAGCGCTTCCCGCGGGAGATCCTGGCGGAGCTCGCGGGTCTCGGGCTCCTGGCCGTCAACGTGCCGGAGTCCCTGGGCGGCGCGGGCGCCGGCGCTGTGGCCTACGCGCTCGCGATGCAGGAGATCTCCGCGGTGTGCGCGTCGACGGCGGTCGCCATGGCCGTCACGAACATGGTCGGCGAGGTCATCGCGACGTTCGGGACCGACACCCAGAAGGTCGAGCATTGCCCCCGCCTCGCCGACGGGACACACACGGTGGGCGCCTTCGCGCTCTCGGAGACGGGCGCGGGCAGCGATCCGGGCGGCATGGTGACGACGGCGCGGGACGAGGGAGACGCCTGGGTCCTCGACGGATCGAAGCAGTGGATCACGAGCGCCGCGTACGCGGGCGTGTTCGTCGTGTGGGCGCGGACCGCCTCGCAGGCCGAGCGACCGGGCACGCGCGGGATCTCCTGCTTCCTCGTGCCGGGCGGCACGCCGGGGCTCACCGTGGGCAAGGCCGAGGACAAGATGGGGATCCGCGGCTCCAACACCGCGCCGCTCGCGTTCGACGCGTGCAGGATCCCGAAGGCGGCGCTCCTCGGTGATCTCCACGGGGGGTTCAAGATCGCGATGATGGCGCTCGACGGCGGCCGCATCGGGATCAGCTCCCAGGCGATCGGCATCGCGCGCGCGTGCCTCGAGGAGAGCTTGAGCTACGCGAAGGATCGCAGGGCATTCGACAGGCCGATCGCGGACTACCAGGCCATCCAGTGGAAGCTCGCCGACATGAAGACCGAGCTCGACGCCGCCAACCTCCTCGCCCTCCGCGCGGCGTGGCTCAAGGAACGCGGGCTGCCTTTCTCCCGCGAGGCGTCGATGGCCAAGGTCTTCGCGACCGAGGCGGCGAACCGCATCGCGAACCACGCCGTACAGATCCATGGCGGCTACGGGTACATCCGCGAGTTCGCGGCGGAGCGCCACCTCCGCGACGCGCGCGTCACCACCATCTACGAGGGCACGAGCGAGATCCAGCGCGTCGTCATCGCCCGGAGCCTGCTCTCCGGATGAGCGAAGGTCTCGCCACGGTCGCGATCCTCATGCCCGCGTACGAGGAGCGCGCGGCCCTCGGTCCCACGCTCGCGTCCCTCCGCGAGGCCGCGCGGGGCGCCCTCGACGTCACGGTGTTCGTCGTGGACGACGGAAGCGAGCCCGCCCTCGCGATCGATCACGATCTGCCTCGGCCCGGCTTCGCGATCGTCGTCGCTCGCCACGCGATCAACCTCGGGCAGGGTGCGGCGCTCGAGACCGCGCGCAACCTCGCCCTCGCGGGCGCGCGCTTCGATGCGTACGTCACCATGGACGCGGACGGGCAGCACGGCGCGGACGACGCGCTGGCTCTCGCCACGCGCGTCTTGGGAGGCGCCGACGTGGTGTTCGGCGATCGCTTCGGTGGAGGGTCCAACGTGCCCACCTTGCGCGCGCTGGTCCTCCGCGCGGCGCGCATCTTCGAGTGGGCTGCCACGGGCCTCTTCCTCGCGGACGCGCACAACGGGCTCCGCGCCTTCAGCAGACGCGCCCTCGAGCGCATCCCGATCCAGCAGAACGGGATGGCGCACGCCACCGAGATTCGCCAGCGCGTGGCGCGCGCGGGGCTCGCGGTCGTCGAAGCTCCGGTGTCCGTTCGCTACAGCGACGCCACGCTCGCGAAGGGCCAGCGCACGTCGGGTGCGATCGGGATCCTCCAGGATCTCGCGCTCCAGTATCTCTTCGGGGAGCCTGGCCGGTGACGATCGCGGCGGCCCTCCTCCTGGGCCTCGTGTTCGGGCTGCTCGTGCACGACTGGGTGACCGTGCGCGGCAAGAACCGCCGCGTCCTCTGGGTGGAGACGACCGTGTTCGTGATCGGCGCGTTCTTCATCGCGTTCCCGGAGCGCGCGACGGGGCTGGCGCACATGGTCGGGATCCAGCGTGGGGTGGATTTCCTTCTCTATCCGATCGTGATCTGGCTGGTGCGCGAGACGCTGCTCACCCGGCGGCGGCACCTCGAGGACCGCGAGCGGATGACGCAGCTCACGCGCGCGCTCGCGGTGCTGGAGGCGCGCGCCGTGGTCCCGCGCGGCGTGGACGCGGGGGCCGCCGACGCAGCGCGGGGCGGCTGAGCAGGCTACGGCACGTCCTCCGCGTCCGCGCACTCCTCGGCCCGATCCGCCTCCACGACCACGTACGGCTTCGCGCCGTTGAACGGCGACGCCCAGAGCCACGTGTAGGGCGCACGCCGCACGCACACGCGGCTGCCCGCCGGGATGCGGTCGATCGCGGCCCGGTCCACCCGCCGTGCGACGAGCTCGTCCAGGGTCGAGCCCGACGGTCGTACCCACGCGGCGCCCGTCACCGCGATCACGACCCCCGTCGCGATCGCCGTCCCCACGCCGAGTGCGGCTGGCGTCGCCGGGATCCGCGGCGCTCCCTCGCGGCACGCGAGCCACAGGTTGATGCCCACCAGCGTGATCATCCACTGCAGGTGATACCGGAGCTCGTGCGACTGCGGCATCCACGAGGTCGCGAACGTCAACGCCGCGAAGGCCGCCGCTGTACGGCGCGCGGGACCCTCCCGCTCGCGGACCGCGCGCACGACGAGGAGGACGAGGTTGGCGATCACGTACGCGTTGAAGAAACCACCCATACGGGCGCCGTCCGAGCCGGGCGGCATCCACTGATCCACGGTCCACCGATCCGCGCTCGAGAACGGTCGCACGCCGAGCTCGAGCAACGAGCAGGCGAACCGCACCGGACCAGGCGCGGCGTCCAGCCAGTCGGGCGACGAGCTGTACGGCGTGTCGATCCCCGGGAGCACCCGCCCCAGCACGCGCATCTCCACCGGGTAATAGGGGTTCCCCCAGATCGCGAGGTTCTTCAGCGGAATGGACACGAGGAGGGGCAGCGAGGCCACCATCGCGAGGACCTTGCGCACGCGCTCGCGCCGGTCCGCGCTCGCCTGGACCAGCCGCGCTCCGAGCGCCACGAACGCGAGCGCCACCATCGGGTGCGTGAGCGTCTTCAGGTTGGCCGCGAGCGTCGCCGCCGCGATCGCCCCGAGGACCCGTCGCCACGACGTCTCCTCCGGCGACGCCCACGCACGGACCGCGATCAGCAACAGCGCCGCGAGCGCGGCGTTCGCGGGCAGATCCACGTACGTCGACGTCACGTGCGTCTGGACGAGCGGCACCGCGAGGAGCCCGAGGACGGTGAGGTGCGCCGGCACCGCGAAGCTCCGCCGAAGGAACCACGCGAAGAAGGGCACGCTCGCGAACGCCAAGAGGTTGGCCCCCGACGGCCGCCCGGTCAGCCGCCACAGGATCCCCTGCACGAGCTCGCCGAGGAGCGGGAATCCGCCGAACCGCCCCCGGTTCGCCGGCGAGAGCACGTAGGCCTCGCGCGGCACGATCCCCCCGAGCCGCGCGGCGAACGGCAGGTGGTAGTACCCGGAGTCCCACGCCTGCGAGACGTCGTGAAGCGCGGTCACCGCGATCGAGGCCAGGAGCGCGAGCGCGATCGCCTTCAGCGCGAGATCGACCGCCTTCACCCTTCGAGCAGCTTCACGCTCGCCCCGGGGCGCTCCAGCCGCGCGGCGCCGATCCGCTCGAGGTGCGCCGACGCCGCGAGTACCGTCGCCTCGTCCCACGCGTCGCCCACGAGCTGCAGCCCCACGGGCAGCCCCGCCGCGTCGCGCCCCACCGGCGCGCTCAGCGCGGGCAGCCCGGAGAGGTTCCCGAGGAAGCAGAACCTGCAGAGTGCATCGATCACCTTCGCGTCCATGAACCCGGACTCCATGTCCTGGTCGGACACCTGCGCGGCGACGTCGCGCGTGGTGGGCAGCGCGAGGAGGTCGACGTCCTGGAACGCCGCGGCGAGCTCCCTCCGCAGCCCGGCGCGCAGGCGCGTCGTCTCCAGGTATTCCACCGCGCCGATCGCGTCGAGCGCTGCGAACGACACCTGGAGGTCGTCCGACATCTCCTGCCGGTTCTCGAGCCACGCGCCGCGCATCCCCGCGCGCGCCTCCGCGGCGATGACGACGTAGCCGATGGCGGGCGCGTGGCGTGCGAGCTCGAGGTCCAGCTTGACCAGCTCGGCGCCCTCCTTCTCGAGCGCCGCGAGCGCCTCACGACCGGCCTTCGCGACGACCGGGCTCGCGTCGTCCCACTCGCTCTCCAGCACGCCGATCCTGAGGCCCCGCACGCCGCGCCCGATCGCGCGGGTGAACTGCCCCGGCACGATGGGCGGCGCGGACAGGGTCTCCGCGTCCTCGTCGTCGTGTCCCGACGCCCACTCGAGCACGCGCGCGAGATCCGCCGTCGAGGACGCCAGCGGGCCCACGTGCGCGACCGTGCCCCCGAAGTAATCTCCCGTACGGCTCATCCGGCCCCATGTCGGCTTGATCCCGAAGACGCCGGTGAGCGCCGACGGGATGCGGATCGATCCGCCGCCGTCTCCGCCGAGCGCGAACGGGACCAGCCCCGTCGCCACCGCGACGCCGGAGCCCGTCGACGATCCGCCCGCGAGCCGGTCGGTGGCGTGTGGGTTCCTCGGCATGTTGCGCTTGGGGTTCGCGCCCGTCGGCGTCATGCCGAACTCCGTCATCGAGGTGAGGCCAACCACGATGCCGCCCCTCCTGTGGAGGCGATCGACGATGGTCGCGTCCTTCTCCACCGGCGTGCGCGGCAGGAACGCCGACCCGGCGCGAAGAGGCAGCCCGCAGACGCCCGTCTCCTCCTTCACCGCGTACGGCACGCCGTCGAGCTCACCGGCCGGGCGCCCCGCCTTCCACCGCGCGGTGGACGCGTCGGCCTCCCGCAGCGCGCCTTCCTGGGCGTACTCCGAGAACGGGCCCATGCTCGGCCGCCGCGCCTCGAGCCCACGCGCGGAGACGAGCACACGCTCGACGAGCTCGCGCGGCGTGATCACCCCCCTGCGGTACGCGTCCGCGATGCTCGCGCTCGTGAACGACCACGGCAGCACGAGCGGCCCGAGCTTGCGGTCCTCGAGCTCGCGCGGCGGTCGCCCTCCCACGGCGCGGTTGTGGAGCGGGATGGGCCCGCGCATCCGCTCCGGGAGCGCCGAGAGCGCCTCGATCCCGAGCTCCGCGCGCAGTACCTTGAAGAGCGCCATCTGCCCCACGCGCGTGCCCGACAGCCGCGCCACTGTCCGGAGGGCCTTGCCGCTGATTCGAGGTGTCGCCACGCCGCGAGGTTGAATCTGTTTTCGCCCGCTGCGCAAGCAAGAACGCGCTCGGGGCACAGGATCCCCTCCACGAACCCGAGGCGCGCCGCATCCGTGCTAGTCGTCGTAGAAGAGGGGCTCGCGCAGCTTGATGAAGCGCTGGATGGCCTCCTCCTGGTCCTTCGTCAGCCCGTCGAACTGGATGCCCAAGCCGGGCCACGCGTCGCTGACGTCCGAGTAGCTCCGCACCCATCGCACGATGCCGGGGATGACGAGATCCTCGCCGGTGTGGAAGCCGAGGCGGACCTCCATCTTCGTCCCGATGGGCCGCAGGTTGTACGTCGCGACGAAGACGCCGCCCTCGGAGAGGTTCTCGGTGAACCCCTGGTAGAAGTTCGACTCGCTCGCGAGGCCGACCGCCATCTCGACCGGGACGCGCTCGTTCCTGCGGCTCTGGATCGCCGCCGGCATCTCGCCGCTCGCGGGGCCCGCTGCGAACGGATCCGCCTCGGCCACGGGGGCGGCCGCCACCACGGGCCCGCTGGGCCTGCGCTGTGAAAAGGGCGAGGGTGCGCCGCTCGTGCCCTTGCGGATGTGCTGCCGCCGGGCGCGCGACAACGTCGCGAGCTCGGGGAACATCGCCGCGGCGCGGTGCTTGTCCGAGACGAAGCGCCCGGCCCTGCACACCTCCTCGTAGAGCGGCACGAGCAGCGTGAACGCCCGCGCGACGTATCCCCGGATCGCCTTCTTGTCCGGGGCCTCGTCCGCCGACAGGGCGGCCTCGATGCGCTCGGCGCACGCGGTCGCCTCCTTCGCGTCGTCGGCGCTGTACTCGAGCGCTCGCTCGAGTTCGGACTGGTATGTCGTGTAGAGGTACACGACGCTGCGGAGGTCGATGAGGAGATCGACGTCGCCGGCCCCCTTCTTGATGGCCTCGATCCACAGCCGAGCGTCCGGATCGTGCAGGCCGCGCTCGGCGAGGTCGATCATGCGGTCCCTGATCTCGATCGCCTGATCGCGCAGCTCCGGAACCTTGAGGGGGTGCACCCCCCAGAACCAGTCGCCCCCGAGCCCCGCCATGAGGTGGAGCAGCGCGCGCGCGATCGTCTGGAGCCTGTGTGGGCCGTCCTCGGCGAGGGTTCCGCCCTTCGCGAGCGCGGCCACCTTCGGCGCCATGTCCGGCTGCGCGAGGTAGTCCGTCACGAGGAGCGCCGCGACCGCCGCCGAGTGCGGATCCGCGAACGGCACGATCGGCTCACGCACCTTCTCGAGCTCGGGGAGGAGCCTGAGGAACGCCTCCTCCTGTTCAGGCTGGATGCTCATGTTGGCGGCAGGATACCCGATGCCGGGCCGGTCCGACGCGCCGTTGTCGCGCGGCCCCGACGGGACGGGCGGGCGGCGCGAAGGCGGCGAGCTCGGGGCGAGGTCCTGCGTGGCGTCGGGCGGTGCGGAACGGCGTGCTTGAAACATTCTGATTTGTCCCTTAGGAATCCTGGGGTGTCCACCGCTGTCACCAACGGCATCCGGGTCGAAGTGAAGGCGCAGTACGTGCCCGAGCAGTCGTCGCCCCGGGCGAAGCGCTACGTCTTCGCGTACACTGTACACATCGCAAACGAGGGGTCGGAGCCGGCTCAGCTTCGGACCCGGCACTGGATCATTACGGACGGCGACGGGAAAGTTGAAGAGGTCCGCGGTCCCGGCGTGGTCGGGCAGACGCCCAACCTCCGCCCGGGCGAGCACTTCGAGTACACGAGCGGCTGCGTGCTCGCCACGCCGCGCGGCTCCATGCGCGGCACCTACCAGATGCACCGCGAGTCCGGCGCGGCCTTCGACGCAACCATCGCGCCCTTTGCGCTGGGGCTGCCCTACACGCTCAACTGAGATGATCGACGAGGCCGAATACGAGAGGCTCGCGGACCGCGCCCTGGGTCAGGTCGAGGACCTCTTCTCGGAGGTGGACCCGGAGGACGTCGACCTCGAGCGCGCCGGGGACGTCATCCGGATGACGTTTCGCGATCGGAGCCGCTGCGTCGTCAACACGCAGCGCGCGGTGAGGCAGATCTGGCTCGCCGCGAACGCGCGCGGGTGGCACTTCGACTGGGACGCTACCTTGGGCGCCTGGGTGGACGCGCGGCACACCGGGGGGGGCGCGCCAGGCGACGGGGAGCTGTTCGGCGTGCTGCGGGCCATCGTGAGGGACTGCGCCAAGATCGAGCTGGCCGGCTCCCCCGGCGGGTAGGAAGTCTCCTACTGTTCGCTCGCCACCGCCACGCCGATCGCCCCGCGGAGGTCGGCGTGCTGGTCACTGATCGCGAACAGGTTCAGCGCCGCGATCTTCTCGCGGGGCACGAGATCCGACGACGTCTGCGGCTCCTTCTGGATGGCCCGTCTCGCGGTCGCCATGTCGCCCGCGAGGAGCAGACCCGCGCGCGTGCTCGAGACGTCGGCGAGCTGCGACCAGCGCCGCACGTCGAGGAGCTTGCCCTCCGCGAGCGCGCCCGTGACCAGCTGGCGCAGCGCACCCTGCTCCTCCCAGGTCATCGTCTGGAGCAGGACCGTGTCGAAGGGGAGGAACCCGGGATCGCGCCCCGCCGTCCCGTTCGCCACGCGCACGGCCACCGCGAGGAGCGACGTCATCTCGCTGACCGTCGGGTAGAAGGCCCGCGCCGCGAGCTCCGGGCGTTGCTCGGCGAGCCGCTTGCCGATGAGGTAGGTCAGGAGATCGGCCCGCGCCTCGACCAGCGGTCCGTTCACGTAGATGGCGCCGAAGGGGGACAGCGCCGGCGCGAGCGGCTGTCCGGTCGTGGACGGCGGCGCCGCGAGGAGATCGGGGGAGGGGATGCCGAGGACCTCGCTCGCGTTGCGAAAGGTCGTGCGGATCTTCTGCGCCATCGGCGTGTGACTGCCGGTGAAGGGACGCCCGACCAGGAGGGAAGCCTCGTGCGGCGGGAGCAGCTTGTGCCGCGCGCGCGCGACCGCGGGGAGGGTCCAGGAGAATACCCGCGTGAGCACCGGATCGAGCTCACGGTGGAGGAGATGGCTCCGCCAGGCCTCGTCGGTGATCTGCCCGGGGATCTCGCCGAGCGGGAAGGGCGGGTAGTCGGTGTGGAACTGCGCCTGGTCGGGGGTGAGCTGCGCGAGGGTCGAGAGCACGTCGAGCGCGCACCACGCGCGGTCGAACGCCTGTTGCCGCAGGAACAGCTCGTAGAGCTCGCTGAACAGGCCTGCGTCGAGCGGCTCGTGCTCGATCTTCTCGCGGATCTGCGCGACCGCCTGGTCGAGGTGGTCCGTCACGACCAGGAGCTCGGTCACGATGCGGCGTAGCTCGCCGTCCTCGGGTCGCATCCGCGCGGCCGCGCTGAAGGCCTCGAGCGCCTGCGCCGCGTCGCCGATCCGGTCGCGGTAGATGATGCCGAGCTGCTGGAAGAGGGCCGCCTTGAGCCCGCCGTCCGAGCCGCTCTGGACGCGCCCGATCATCACCCGGTACGCGCGCTCGAGTTCCCACCAGTCCTTGCGCGACGTGAGCAGGCGCACGACCTGCTCGAACGCGTCGAGGCGCGCAGGATCGACCTCGAGGACCTCCTCGTAAGCGTGCGCGGCGCGGAGGTCGTCGCCGACCTTCTCGTCGATGACCTGCGCCCGGGCGAAGAGGCTCTTGGCGCGCCGTTCGGGGCTCTCCTGGATGTCGGCGATCTTGAGGAGGATGTGGTCGAGCTTCTCCCAGTCCTCCATCTCGCCGTAGAGCCACATCAGCGCGTGGAGCAGCCAGTGATCGCGTGGGTTGATCGCGAGCGCTTCCTCCCAGACGCGGTTGGCCTCCCCGTAGTCGTTCGCGCGGTGCGCCCAGATCTCGCCTGCCTCGCACAGCTGCTTGAACTTCTCGTCGAGAGAGACGGCGTTGCGGGCGAGCGCAACCTTGCAGTCGCACGCGCCCGCCCAGTCCTCCTTGGCGAGGCACGCGCCGACCATTCCGGTGAGGGCGGCGGGGCTGTCGCTGTCGAGCTCCATCGCGCGCGAGAAGGTGATGAGCGCGCGCTCGGCCATCCCCATCGCCAGCTCCACGTTCCCCAGCTTGCAGAGCATGTCCGCCTCGAGCGGGAGCGGCGCGTCGCGCATGTGCTCGAAGAGCGGTCGCATCCTTTCCAGGAAGCTCCCCTTGTTCGCGCCCCGGTTCGCGAGGTCGAGGAGGTCCGTCCACGCCTCGAGCGACGACGTGTCGATCTCGCAGGCCTGGATCGCGAACCCGAGGGCCTTGTCCACGTCGCCCTTCCCGCTGAAGGCCCGCGTCGCGAGGCGGAGGCGCGCGAACTGGATCTCCTTGCTGCGCGACGTGGCGGCGACCAGCTGCTCGGCGAGCGGCGCGGCCTGGGCCCACTTCTCCTCCGCGAGGTACGCCTCGAGCACCTCCAGCTTGGCGCGCTCGTTGCCCGGATCGGCCTGCTGCGCCCCCTCGAACGCCGCGCGCGCCCCCGTGCCGTCGCCCAGCCGCTGCCGGAGGCTGCCGAGCTCGGCCAGCACCTGCGCGCGCAGGCGCGGCGAGTCCGTGTATTTTGCACGCTCCTCGAGACACTGCACCAGGCGCTGCTGGTCCTCCGACTCGCGCGCCATGCGCTCGACGGCCTCCCACGCGTGTGTGTTCGTCCGATCGACCGAGACCGCCTTCTCGTACGCGAGCCGCGCGCCCATGGGGTCGTTGTCCGGCTGGGCCAGGATGTCGCCGATCTGCACGTACATCTGCGACGCCATGCGCTTGTTCGGCGTGATGTCCGCGAGCGCGCTCTTGTACGTGACGACGTCCGCGAAGTTCCTGGCTTTCTCGGAGAGGCGGGCCAGGTCGGCGAGGAGCTTCGCGTCCCGGGAATCGGCGGCCAGGCCCTGCTTGAGAACGAGCGCGGCGCCCTGCGGGTCCGACACCTTGAGGTCGAGGACCTCGGCCGCGCGGCGCAGCAGCTCGAGGCGCGCCCGCGGCGTCTCGGCGTGCTCGGCGCGACGCTCGAACGTGCGCGCCAGCTCCGGCCACATGCGCTGGGCGTGATAGCAGCGCTCGAGGCCCGCGAACGCCACGGCGTGGTTCGGCACGAGGCGGATCACGTGCTCGAATTTCTGCGCGGCAGCGTCGCGGCGCACGTAGCGCTTCTCGAGCAGCTCCGCGTGGCGGAGGAGCGCCGCGACCTTGTCCTCGGTCTTCCGCGCCCGCTTGACTTGCTCCTCGAGCGTCCACTCCACGACGCCGAATCGCTCGAAGGCGCCGGCGAGCTGCTCCATGAACGCCAGCACCTCGAACGACTGCGGCGCGAGGCGATACGCCGCCTCGAGGTGCCTCTGGACGACGTCGGCGGTGTTGCCGCGCACGCGCGCCATGGCCATGTAGATGAGCACCCTCTCGTCGCGCCTCTGCGTGCGGTCGAGCGCGCGTTCGAGCTGGTCGCGCTCGTTGCGGGAGTCGCCGCGTGCGCGTGCCTCCCGCGCAGCGCGGAGGCAGACGAGGGGGTGCCCCGGGTCGAGCATCTGGAGCTCGCGCGTCTGCTCGTCCGCGAGGTCTGGCCGCTTCGCTCCGACATCGTACCACTTCGCCAGGCGGGCGGTCAGCGTCGCGCGCAGATCGGGCGTCGCGCCGGCCATGCGGTTGACGACGCGCTCGAGGATCGTGTTCCAGGCGTCGAGCTTCGGCGCGACGCGCTCGATCGCGGCCGCCACCTCCTCGTTCGCAGGCCACGTGTCGAAGGCCTCGACGAGCGCATCGAAGGCCTGCGCGTCGTCGCCGAGCCGCGCCTCGAACACGCTCGCGATCTTGAGCAGGAGGCGCGCGCGCACGGAGCCTGTGGGCGCCGTCTGCATGCGCGCGAGGTGGAGCTCCACGAGCGGCTCCCAGGAGGAGGCCTTGATGAGGGCCATCTCCTCCTCGTCGGCGTCGACCTCGAAGGCCTCGCGCAAGGCGGTCGGATCCGGCGCGGGCGGCTTGTACGCGGCGGGCGCGACGCCCATCCGGATCGGCTTGCCGATCTCGGTGTGCTCGCCGTCGTCCTCCGGCACGAGCTCGAGCACGGCCGCGCGAGGCGTGGCCTTGAAGGGCTTCGCGCTCGTGCGCGTGACGTCGTCCTCGTAGTCGCCGAGCTCCTCGATGTCGGCGAGGTCCGCCAGGCTCGTCGCGGTCTCCTTGTCCGGTGCGGGCGCCTCGCGCAGGGGCTCGAGGTCGGGGCGCGGCGACGTCACCGGCAGCTCCGCCGCGGGGACGCTCTGGGTGAGCATGCTCGAATCGGCGAGGTCCAGGGGATCAGGTGCCTGGAGCGGAGTGAGCGGCGCCATGCTCGCCTCCGGCGCGGAGTCGCCCTGCGTGACCTGCGAGGGCTCGGCCTGCGGGGGCTCGCTCGGTGGTCGCGGAACCATGGCGGGCGGCGGCACCGACGCCGTACGCGTCCGCGGCATGGCGGGGCGCACGACCTTCTTCAGTCGGGGTGGCCGCGGGGGGGGCGGGACGCGCCGTACGGGAGGCTTCGTCGGCGGCGCTCCCGGCTCACCGCGCCGCTCGTCCGCCGCGCTGCGCTCGATCACCTGGCGGTAGCCGAGCGCGCCGCGCATCGTCGGGATCAAGGTCGCGTTCTCGCCCGGGACGGAGTCCATGGGCGGACGCGCGTCGTGGGCGTGGAGGAGCTCCGCGATGACGTCCGCGGGCACGATCGCCGTCCGCGGCTCCATCGACAGCGGCTCCTCCTCGCCGCCGACCTCGATCGCGACCCTGAGGTCACCGACGGAGATGCCCGTGGACGACGACGGGCCGCCCATGAGCACAGCCCGCGCCTGCGCCCCGAGCTTGTCGGAGGTCGTCTGATCGTCCCACGTGAGCGGCACGACGTTGTCCTGGGTCTGGGAGAGCGGAGGCTCGTCGAACGCGTCGACCTGCGTCCGCGAGGAATCGGGCACCGGCGGATCGCCGTCGTCCTCGCCTGGCACGCCGACGTCCACCGCGGACGGACTGGAGCCCGAGGCCCGGCTCTTCTTGGGCGGTACCCGGAACAGACGTGTGGACTCGTCGTCGTCGGACGGCACGGGTCTCGGAGGGTATCACCATCCGGGCTGTCGGAAGCTGATCCCCCACGACCCTCACGTGTGCGTGAGGGTTTGGCTTGACGAGTGCCATTCGCCGGCCTAATGAGGAGGAAGCCTCACGCTAACGGCAAGGTTCCCATGTCTGGTCCCATCCGACTCCCCATCGTCCGAGAGCCGACCGCGGCAGCGGACGGAGAACTGATGCAAATCGGTGATCTTGCAAGGGATTCTGGCAAGACCGTTCGAGCGATCCACCTGTACGAGGAGCTCGACCTGCTCCGGCCCGCGGCCCGCTCGAAGGGGCGGTACCGGCTCTACAACCGGGACGCGCTCGTCCGGATCCGGTGGATCGGCAAGTTGCAGGACATGGGTTTCAGCCTGACCGACATCCAGTCGGTGGTGCGCGACTGGGAGGAGGCCCGCACCGCACCCCGTGCGATGGTGAGGATGCGCGAGGTCTACGCGCGAAAGCTCGAGGAGACGCGCGCGCACCTGAAGCGCCTGCACGAGCTCGAGCACGAGATCATCGCCTCCCTGGCGTACCTCGACACGTGTGACGTGTGCGAGCCTCATCGCCTCCTGGCCGCTTGCAGGAGCTGCGATCACCACGAGCCCACCACGACGGTCCCCGAGCTCGTCGACGGCTTCTCCAGGTTCGAGGGGGCCGGGAGCGCGGCTGGAGCTTCGCAGTCAGGTTTCGAGGGGAGCCCCAGGTTCGACGGGGCCCAGCGCCCTCTCGAGCTCCCCAGGATGAAGAGAAGCAACGCATGACCCTCCAGCTCCCCATCTTCATGGACTACCACTCGACCACGCCGGTCGATCCGCGCGTCGTCGAGGAGATGCTGCCGCACTTCACGAAGTCGTTCGGCAACGCCGCGAGCCGCAACCACGCCTTCGGGTGGGCCGCGGAGGAGGCCGTCGAGCACGCCCGCGAGCGCGTCGGGCAGCTCCTCGGCGCGGCGAGCGCGAAGGAGATCGTGTTCACGTCCGGCGCGACCGAGTCCAACAACCTCGCCATCAAGGGCGTGGCCGACTTCTACCGCGACAAGGGTGACCACGTCGTCACGCAGGTCACCGAGCACAAGGCCGTGCTCGACACGTGCAAGCGCCTCGAGAAGGAGGGCCTACGCGTCACCTACCTCGACGTGGGCAAGGACGGCCGCGTCGACCCGGCGGACGTGGCGAAGGCCATCGGCGACAAGACCATCCTCGTCTCGATCATGCTCGCCAACAACGAGATCGGCACCGTCCAGCCCCTCCGGGAGATCGGCGAGATCACGCGGGCCCGCGGGGTCCTGCTCCACTCGGACGCGGTGCAGGGGGTCGGCAAGGTCCCGTTCGACGTCCAGTCGATGAACGTCGACCTCGCGAGCGTCACGGCCCACAAGATGTACGGCCCCAAGGGCGTGGGCGCCCTCTACGTCCGGCGGAGCAAGCCCCGGGTCCGGCTCGTGGCGCAGATGGACGGCGGCGGGCACGAGCGCGGCATGCGGTCGGGTACGCTCAACGTTCCCGCGATCGTCGGCTTCGGGAAGGCGTGCGACATCATGCGCCTCGAGGGCAGGGAGGAGTCGGCCCGCATCCTCGCGCTCCGCGAGCGGCTGCGCACGCGCCTCGTCGGCGAGCTCGACGAGGTACACCTCAACGGGTCGTTCGAGCACCGGCTCCCGGGCAACCTGAACCTGTCGTTCGCCTTCGTCGAGGGCGAGGGCCTCATGATGGCCATCAAGGACGTGGCGGTGAGCTCCGGCTCGGCGTGCACGTCATCGAGCCTGGAGCCGAGCTACGTGCTCCGCGCCCTCGGGGTCGGCGACGAGCTGGCCCACTCGAGCATCCGCTTCGGCCTCGGACGCTTCAACACGCCGGAGGAGGTCGACTACGTCGCCGATCTCGTGGCGACGAAGGTGCGAAAGCTCAGGGAGCTCTCGCCTCTCTACGAGATGCATCAGGAAGGGATCGACCTCGAGAAGGTCCAGTGGGTCGCGCACTAGGGCCCCCGGTCCGGCCTGGCAGAGGGCCGACCACATGATCACGATGGCAAGGATGGAGAAGGCACCATGAGCTACAGCACCAAGGTCATCGAGCACACCGAGAACCCGCGCAACGTGGGCACGCTCGACAAGAACGACCCCAACGTCGGGACGGGTCTGGTCGGCGCTCCCGCGTGCGGCGACGTCATGCGCCTGCAGATCAAGGTGGGCGACGGCGGGCTCATCGAGGACGCCCGCTTCAAGACGTTCGGGTGCGGATCGGCGATCGCGTCGTCCTCCCTCGCCACCGAGTGGCTGAAGGGCAAGACGATCGACCAGGCGGAGGCCATCCGAAACGTCGACATCGTGACGGAGCTGGACTTGCCGCCGGTCAAGATCCACTGCTCGGTACTCGCCGAGGACGCGATCAAGAGCGCGATCGCCGACTTCCGGGCCAAGCAGGCGGCGCGGCGGGACTCGGTGGCGGCCGTCGCCCCGGCGAGCGAGGGCCCCGTTCCCCATGGCGCGGCGCGAGAGGCGCAGGGATGATGATGGCCGAGAGCGTCCCCGCCGAGCCGGTCCAGAAGAAGGAGCCCGGCATCACGATCACCCCGGGCGCAGTCGAGGCGATCCGGCGGCAGATCGCGAAGCGCGGCGTCGAGGGCACCGCCCTCCGCGTGGGCGTGCGTGGGGGCGGGTGCTCGGGCTTCTCGTACGTGATCGAGTTCCACGACGGCCCGCCCCACGCGCGCGACCGCGTGTACGATCTCGTGAGCGCGGACGGGACGCCAGTGCGCGTCGTGGTCGACAGGAAGAGCCTCGTCTACCTCGACGGGGCCGTGTTCGACTACGAGAAGACCCTCCTGCAGGAGGGCTTCAAGTTCGCGAACCCGCACGAGAAGGCGAGCTGCGGATGCGGGCACAGCTTCACGACGTGACCGATCCGTTCGAGGTCTTCGGCGTGCCGCGGCGCTACGACGTCGACCTCGCGGAGATCGGGCGCGTCCACCGCGAACTGTCGCGGGCGCTCCACCCCGACCGGTTCGCCGGCGCGGGCGCGAGCGAGCGGAGGCGATCGCTCGAGCGCGCCACGGAGGTCAACCACGCCTTCCGCGTACTGGAGGATCCCGTGCGCCGCGCCGAGGCGATGTTCGAGCTTGCGGGCGTGCCCGTGGGCGAGGCAAGCGAGCCGAAGGCGAGCCCCGCGTTCCTGATGGAGGTCCTGGAGGAGCGAGAGGCGGTCGGAGAGGCTCGCGCGGCGCGGGACGTGCGCACGCTCGAGCGCATCGAGCACGAGACGCGGGCGCGCGCGCGCGCGGTACAGGCGGCGCTCGGGGCGGGGTTCTCGAGGGGAGGGGATCTCGCGAGCCTCCTGCCGCTCCTCGGTCAGCTCCGGTTCTACCTGCGGATGCTCGAGGAGCTCGAGGCCGTGAAGGCCGAGTGGGAGGACGCTTGATGCTCCTGGAGATCTTCGATCCGAAGGCCCCACCGCGCCCCATCGGCATCGATCTGGGGACGACGAACTCGCTCGTGGCGTACGTCAAGGACGGCCGCCCGGAGACGATCGCGGATTGCAACGATCAGGCCCTCCTCCCGTCGGTCGTGCACTACGCGGAGGGGGGCGTGGTCGTCGGCGCCCCCGCGCTCTCCCTCGCCCGGGAGCACCCGCGGGAGACCGTGGTCAGCGCGAAGCGGTTCATGGGCAAGGGCGCCGACGATCCGGAGACGCGCCGCCTCGGGCCCTACACCTTCCTGCCGCGGACGGAGGGCGGCCCCAACGTCGTCCGGTTCGACATCCGGGGTCGGGCCGTCACGCCCGTCGAGGTCAGCGCCGAGATCCTGCGCGCCCTCAAGCAGCTCGCCGAGGACGAGCTCCGCACGGTGGGCGGTGCGGTGATCACGGTGCCCGCCTACTTCGACGACGCGCCGCGCCAGGCCACGAAGGACGCGGGCCGGCTCGCGGGGCTCAGTGTGCTCCGCCTCCTGAACGAGCCGACGGCGGCGGCGCTCGCGTACGGGCTCGACCAGAGAAGAAACGGGACCTTCGTCGTGTACGATCTCGGAGGCGGGACGTTCGACGTGACGATCCTCCTCCTGGAGGACGGCGTCTTCCAGGTCAAGTCGACGGGAGGCGACAGCGCGCTCGGCGGCGACGACATGGACCGAGCGATCTCGGACGAGCTCTCCCGCGCGCTGTCGCTGCCAGACGAGGCGCGGACGCCGGCGGTGGTGCGCGCGCTCCTCGACGCGTCGCGGGCGCTCAAGCACGCGCTGACCGAGGTCGAGACCGCGGAGATCGACAACCCGCTCGGCGTCGGCCCGGCGAGGCTCGCGCTGTCGCGGGCGCGGTTCGAGGAGCTGCTCCAGCCGCTCCTGGACCGGACGGGCGTGGCGTGCAGGCGCGCGCTCCGCGACGCGAAGATCGCGCCCGGCGCGCTCGACGGCGTCATCCTCGTCGGCGGGTCGACCCGGGTACCCGCGGTGCGCGCGCACGCGCGACGGATCTTCGGCCGGGAGCCGCTCGAGGGGATCGATCCGGATCGCGTCGTCGCGCTCGGCGCGGCCGTGCAGGCCCACCTCCTCGCCGGTGAAGGCGCGAAGGACGAGGTGCTGCTCCTCGACGTGCTGCCTCTGTCGCTCGGCATCGAGGTGGGCGGGGGCGTCGTGGACAAGATCCTCCCCAGGAACACGACCATCCCGACCGGGGCGCGCGCGACGTACACCACCCAGGAGGACAACCAGACCGGCTTCCAGATCCACGTCGTCCAGGGCGAGCGCGAGCTCGCGAGGGACGCGCGGAGCCTGGCGCGCTTCACGCTGAAGGGGATCCCCCGGATGCCGGCGGGGATGGCGCGGCTCGAGGTCCGGTTCTCGGTCGACGCTGACGGCCTGCTCTCGGTCGAGGCGCAGGAGACGGGGACAGGCGTCTCGCAACGGGTCGAGGTGCAGCCGTCCTACGGGCTCGACGACGAGGCGGTCGAGCGCATGCTGCTCGACGCGATCGACCACGGCGAGGACGATCTCCGGGCGCGACGCCTCGCGGAGCGCCGCGTCGAGGCGCGCCGGCTCGTGCACGCGACGACGAAGGCCCTGGAGGTGGATCGCGAGCTCCTCGAGCCGGGCGAGGAGGCGACGATCCGCGAGGCCGTGCGCGCCCTCGAGGATGCCACGGCCGGGGAGAGCGCCGAGAAGATCCACCTCCGGGTGGACGATCTCGATCACGCCACGAGGGCTTTCGCCGAGCGC
>SXNL01000308.1 GCA_005777185.1 Myxococcales bacterium
CTCTGCTAAACTCTTCATAAACAGGATCTCATTCAACAGCCTATGAGGTAGATATTACTAGGTTCAATTTACAGATGAGGAAACCCAGCTTCAGAGATTAAGCAGCTGCTCACGTGAGGGGGGCGTTCACCGGCGCCCTCGGTGCCCGCGCGGGGCTCTTCGAGGCGGCCCACACGGGCACGCTCTTTCTCGACGAGATCGGCGATCTTCCGCTCCACGCGCAGGTCAAGCTCCTGCGCGCCCTGCAGGAGGGAGAGATCAAGCGCGTCGGCGCGGACGACACGCGGAAGGTCGACGTCCGTGTCGTCTCGGCGACCAACGTTGCACTCGCGGATCGCGTGAGGGACGGCTCGTTCCGCAGCGACCTCTACTATCGTCTCAACGTCATCGCCATCGACCTGCCGCCCCTCCGCGAGCGGGAGGGGGATCTCGTGCTCCTCGCGGCGCACTTCCTCGCGAAGTACGCCGCGCGCGCCGGCAGGCTCGCCCCCACGCTCTCGCCGGACGCGCGCGTCCACCTCGCGCGCTACCCGTGGCCCGGGAACGTGCGCGAACTCGAGCACGCCATGGAGCGCGCGATCGTCCTCGCGTCGGGCTCCACCGTCGAGCCGCACGATCTCCCCCCCGAGATCGCGCCGCGGACGTCGAGCGTGCGGAGCCTCGGTGGCCTCGGCGTGCCCGACGACGTCTTCACGCTGCCCTACGGCGAGGCGAAGCGGATCGCCGGGCGCGCGTTCGACGAGCAGTACGTCCGGGAGGTGTTGCAGCGGGCCGAGGGCAACGTCTCGGCGGCCGCGAAGCACGCGGGGCTCGATCGCTCCAACTTCCGGCGGGTGGTTCGCAAGGTCGGACCGGTGCGCAAGGCGGGGTGAGGCCAACTCCGCCGTGTCTCGGCCGGTAAAATGCTAGCCTTCGGGTCCGTGGTGCGGTTCCGACGCTTGCTCCTCTGCGCCGCCGCCGCGGTCGGCCTCGCCTTCCACGCCACCCCCGCGATGGCGGGCGACTTCGACCTCGACGACGACGCCAAGCCGAAGCAGGAGGAGACGGGCCTCGGCACGTGGACGCCGCCCGTGGCCACGATCAAGCCACGCACGTACAACCTCGCCGAGTGCCTCGCCCTCGCGGAGCGCAACCACCCCCTCGTGTGGGCCGCGAAGGCGCGGCTGTCGTTCGTGCGCGCGCAGCTCGACGAGGCCCGCTGGACGCCGTTCTGGCAGATATTCGCCAACTCGACCTTCGGCATCCTGCCGCCGGGGGGTGGTTCGGCCACGACCCAGGCGAGCTTCCCGGGCGCGGGCTGGAAGCCCTTCATCCAGTACAGCCTCGACGGGGCCGTCCCCCTGTACACCTTCGGAAAGATCAGCACGATCAAGCGCGCTGCCGAGGGGCAGGTGCGCGTGAACGAGTGGGACATGGACAAGGTCCGCCGTGACATCCGCCTGGACGTGCGGCGCGCGTACTGGGGGCTCATGTTGACCCGCGACGCGCGCTACATCATCGAGGAGATCATCCGGTACCTCGACAAGAACATCTCCTCGATCAAGAAGAAGCTCGAGAAGCACGATCCGGGGCTGGAGGACGTCGACCGGATCCGTCTCGAGGTCCTCCGCGACGAGACCCTCGCGCGCTCGGAGGAGACGACGCGCGGCGCGACCTTCGCGATGGCGGCGCTGCGCTTCCTCACCGGGATCCAGACGGCGTTCGACATCCCGGACGAGCCGCTCAAGCGGACGACCAGGACGCTCTCGCCGGTCGTCCAGTACCTCAGCGCGGCGCGGCTCTTTCGCGGGGACGTGAACCGCGCCCGCGCCGGCGTCGCGGCGAGGCAGGCGTGGGTGGAGTTCCAGCGCGCGCGCATGTTCCCGGACCTGGCGATCGGGTACCGCTTCGCGTACGGCGAGGCGTCGAGCGCGCCCATCGACGCGGGCGACAGGAACTACTTCTTCTTCGGCGTGGCGTTCGGCCTGCGGTGGAGCCTGGACCTCCTGCCCCAGTCCGCTCGCGTCGCCCAGGCCGAGGCCCAGCTCGAGGAGGTCCGTGCGCTCGAGCGGTACGCGCTCGGCGGCGTCGCCGTCGAGGTGGAGAACGCCTACGGTACGGCCCTCGAGGCCAAGAACCGCGAGGAGAACTGGGCCCGCGCGGAGCACCGGACGCGCCAGTGGATCAGCACGATCCAGGACGCGATCGACCTCGGGACGAAGGACGAGCGCGCCATCATGGAGCCCTTGCGATCCTTCGTGAACGCGCGCGTGCAGCACATCTACGCGATGTACGATCTCAACATCGCCCTCGCCGATCTCGCGCGCGTCTCCGCGTGGGAGGAGATCGCGCCGACGGATTGACGCCCGCCCCGGACCGAGCGTCGAGGGCCCTCGTCAGGGCCACAGCGCCTGCGCGCGCCGCTCGAACACCGTGAAGGTGAAGATCCGCGCCGTCCGCCCGCCGCGCATGACGCGCACGCGGCTCTCGAGCGTGCGGGAGTGGCCGGGGAGGGAGGGCGCTGGCGCCGTGGCGAAGCGGTTGTCGGAGACCCAGAGGATCTTCTCCCTCGCGCGCCAGGCGTGTCGCGGGAGCCAGCCGTCGAAGTCGTCCCGGATCGGCGTGTCGCACCCGACCGCGACCCCCCTCCCGAGGCCCGCGTGGAGCTGCGCGCACACGGTCCAGTGCGGCCCCACGACCGCGATCCCGCTCCCGTCGGGATCGCCAGGGCCACGATCCGACGCGAGCACGTCTCGCGCGTGAGCCAGCGCCTGGTTCCAGCCGTAGAGCTCGTTCGCGATGTCGACCTTCGGATCCACGCCGGCCGGAACGAGCGCCGCCGACGCTGGCACGAGGACCCACGCGTGCACGAGCGCGGTGAGCCCCAGGGCGACCCCGAACCCCGCGTGCGCCAGGCGCCTCGTGAGGGGCCCCGGAGCACGCGCCTCGGCGAAGGGGAGCGCGAGCAGGGCAGGCGCGAACCAGTGGGGCTCGGCCACACGGCTCCACAACGCGAGGAAGCCCAGCACGGGCGCCTGGATCGCGAACGAGAGGAACAGGAGCCTCGCCTGCGGATCGGCGTTGCGAGCGCGCCAGAGCCTCCGGGCCGCGGCGACGGCCAGGATCGCGAAGACGGGCGAGACGTAGGCGAGCTGTCCGCCCGCGAAGGCGAGCACGTTCCGGAGCGAGAACCCGCCGTCGGCCTGCGTCGAGACGAGGCGGTGCGACGCCATGGGGAACCCGTGGCGGATCTCGTACAGCACGACCGGCGAGACCACGATGCCCCCGAGGAGGATCCCGAGCCACGGCCACGGGGTCCGGGCGCGCGCCGTCCGCGCGCTGGCGACGGCCAGCACCACGAGGAGGAGGATCCCGGTGACCTTCGCGCTCGCGGCGACCCCCGCGCTGAGCCCCGCGAGCAGGAACCAGACCGGCCGCCTGGCGTCGTCCTCGGGACGGAGGGCGAGGGTCGCGAACAGGAGGAAGAGCAGCGTGGTCGGGAACAGCAGCGCGTCCGGCGTGAGGCCGAAGAGGCCGATGGCCAGCTCGGGCACGGCGAAGAGGACGAAGCCGACCCCGAGCGCCGCGCCCTCCGATGCTCGCGACGCACGCGCGACGAGCACGGCGAGCGGGATCGAGAGCGCGAGCAGCACCGTGGTGAGCGTGTGGACCGTCGTGGGGCTCGGGGCGCCGCCGCCGCCCAGCTCGGCCATCACGACGCCGACGAGCCCCGGGTGATCGAGGTACGCGGCCTGGGGGTGGAGCGCGTAGCAGGCGTAGAGGGCCTCGCTGTCGCCGAAGCCGACGACCCGGGCCGCATGGAGGCGGACGAGCGTGGCCACGAGCACCAGCGCCGCCAGCGCCAGGATCCGGCGCTTCACATGCGCTCCTGGAGGACGGCCGCCACGTGCGTGGAGGGGCGCGCAGGGCCGAGGGCATGGCGCACCTCGGCGCAGGCCTCCCGCAGCGGGTCCCGGCGGTCGACGGCGTCGATCACGGACTCCGCGAGCCTCTCCGGGGACGCGTCGTCCTGGACGTGCTCGGCGAAGACGCGCCGCCCGAGGACGATGTTCGGGAGCGCGATGTGCCGCGTCTGGAGCAGCGCGCGCGCGACGGCCTCGCTGAGCCGGCCCACCTTGTACGCAACGACGGGCACGGCCCCTGCCAGCGCGGCCTCCAGGGACGCGGTCCCCGACGCCGTCAGGGCCACGTCGAACGCCCCGAGGATCTCGCCGGCGCCGGCCCGTGGATCGGCGTCGAGGGTGGCCACGCCAGCGCGCCGCGCCTCCTCGCGCAGCCACGTCGCGGTCCCGGCGTCGAGGCTCGCGGACACGACGACGCGCGCGTCGGTGGAGGCCCGATCGGCGCGGACCCTCGCGAACGCGTCCAGCATGGGGACCGCGAGGCTGCGCACCTCGTGCGGCCGGCTCCCCGGGAGGATGGCGATCGCGCTCGCGCCCGAGGTCAGGCCGATCGCGTCGCGCAACATGGGGGCCGGGATCCGCGCCGTCTCGGTCGCGGGATGCCCGACGTAGACGACGTGCGCGCCACGGGCGCGCCACCACGGCTCCTCGAAAGGCAGCAGGACACACAGGATGTCGCCCCGGTCGGCGATGCCGCGGGCGCGCCCCTCGCGCCACGCCCACGCCTGCGGTGGGCCGTAGAACACGGCGGGCACCCCGGCGCGACGCAGTCTGCCGAGGAGGAGCGTGTTGAACTCGGAGAACCCCACGAGGAGGGCGCCCCGGAGGTGCCCGGCCTCGATGGCCGCGTGTGCGCGCCGCCAGGCTCGACCGATCGCGCGGGCGCGGGGGACCGCCTCCGAGAAGCCCATCGCCGTGAAATCGCGGAGATCCGCGAGCAACGTGGCGCCTCGCGCCGCGAGCGCAGGCCCGCCGATCGCCAGGATCGGGGGCGCGCCGGGTCCGAGCGCATCGACCACTCCGGCCGCCGCCCGATCTCCGGACGCCTCTCCGGCCACCACGAGGAGTCGTGCGCGGCCACCCGACGCCTCGCCGCGGGCCGTCCGCGACCCGTTCGCGAGATGTCGCAGGCGGGATTCGGCCGGCCTCGCGGGCCCCGGGTCCCGCGTCTTCCTGGATGGAGAGTCGTCGCCACCCGCGACGAATCCTCGGCGTGGTAGCTCTGCGGTCACGCGCGGCGCCGCCGCGCGACCGCGATGGCGACGAGGGCCGCGAGCCATACGCCGCTGCCCTCGGCGCCCCCCGGCGGCGCGGGTGCGTACGCGCACTTCTGCGCGGGCGGGGCGCACTCCCGCGCGAACCCGTGTCGGGGCGTCGGATCGCACACGTCGGCCGGCGTGGACTTGTCCACCAGCACCGCGCGCGTCCCGTCGGGCCGGTAGACCGTGCAGATCCCCGTGATGTCGTCCTGCGTCAGGTTCCGCATCGCCGTCGCGCCCGGCTGGTAGTTCGCGTACATCGTCGCGCGTGGCTCTCCCGAGTGGGCGAGGCCGAGGAAGTGACCCGTCTCGTGCGTCATGATGCTGGCGAAGTCGTAGCCCGTGGCCGGGACGGGATCCCGCACCGTGACGGGGTGCTCGTGCGTGTTGACCTCCATGTCCGCGTCGTAGATCTCCCCGGTGTCGGGGTTGAACGTGACCGTGGTGAGGGCGAGGGTGTTGCTCGAGTCGTTCTTGTCCCACTTCTCGTCGCGGAACACGACGACGTTCTGGTTCCCGAAGCCCTGGTTGTACTTGACGGCTCCGCACTCCACCGGCCCGAAGTCGCGTACGTCGATGCTCACGCGCGACGTCCCCGTGCCGTCGGTGGGGCAGCTTGCCCCCGTCCATCGGGTGAAGGCGCGCGTGATGTGGTCCGCGGCGTCGTCGTAGCTCACCTGCTTGCTGGAGGCACGGTTGAGGTCGTAGCTGATGCACGCGTTCTTCCAGAAGAGCGGCTGCCCCCGGTCCCAGCACTTCTCGCGCGAAGGCTGGAAGTTGGGCGCGACCGGCACGGTCGTCGTCCTGCAGAAGGCCATGGCCGCCCCCGGCGCGAACCCGACCCAGGCGACGAGCACGGCCGCGGGGAGCGCGAGGGGGCCTCTCAGCCAACTCGCAGAGAGGCCTCTCGGCCTACGGTGCCACATGGAGGCGCTTGTACGCTGCGGCGATGTCGCGCACGACCTCCTCGACGGGGCGGCCGTGGATCATCTCGGCGGCGGGCACGGGCGTCTTCATCGGCGCCCTCGCCGCGGGCGTCGAGACGGCTGTCTGCGCCTTCACGTCCGGGCGCGGCAGCGTCTGCGCGGGGTCGGTCTTCGGTGGGTACACGACGCCGACGTTCGCGTGCCGCGTCAAGGTTGCGCGCTTCCTGGACTCGTCGAGGACGACCGGGTATTGGCCTTGCGCCCGCGCGCTGACGTCGAAGGCACCTGGAGGACCCTTCCTCAGGAAGACGAGAGACTGCGTCTTCGGCACGAAGACGGCCTCCCCGTCGACGATCTGCCCGATCTTGCCCACGACGCCCCCGCGCGTCCGGACCCAGGCCTCTCCACCCGTGCCGAGATCGCCGGCCACCCCCTGGTCGACCTTGACGCGGGTGTACGTGTAGATCTTGCCGTCCTCCCACGCGGACATCGTCTCGACTGGCGTGACCAGCGCGATCGCGTCCGCCGTGCCCACGAGCGCATCGTACGCGGCGGCGATCGAGACCGACGCCCTCGCGGAGGGCTCTGGAAGGAAGACGGCGAAAGCGCTCGCGAGGACCACGGAGCCGGCGAGGCCGCGGAGGAGGGCGTTCATGACGACGATCTTATCACAGGCGCAACAGCGCGCATCCCCAGTGGATTCCGGCGCCGAGCGCCAGCATCATCGAGAGCTGGCCGGGCTTCAGCTTGCCCTCCCTGCGGACCTCGTCCACGAGGATGGGGATCGTCGCCGCGCTCGTGTTGCCGTAGCGGTCGATGTTCATCGGCATCTTCTCCTTCGGGACGCCCAGCTGCTCGCGCACGTACTCGTTGATCCGGAGGTTCGCCTGGTGCGCGAGGAACCAGTCGACCTCGTCGATCCGCACGTTCGCCTCGGCGCACAGCTCGCGCGCCGTCCTGGGCAGCTTCGTCACCGCGAACTTGAAGAGCTCGCGCCCGTCCATGCGAGGGATGTGGGCCTGCTCGTCGAACATGTCCCGCTTCCAGTAGGGCCGCGTGCGGAAGCCGCCGCCCGGCACGTAGAGCGTCTCGGCGTAGCGGCCGTCGGTGTGGACCTTCAGCTTCACCAGGCCCGCGTCGCGCGTCGTCGCCCGGAAGATCATCGCGCCCGCCCCGTCGCCGAAGAGGACGGCGAGCGCGCGGTGGGCGTTCGCACGCTCGCGCGCCTCGGGCGAGACGTCCCGCGACGCCGCCCCCGTCACGAGGTCCCAGTCGTCCCAGGGCATGAACCCCGCGTGGGCCTCGGCCCCCACGAAGAGGATCGTCCGCGCCGCGCCGGACGAGAACAGCCCGTTCATCAGCTGCAGGCCGAAGATCATCGCGGCGCACTGCTGGCGGATGTCGAGGGCCGCCACCCCGAGGAGGCCGAGCTTGGCGCCGAGCACCGCCGCCGACCCCGGGAAGACGTAGTCCGGCGTCATCGTGCAGAAGATGATGTAGTCGATCTCCCGGGCGTCGATCCCCGCGTCGGCGATCGCCCTCTGCGAGGCCTCGAGCGCCAGGTCGCTCGCCCCCTGGCCCTCCGCGGCGTAGTGGCGCTGGCGGATACCCGACCGCTGGAACACCCACTCGTCGGAGGTGTCCATCACCCTCGCGAGGTCCGTGTTCGTGACGGGGTTGCCCGGGACGAAGCGGCCGGTGCCGATGATCTCGAAGCCGCTCATGCGCGGCGCTTTCTACCACCAGATCGAGGCTCCATGCCCAGGATGGTGAGGCTCTCGTCGGACACGCGCATGACGAGCTCGTCACCGTATCGGACGTCGAACGCCCGCTGGTGGCCGTCGAGGAAAAGCTTCGCCTCGTGCATCTTGTTGTACAGCGTGATGTCCCCGCCGGCGCACACGCGGCCCTTCTTCAGGCGGAAGACCTCGCCGAGCGGCGTGTAGGGCTCGCGCACGACGTACTGGAGGTCCCGAGAGGACAGCGGGAGGACGTCCCCGCCGGCGCTCTTCTGGGCCGCCGTCGATCCCGCGGCCGGCCCGATCCAGAGGCCGCTCGAGCGCTGGTCTTCCTCGCGCTCGCGCCCGCCGCTGTGCACCTGGAGCAGGTAACGAGAGGTCGCGGCGGGCGAGGCGTGGCAGAACAGGGCCTCGTTCAACACCCTCGAGCTGATCACGTCGCCGTTCCGCTCCACCTGCATGCGCGCGAGGCGCAGGCGGGAGAGCCCCCCGGCCAGGGCGGTCGCGAGCGTCCGGGCCGCGGTCCCCTTCACGCCGGCGCAGAAGAAACCGACGCTCGTCTTGGGCGCGCTGTTGATGCCCACGATGGGGACGTCCGGGCCCACGTGGTGGGACGCGAGGAGGAGCGTCCCGTCGCCCCCGACGGTGACGACCAGGTCGGCCGCGTGGATGGGCGCGGCGTCCCTCGAGCTCCGCACGGAGCACCGCGTCCCCAGCCGCTCCAGCGCGTCGAGGACCTCGCGGGTGGTCGCCTCGTGATCCTCGTGGGTGGCCTTGAGGTGCCGCGTGGCGGGGCTCTTCGACGAGAGGAGCGTCCGGATGCGCGAGTCCTTCCTCTCGAGGACGAGCCGCCGGTAGCTCGACTGCTTGACGAAGACGACGACCTCCCCCACGACGGTCACATTCCGAGGTCGGCCAGCCGCCGGATCCCCAGCTCCGTCTTCTCGTCGGCGATCTCGCCCGCGCGGCAGAGCGCGAGGGCGTCCGACAGCGTGACGTCGACGATGCAAGCCCCGCGCTCCAGCGGCGAGCCATCCTCCGAGGGCTTCGCGCGCGTCGCCGGATCCACCTCCACGTGGAAGAACCAGTGCAGCTCGGCGATGAGCGCCGGCGCGGGCGCGGAGGGTGAAGAGAGGCGGATCATCGCCTCCGGCGGGACGTCGAAGCCCAGCTCCTCCTCCAGCTCTCGCGCGGCCGCGGTGCGTGGATCCTCTCCTGGCTCGATCAACCCGGCCGGTAGCTCCCAGAGGCCGCCGCCGTGGGGAGCCGCGTCGTCGCGGAGGGCGAGCGGCGGCCGGAGCGCGGACCGAAGGAAGATCCGCCGCTCTCCTCGGGATACGAAGTGGGCGATCATCACGGCCGCGTCCACGGCTCGCCGCGTGACCGTGTCGTAGACGAAGGGCTCGCTGCGGGTCCCGTCCGGGTAAGACGCGACGAGCTCGTGCCGGACGACGTTCGCGAAGCCCCGCGGGAGCTCGGCCGTCCTGTCCCGCACGACCTCCAGGGAGATGCGCGGCAGATCCGGCAGCGCGGGCGGTCTCGGGAAGGGAGGCACGGCGTCGAGCGTACTGTCCGGAGAGGACCTGCTACAAGATCGTAGTGGCGGCCGCGCCGCCGCGACCCCACGTTCCACACGCGCATGCCGGAGATCGTACACCTCGGAGAGTACGTGCCCGTCGGGGATCTCTCCCCGATGGCGAGCACCGCGGTCGTCTTCGTCGTCGGCGTGCTCGCCCACGGCGCGTTCGCCATCTTCACGCGGACGCTCGCGCGCCGCAGCCGCTACCGGGCCTGGGTGACCGAGCAGAGCGCGATCGATCCCTCGAGGCCCCTCGCCGTGGGCTACGCCACCCTCACGGGCGACGTCGAGTCCGAGGGCGAGGGTGAGGTCGTGGCGATGCGGGTCCAGCAAGGGCTGGCCGGATCCGACGCGGGGGGCCGACGCATCTGGAGCGAGGTCCGGAGGACCGTGGAGGCGCGCCCTTTCTACCTCGCGCTCGCGTCGGGGGAGCGGGTGCGCGTGGAGCCGGGAACACGCGTCGTCGCGGTCGACGATCTCGGCGATGCAACCTACACGGGTCCCTGGGCGCGAACGCGGTCGACGCTCGTGAAGGCGGGCCAGCGGGTCACCGTGGCCGGCATCCTCCGGCGCGGCTTCAACCCACGCGCGAGGGACGGGGGCTACCGCCACGCGGAGGATGGCTTCGTCGTGACGCCGCCGGACGACGGTCCGCTCGTCGTCTCGTCCACGCCGCTCGCGGATCGCCACCTCGCGCGCGCTGCCGTGCACGCCGCCTTCGCACGATGGGGCATCGTGGCCTTCCTGCTCGTCCACACGGTGGCCTTCGGCGGCTGGGAGCTCCTCGCCCTGACCGGGAGGACGGAGACCGCCGACCTCGTACATGTCCGCAGCGCGGGCGGCCGCCCCCGCATCGCGTACACCATCCCCGCGCGCCCTGCGCGCGGACGTGCGCCCGTCGTGCGCGCGGAGAGCACCACCCGCGACGTCGCGAGCCAGCTCGACAGGGCGACCTCCGGGACGGTCCCCGTGCTGGTGACCCCCTTCGGAACAGCGCAGGTGAACCCCGGCCGTGTGCCCCGGACCCCGACGTGGTCGGCGGTGGTCGCTTCGGTCGGCCTCGCCCTGCTCGTGCTCATGCACCTCCGGAAGGCGAGGCAGGCGACGCCCTGGTACGAGCGGCGGCGCATCGTCGAGACCGAGGCACCCTGATCGACCACATCGCAGGATCGGGGCGGGCAGCGACGACGTACGGGCGTGCGCGCGGCAGCGTGACGCTCGGGGCTGCGGGTTGCGGGCGCTCGCCTGCGCCGAGCGTGTTACTGTGCACGATGTAAGGAACTTCTCGCCCTCCCGTTCGTCACAAGGCGGCGGGCCGGAGCGAACTCTCCCAAGGAAACGCGGACAAAGCCGATTCAAGGTCATCCGGGAAGCGAAGAGACGTGAGCGAAGGCCAACGACAGACCGCCCGCCCGCCTGACGTGGGGCCCATCGCCCGCTCGTCGGCCCGCGCCGAGCGCCGCCTGCGCCTCCGCCGCGCGCTCGAGGCGGGGACGCGCGCGCTCCTCGCCGGCCTCTTCGGGGCTGCGGTCGCGCTGTGCCTCCGCAAGGCCGGGCTTCTCTCGGAACGGACCACGCGCGTCGCGCTGGCCGTGCTCGCCGCGCAGGCCGTGCTCGTCTTCGCGTGGTCGTACCTCCGGCCCCTTCCCAGGCGCGCAGGCTCCGTCGCGCTCGACCGGCACCACGGCCTCGCGGATCGGCTCTCGAGCGCCCTCTCCTTCGCGGAGCTTCCGCCGGCCGAGCGGACGCCGTTCATGGAGGCGGCCATCGACGACGCCCTCCGGGTCGCCGCCACCGTGCAGCCCGCGCGCGCGGTCCCCATGCGGCGGCCGACGGATCTCTGGGCGTGCGCGCTGATGGCGGTCGTCGTCGTCGCGGTGAGCCTGTTCGAGATCCGGCGCCACCACGTCGCCGTCTCCGCGAAGACCATCGACGCGGTCGACGTCACGGCCGACGATCTCGACGCGATGCGCGAGTTCCTGCGGGACGTCGAGCAGAAGGACCAGACCGAGGAGACGCGCGCCGCGATCCAGGAGTTCAACCAGCTCATCGAGGATCTCGCGAACAAGCGCCTCGATCGCACCGACGCCTTCCGCAAGATGCAGGTGCTCGAGGAGCGCTTGCTCGAGGGCCGCGAGGCCGACTCGAAGGCCCTGCAGGACGCACTGAAGAAGCTCGGCGAGGAGCTCAAGAAGAGCGAGCTGACGAGGCCCGTGGGCGAGGCCCTCGAGAACAAGAACCTCGCGGAGGCCGAGAAGCAGATGCGCGAGCTCGCGAAGAAGCTCCGCGAGAAGGGCGCCACCCTCGACAAGGCGCAGCTCGAGAAGATGCGCGAGGCGCTCAAGAAGGCCGCCGCGGACCAGAAGAGCCGGGAGGAGAAGCTCGCCCAGCGCCGCGACGAGCTCGAGAAATCGCTGCTCCGGGAGAAGCAGAAGCAGGGGGATGGCGGCGTGACGGAGCAGGAAAAGCAGCTCCTCACGCGCAAGGAGCGCGAGCTCGAGCGCCTCGATCGCGAACAGAAGCAGCAGGAGGCGGCGGGGCGGCAGCTCGACAGGCTCGACCGGGAGCTCAACAAGGCGGCCGAGGACCTCATGAAGGACCTCGGCCTCTCTGCGCAGGACCTCGAGAAGGGCGCCGAGGACATCAACCGCATGGCGAAGCAGGAGATGTCGCAGGAGGAGAAGGAGCAGCTTCGCCAGAAGCTCCAGGAGCTACGCGAAATGCTGCGGCGGCAGGGCCAGGGCGGTCAAGGCCAGATGGCGCGCCTTCGCGTGTTCCAGCAGCGTGCGCACGGCCAGGGCGGTCAGCAGGGCCAGGGCCAGGGCCAGCAGGGCCAGGGCCAGGGGCAGCAGGGCCAGGGCCAGGGCCAGCAGGGCCAGGGCCAGGGCCAGCAGGGCCAGGGTCAGCAGGGCCATGGCCAGCAGGGCCAGGGTCAGCAGGGCCAGGGTCAGCAGGGCCAGGGTCAGCAGGGCCAGGGCGGACAGCAGGGGCAGGGCCAGCAGGGCCAGGGCGGGCAGGGCCAGCAGGGTCAGGGCGGTCAGGGCCAGGGTCAGGGCGGGGAGATCTGGATCCTCGGCCCGAACGGGGAGAAGATCCTGATGCTCAGCCAGGGCCAAGGTCAGGGCGGTGGCAACGGTCCGAACGGCGGGCAAGGTCAGAACAAGGGGCCGGGCTGGGGCACGGGCCACGACGGTCAGGTGCAGGGCGCGGCGACCGATCCGAAGGTCGGCACCCAGGACACGCAGGTCGCGGGCCAGGAGACGGGGCAGGGCGGGAGCCGCAGCCAGGTCATCCAGGGCGCCGCCGAGCGCGGCTTCGCGTCGCGCGGCTACAAGAAGGTCTTCCGCGAGTACCACACGGTCGCGGAGGAGGCGCTGAACAAGGACGAGATCCCCGGCGGCTACCGCTTCTACGTTCGGCGGTACTTCCAGCTCATCCGGCCCCGGGAAGATCTGTGAACGAAGTGAACGTGGACAGAAAGGACGACGCATGAGCGCGGACGCCGTGAGGGCGCAGGTCGAGGCATTTCAGGGGAGGGTCCTGGCGCTGCGCGCCGAGGTCGCCAAGTCGATCGTGGGGAACCAGCCCGTCGTGGACGGCGTCCTCACGTGCATGCTGGCGGGCGGGCACGCGCTCCTCGAAGGCGTGCCTGGCCTCGGAAAGACGATGCTGGTCCGCGTGCTCGCCGAGACGCTGAGCCTCAGCTTCTCGCGCATCCAGGTCACGCCCGACCTCATGCCCGCCGACATCCTTGGCACGACCGTCATCGACGACTCGCAGGCGGGCGGGAAGGTCTTCGAGTTCCGGCGCGGGCCCATCTTCGCGAACATCGTCCTCGCCGACGAGATCAACCGGGCCACTCCGAAGACGCAGAGCGCGCTCCTCGAGGCGATGGCGGAGCACCGCGTCTCCGTCGGGCGCACCACCCACCACCTCGATCAGCCCTTCATCGTCCTCGCGACGCAGAACCCGCTCGAGATGGAGGGCACGTACCCCCTGCCGGAGGCGCAGCTCGATCGCTTCTTCTTCAAGCTCCACGTCCCCTTCCCGAACCGCGACGAGCTCCACCGCATCCTCGACCTCACCACGGGCAACGACGTGGAGACGCGCAGCCCCGTGCTCGACCAGGCGAACATCCTGCTGATGCAGCGGCTCGTGCGCCAGGTGCCCGTCGCCCGGCATGTGCAGGACTACGCCATCCGGGTCATCACGGCGACCCACCCCGAGGGCGAGGACGTACCCGACATCGTGAAGCGCTTCGTCCGGTTCGGCGCGTCTCCCCGCGGCGCGCAGGCCATCCTGCTCGCGGCGAAGATCCGGGCGCTCTTCGAGGGGCGCTTCGCGGCGAGCATCGACGACGTGCGAGAGGTCGCGCTCCCTGCGCTCCGCCACCGCGTGCTCCTGAACTTCGAGGGCGAGGCCGAGGGCGTGAAGACCGACCAGGTCATCCTGGCCATCCTGAAGGCCCTGCCCGAGACGAAGGCGGGCGCCGGCGCCGCGGTCGCGTCGGTCGCGAAGGACGCCAAGGCCACGGCCGGGGGCGCCGTTGGGCCTTCTTGACGCCGTCTTCAAGAAGAAGGCGGCCGGCGTCCGCAAGCTCGGCGACGACGATCTCTTCGATGACGAGTTCCAGCGGAAGCTCGAGTACCTCGCGCTCGTGAGTCGGCGCGTCTTCGCCGGACGCTCGCGCGCCGAGCGCCGGACCAAGAAGAGCGGCAGCGGCATCGAGTTCGCCGATCACCGCGACTACCAGCCCGGCGATGACTTCCGGTACCTCGACTGGAACGTCTACCAGCGCTTCGGTCGACTGCTCCTCCGCCTGTACGAGGAGGAGGAAGACCTCTCCATCTACTTCATCGTCGACGTGTCGGGATCGATGGCCTTCGGCGACCGCGCGAAGCTGCGCTACGCCAAGCAGATCGCGGCGGCGCTCGCGTACGTCGGGCTCGCGAACCTCGATCGCGTCTCCATCGTGTCGACCGCCGACCGTGTCCTCGAGCGGATGCAACCCACGCGGGGAAAGGCGCGCATCTTCAAGGTCTTTCGCTTCCTCAAGGCAGTCGAGCCCGCGGGCGCGACCGATCTCGAGGACGCGCTCAAGACGTTCGTGGCCCAGAACAAGCGGCGCGGCCTCGCGGTCCTGATCAGCGATCTCTACGATCCCGCCGGCTTCGAGCGCGGCATCAACGTCCTCCGCTACAACAAGTTCGATCCGTTCGTCGTCCACGTCGTCGATCACGCCGAGGGCAAGCCCAAGCTGTCGGGCGACGTGCTGCTCTACGACTGCGAGACGGGGGAGGAGCGCGAGGTCACGGTGACCGCGCGCGTCCTCACGGCGTTCCACGAGGCGTACGAGGCGTACCTCTCCGATATCGCGCGGTTCTGCGCCACGCGACAGGTGCCCTACATCCAGGCAGACGTCGCGCAGCCCTTCGACGACCTCATCCTGCGCGTCTTCCGCCGTGGAGGGTTCCTCCGGTGATCTTCTCGGGGCTGCCCCTCGCCCAGATGCTCGCCATCTTCGGGGCGGCGTCCGCGTTCGTGGTCGCGCTGTACATCCTCAAGCTGCGCCGCCGCACCGTGAGTGTGCCGTTCGGCAAGCTCTGGCGGCGCGTGCTGAAGGACAAGGAGGCGACGAGCCTCTTCTCCAAGCTGAAGCGCCTCCTGTCGCTCCTCCTCCAGCTCGCGCTCCTCGCCATGCTGGTCGTCGCCCTCGGCGATCCGCGCGCGCGCGCGGCGATCATCAAGGGGCGCACGCTGGTCGTGCTCGTCGACGCGTCCGCGTCGATGCAGGCCACCGACGTGACGCCGCCGGCGAAGACCCGCCTGGACGCCGCGCGCGAGGAGGTCAAGAAGATGCTCCGCGGGCTCGGCGGATCCGATCGCATGCTGATCGCCCAGATGGACTCGCAGGTCACCGCCCTCGGGCCCATGAGCGGAGACACGTCCGAGCTCGAGCGCGCACTCGACCTGCTCCGCCCGACCGACGCCCGCGCCGACTTCCCCCGCGCGCTCCGCTTCGCGAACGACGCGCTGCGCGGCGCCGACAGCCCCGAGATCGTGATCGTCTCCGACGGCGCGCTCGGCGAGGCCAAGGACGCGTCGGGCGCGGTGCACCTCGGCGACGCGCGGCTGACGTTCCTGCCCATCGGGCAGAGCACGCGAAACCTCGCCATCAGTCAGTTCTCCGTGCGGCGGTACCCGCTCGACAAGAACCGCTACGAGGTCATGCTCGAGGTCACGAACACCGGCCCCGAGGCCGAGGACGTGGAGCTCTCCCTGCTCGGTGACGGCGCGCTCGTGGACCTCTCGAAGCTGCGCCTGAAGCCCGGCGAGCGGCTTCCACGGTTCTACCCGAACCTGTCCGGCGCGAGCCGCGCCCTCGAGGCGAAGCTCACGCCCATGGGCGACTCGAAGGACGAGCTGCCCGCGGACAACCACGCCTACGCGCTCCTCCCCGAGCGGCGGCGCGCGAAGGTGCTCGTCGTGACGGCCGGCAACACCTACCTGGAGGCCGCGCTGCTCCTCGACGAGTACCTCGAGGTCACGCTCATCACGCCGCGCGCGTACGCCGACAAGTACCGGTCCAGCGAGCTCCGCACCGACGTCGTGATCTTCGACGGCGTCACGCCCGCGCAGCCGCCGAAGGCCCACGCGATCTACCTCGATCCGAGGGGCCCGGGCGCGCCCGTCAAGGTCGACGCAGAGCTCAAGAGCCCCGGCTTCGACCGCATCGACCGCAAGCACCCGATCATCCGCTGGACGGCGCTCGACGACGTCAACATCGCGCGCGGGAGGAAGCTCGTCGGGGAGCCGGGTGACAAGGCGGTCGGCGCCTCGGTGGAGGGCCCGATCCTCGTCGCCGGCACGCGGGGCGGCTTCCGCTTCGTCGCTATGGGTTTCGACGCGCGTGACAGCGATCTCCCGCTCCGCGTCGCCTGGCCGCTGCTCCTTCTCAACAGCATCAACTGGTTCACGGACGAGGACGCGCGGTACATCTCGAGCTTCCGCACGGGCGAGGTGTGGCGCGTCCCGGTGGGCGCCAACAACGCGACGGCGACCTTGAAGAAGCCGGGCGGCGCCACCGAGCAGGTTCCCGTGCACGAGGGGCGCGCCGTGTACCTGGGGCAGAGGGCGGGCTTCTACGAGCTCTCCACCGTCGCGCCGGGCGGCGAGCCGCAGACGACGACGTTCGCCGCCAACCTCCTCGACGGGGAAGAGAGCACCATCGCGCCGGTGCCCGAGCTCCTGGTCGACGGGAAGAAGGCCGGTCGCCTCGAGGGCTTTCAGATCGGCGTGCGCCGCGAGATCTGGATCTACCTCTTGCTCCTGGTCGTGCTGCTCACCGTCCTCGAGTGGGCGACCTACCACCGGAGGCTCACCGTATGAGCACGCGCGCGCGCCAGGCGCTGGCCTACGTGGTGCTGCTCGCCGTGATCGGCGCCCTCGCATGGGGGCTCGGCACGGGCCGGCTTCCCGAGGCGATCGCGCGCGTGCTGCCGTGGGCGGTCGGCGGTGTCGGGGTCGTGTGGGGTCTCGGAAAGGTCCTCGAGCGCCGGCTGCAGCGCGGCCTCGCCCCCGAGCCGGTCGATCTCGGCAAGGTGGCCCTGGGCGTGACGTCGCTCCTCGTCGGCGCGGCGCTCCTCCAACTGTATGTAAAATACATCTACTCGGGACCCCCGACGATCGCGTGGAAGCGCAGGGACGAGGAGTACGAGCTCCTGAGCCCGAAGATGCTCGGGCTCGCCCTCCTCGCGCCGTACTTCCTCTGGATGCTCGGGAAGTCGCTCGCCGACCTCCCGATCGCACAGCGCGTGATCTCCGTGATCCTGCGCGTCACGTTCGTGGCGCTCCTCGCGCTCGGCCTGTCCCGGCTCGCTCGCACGGCGACGACGTCGAAGATCTGCACGGTCTACCTGGTCGACGTGTCCGAGTCCGTGCCCGACCTCGCGCTCGAGGACGCGAAGGCGGAGATCCAGAAGGGTCTCGACGCGCGCCGACCGGACGATCTCGTCCGCGTGATCACCTTCGCGCGGCGGCCCCGCGTCGTGCCCATCGGGGACACCGACCGGACGGCCCCGGCCCTCGAGCGTCACGAGGCGGCGTCGGGCACCAAGCTCGGCCTCGGCTCGGCGACGGACATCGCGAGCGCGCTCCAGCTCGCCTACGGGCTGTACCCCGCGGGATACCTCAGGCGCGCCGTCCTCCTCACGGACGGCGTGCAGACCGATGGCGACCTCCTCGCCGAGGCGAACCGCGCTCGCGGCTTCGGCCTCAAGGTCTACACCGTGCCGTACCACCGCCCGGTCCCCGGGGAGGTGGCCCTCCGTGAGCTCCGCGTCCCGGCGCGGGTCCGCGTGGGCGAGCCGTTCAACCTGCACGCGATGATCTTCTCGAGCCGCGCCCAGAAGGCGAAGGCGATCCTGAAGCAGGGCGAGGCGATCAACGGCCTGGACGGCGTCCGTACGATCGACCTCGCCGCGGGCGAGAACGACGTGGTGTTCAAGAGCGTCGTCCGGGTCGCTGGCGAGGTCACCTACCAGCTCGATCTCTCGGAGATCGCCGAGGATCGCTTCAAGGAGAACAACCGATTCTCCGTCTCCGTCGCGGTCCCCGGGCGCCCGTCGGTCCTCTACGTCGAGGGCAACCCCGCCCGCGCGGGCTACCTTTCGAGCGCGCTGAACGCGCAGGAGCTCGACGTCGATGTCCGCGGCCCGCGCGAGATCCCGCAGAGCATCCGCGAGCTCGAGCGGTACGACTTCGTCATCCTCTCCGACGCGCCCGCGGAGGCCGTCTCGCTCACGCAGCAGGACGCGATCGAGCAGTACGTTCGCGATCTCGGTGGCGGATTCCTGTTCGCCGGCGGGGAGAGCGGTTACGGCCTCGGCGGGTGGGCGCACACGACGATCGAGCGGATCCTCCCGGTGCGGATGGACTCCGAGAAGAAGAAGGACGAGCCGCAGGTGGCGATGGCGCTCGTCATCGACCGATCGGGATCGATGTCCGGCATGCCGCTCGAGATGGCGAAGCAGGCTGCGAAGGCGACCGCCGACACGCTGCAGGCGGACGATCTGCTCGAGGTGATCGCGTTCGACTCGCAGCCGACGCGCGTCGTGAAGATGACGCCCGCGAAGCACCGCGCGCGCATCCAGAACGACATCTCGCGCGTCCAGGCGGGCGGCGGGACGGAGATCTTCAGCGCGCTCGACGCCGGCTACCAGACCTTGACCGTGACGCGCGCGCGCCGCAAGCACGTGATCCTCCTCACCGACGGGCAGGCGCCCCAGAACGGGATCCGCGATCTCTGCCAGCAGATGGCGAGCGAGGGGATCACGATCTCCACCGTCGGCCTCGGCACGGGCGTCGACGAGACGCTCCTTCGCTCGATGTCCGACCTCGGCGGCGGTCGCTTCTACAAGGTGCTCGACCCGCAGTCGTTGCCCAAGGTGTTCACGCGCGAGACGGAGATGGTGAGCCGCTCGGCGGCGGTCGAGGAGTACTTCCAGCCGAAGGTCGTCGCGATGGCGGACTTCATGCGCGGGATCGACCTCGCCGGTGCGCCGCTCCTCCACGGGTATGTCGCCACGAAGATGAAACCCGCACCGGCGCAGGAGCTGCTCCAGTCGGAGCTCGCGGAGCCCATCCTGGCGCGCTGGCACGTGGGCCTCGGCTGGTCGCTCGCGTGGACGAGTGACGTGAAGAACCTCTGGGCCGTGGAGTGGCTGAGGTGGCCGGGGTACGGGCAGTTCTGGGGGCAGCTCGTGCGCGAGCACATGCGGCAGAAGCGTCGTCAGCAACTCGACATGCTGGCCGAGATCGACACGGCGACGGGACACGTGAAGGCCCACATCGACGCCGTCGGCGGGGACGACAAGTTCCAGAACGGCCTCGACGCGAAGCTCGTCGTCACGGGCCCGCAGCCGAACGGCCAGCGCAGGAGCGTGGCGATGCGGCAGACCGCGCCGGGGCGTTACGAGTCGAGTTTTCCGCTGGATCGCTACGGGTCCTACGTGCTCCACGCGCAGCTCGAGCGCCCCGTGGACGACGGCAAGGGCGGCACCAAGAGCGTCCAGGTCGCGGAGAGCTTCGGGCACGTCACGAACCCGTACCCGCGCGAGTACCTGGCCCTCGCGCCAGACGTGATCACGCTGTCTCGCGCCGCGCAGATCACCGGCGGCGCCGTCAGCCCGGACGCCAAGGCCGTGTTCGACCCGGCGGGCGAGACGATCCGCTTCCACCAGGACCTCTGGCCCAGGTTCATCTTCGCGGCGATCGCCGTATTCGTGGCGGACCTGCTCATGCGCCGCGTGCGGATCTTCGACCGGAAGCGGACGGCGCGGCCCCGGGCCACACCAGGGCCCGCGCGGGCGTGAAAGGGCGCCGGGCCACTTCTCACGAGGCTGCGCGTGGGTTACCGTACGCGGCTCCATGGCCACGATGCCGCCTCCCGACGATGCCGTCCTGACGAGCGAGGAGCAGCTCCTACGCGTCTTCCACGACGCCGAGAAGCCGAAGCACCTCCACCGCGTCGGCGCGGAGATGGAGAAGTTCGGCGTGGACCGGGTGACCGGCGCCCCCATCCACTTCGACGGCGAGCGCGGCGTCTCCCGCTTCCTGGCGATGCTCGCCGAGGATCACGGGTGGGCGCCGGAGAGCGAGGCGCCGGGCGCGCCCGTCATCTCGCTCACGCGCGCGGGCGCTTCCATCACGCTCGAACCCGGGAGCCAGCTCGAGCTGTCCGGCGCGCCGCTCGAGCACGCGCACCAGATCTGCGCCGAGTTCCGGGGCCACCTCGCCGAGATCGCGCCGCTGTCGGAGCGGCTCGGCCTGCGCTGGCTCGGCCTCGGGTTCCACCCCTTCGCGAGGCGCAGCGACCTCGACTTCATCCCGAAGCAGCGCTACGCGATCATGCGCGAGTACCTGCCCCGTCGCGGCGCGCTCGCGCTCGACATGATGCTCCGCACGTCCACCGTGCAGGCCAACTTCGACTACGTCGACGAGGCCGACGCGATGCGGAAGATGCAGCTGTCCCTCAGGGTGCAGCCGCTCGTCACGGCGATGTTCGGTAACGCGCCCTTCTACGAGGGCGGCCTCTTCGGCGGGAAGAGCTACAGGGCCAAGGTGTGGCTCGAGGTGGATCCCGACCGGTCGGGCCTGGTCCCCGGCCTGTGGAAGAAGGATGCAGGGTACAAGGACTACGTCGCCTGGGCCCTCGGCGTGCCGATGTTCATGTTCAAGCGCGACGGCAAGCCCGTTGTGAACACCGGGCAGAGCTTCGGGAGCTTCCTCGAGGACGGCTTCGAGGGCCACCACGCGCGCTACTCGGACTGGGTGACGCATCTCAACACGCTCTTCCCCGAGGTGCGGCTCAAGAAGACGATCGAGGTGCGCGGCGCGGACGCCCAGGGCGCGAAGATGGCCTGCGCCCTGCCGGCCCTGTTCACGGGCATCCTCTACGATGCGCGCGCGCTCGACGACGCGCTCGCGCTCACCGAGAGCTGGACGCTCGACGAGGTGACGGCCCTGCGCCAGCACGTGTGGCGGGATGGGCTCGCGAGCCCGTTCCGCGGCGGCACGCTCGCGCCCATCGCGGAGAAGGTGATGGACATCGCGAAGGGCGGCCTCGAGCGGCGGAAATACCTCTCCACCGCGGGCCGCGACGAGCGCGTCCACCTCGCGCGGCTCGAGGAGCTTGTCGCCCACGGCCGCTGTCCCGCGGACCTCCTGACGGAGGGGCTCGCGCCGGGGAAGGATCTCACGCAGGCGATCCTCGAGCGCGCCGACCTCGGCACCGGGCACTAGGACCGATGCCGATTGGTTGGGCGCGATCCAGCGCAAGAGAAGGGGTGCCCCCACTCGCCGCGCTGCGCGCGTCGGTCTCCCCCAAATCGCGCGCTACGCGCGCTCAGGGGGAGACGAAGAGGTTCCGGGACACCGCGCAGACCTCACCCTCCCGGCCTCCCTCTCCCTGAAGGGA